>CANGBT010000015.1 GCA_947452135.1 Burkholderiales bacterium
GAAGCAAGTTTGCTTTTGGCAAGTTGCTTCAGCGATCTGAAACATACATCTACAGGAGCAGCGTCATGGCACGCGTCTGTCAAGTCACGGGCAAGCGCCCGATGTCGGGAAACAATGTTTCCCACGCCAACAACAAGACCAAGCGGCGCTTTCTGCCGAACCTGCAGTACCGCAGGTTCTGGCTCGAAACCGAGAACCGCTGGGTGCGGCTGCGCATTTCCAATGCGGCGCTGCGTTTGATCGACAAGGTGGGTATCGAGAAGGTCGTTGCTGACCTTCGCGCCCGCGGCGAAATCTGATTAGGAGCGCATCATGGCAAAAGGTGGACGCGAAAAAATCAAGCTGGAATCGTCAGCCGGCACAGGTCATTTCTACACGACCGACAAGAACAAGAAGACGACCCCTGAGAAAATCGAAATCATGAAGTTCGATCCCAAGGCTCGCAAGCACGTGATGTACAAGGAAACGAAGCTGCGTTAAACCAGCCCGCTCCAACAAAAAACCCGCTCGGCATGCGTGCCCAGCGGGTTTTTTGTTGGCTGTCTGGCACCCACCGGGTGCCAGAACTGAACCGAGCCTTCAGGCTTGCGAGGCGCGAAGGCGGATCGCGAACGATTGCAGTTCGGCGATGCCACTCTCCTCGGCCTTGCGGCACCAAGCCTGCAAGTCCGTCACCAGTTGATCGGCTGACACATTGGTGCGTGTCCACAGCGATCGCAGTTCCTCGCGCATGGATACCAACTTGGCCAGCACCGCATGCTGATCACAGACCGAGACCATGCGCTCCTGCACAGCATGAGGAATCTTGTCTGCATCACGGTGCAGCCAGCGCTGCGCCAGGTGCATATCCTTCCAGCGTGCGGTGTTCTGGGCGCCTTCGGCCTTGAGCCGAGCCAGTTCGCTGCGGCACTCTTCGCGCAGGTGTTTCGCGTACTTGGCCATGACCTCGTAGCGGTGGGCGATGAGCGCCTCCAAGGTCTTCGAGTCGGCGACCGGCTTGACCTCCCCCAGCCGCAGCACCGGAGCAGTCTTGCGCACCTGTGCCAGGCCAAAGATTTCGAGCGTGCGGATGTAAGCCCAGCCCAAGTCGAACTCATAGGGCTTGATCGACAGCTTCGCTGACGTCGGGTACGTGTGATGGTTGTTGTGCAACTCCTCGCCGCCGATGATGATGCCCCAAGGGGAAATGTTGGTGGACGCATCAGAGGCCTCGAAATTTCGGTACCCCCACCAGTGGCCCAAACCGTTGATGATGCCGGCTGCTGTCACGGGAATCCAGGCCATCTGGACCGCCCAGACGGTCAGGCCGGCGGCCCCAAAAAGCACCAGATTGATCACCAGCATCAGGCCCACACCCAGCCAGTTGTTGTTGCCGTAGAAGTGGCGCTCCATCCAGTCATCGGGTGTTCCATGGCCGTACTTTTGAAGCGTCTCCAGATTCTTGGACTCCGCGCGATAAAGCTCGGCACCCTCCAGTAGCAGTTTCTTGATGCCGTAGATCTGGGGGCTGTGCGGGTCGTCGACCGTCTCGCACTTGGCGTGGTGCTTGCGGTGGATCGCCACCCACTCCTTGGTCACCTGGCCTGTGCCCAACCACAGCCACAGGCGAAAGAAATGCGAGGGGATCGCATGCAGGTCCACCGAGCGGTGTGCCTGCGAGCGGTGCAGGAAGATCGTGACCGAAGCGATCGTGAAGTGCGTCGTCACCAGGGTGTAGATCACGATCTGCCACCAAGTCGCGTGCAGCAGTCCATGCTCCAGCCAGTTCAGGAGGCCATCCGCCAACATCGTCAATATGTTCATGTGTCCAGTTTTCCGAGACAAATTCAGCCGTCAATTGTAGGTGGCGGTGCTTCTGCTCAACAGCCCATTGCGCTACCTGCCATCAAGTTGACCCGGTATGGGCCGAATCGTTCAGATGCGTTGCCAGACAGCAGCGAAAAATCCGTCAGTGCCGTGCTTTTGAGGCCAAAGTCGCAGGTTTGGCCCCTGCACCAGGGAGGCGGCCTGCTCGACGTGTGCACCGCACAGCACCTGCTCGGCAGGAACGCGTTTGAACTCCCGGGAGTGCTCTGCGCAAAAGGCATCGGCGATGTCTTCGTTTTCAGCCTGAAGCAAGCTACAGGTGGCGTAGACCAGCCGGCCGCCGGACTTGGTCAGTCGCGCTGCGCTGTTGAGGATGGCCGTTTGCTTGACGCGCAGTTCATCGACAGCCTCGGGCGATTGCCGCCACTTCATGTCGGGGTTGCGCCGCAGCGTTCCCAGTCCCGAGCACGGCGCGTCCACCAGCACCCGGTCGATCTTGCCGGCCAGGCGCTTGATGCGGTCATCGCGCTCATGGGCGATCTGCACCGGATGCACGTTCGACAAACCACTGCGCGCCAGCCGCGGCTTGAGCGCAGCTAGCCGGTGGCCTGAGGTGTCGAAGGCGTAAAGGCGCCCCGTGTTGCGCATCGACGCGCCGAGCGCCAGCGTCTTGCCGCCAGCACCAGCACAGAAATCGACCACCATCTCGCCGCGCTTGGCCTCGATCAGCAGCGCGAGCAGCTGGCTGCCCTCGTCTTGCACCTCGACATCACCACGCATGAACACATCGAGCTTGTGCAACGCCGGCTTGCCCTGCGCACGCAAACCCCACGGCGAATAAGGCGTGGGCGTGACCTCGATGCCTGCCGCAGCAAACTCAGCCAGCACCTGCTCGCGTTTGGCCTTGAAAGTGTTGACGCGCAGATCGAGCGGTGCGTTGCTGTTGAGCGACTCGACGAGCGGCCAGAAATCTTCGGCCACCTCGGCCTTCAGACGTTCCGCGAGCCACTCGGGCAGGTTGTGGCGCAAGCGCTCGGGCAAGGCGGCGCGATCGATGGACTCGACCTTCTCGAGCCACTGTGCCTCGCCATCGACCAGCGCTGCTCTCAGAAAGGCTGCGTTGCCCTGCCAACCCAGCAGCACCAGCCTGCGTTCCATCTCACCGCGGCCGGACTGTGCCAAATGCTGATAGAGAAGCCGCTGCCGCAGCACCGTGTAGGTGGTTTCAGCCAGCGTGTGCCGCTCGCGCATGCCCAGCGCGCGGTGCTGGCGGAAGAAATCCGAGACCACCCGGTCGGCGGGGGATTCGAATTGCAGGACCCTGTGGAGGAGTTCGGTGGAAAGTTCGACGAGAGCGTTGGGGTGCATCCGGTCGATTATCGGTGACGGCCCTCGCGCAAGCGGGATTCCCGATCTACACCAGCCACTGCGCAGCGCCGCTGCGATGGGCGATGCGACCGGCGCCGCTGAAGTCCAGCTCGCCTTCAACCCACCAGCGCACCACTCGCGGGTACAGCATGTGTTCCGCCGTCGTCACGCGCGCCGCCAGCGTTTCTTCGGTATCGCCTTCCAGAACGGGCACCGCCGCCTGCGCGACGATGGGGCCATGGTCCAGCTCGGGCGTGACCACATGAACCGTGGTCCCAGCAAGTTTGCAGCCGGCATCGATCGCCCGGCGGTGGGTGTGCAAGCCGGTAAACGCCGGCAACAGCGAAGGATGAATGTTGAGCATGCGCCCGGCGTAGCGGTTCACAAACTCGGCACTCAGGATGCGCATGAAGCCGGCCAGCACCACCAGATCCGGGGCGAATGCATCAATGGCCCCAGCCAGGGCTGCGTCAAATGCCATTCGGTCTGTGTGCGCACGGTGATCGACGACAGCCGTAGGGATGCCCAGCCGTGCCGCACCTGCCAGCCCTGCCGCGTCGGGTTTGTTGCTGATCACGGCGGCGATGCGCGCGTTCCAGCCCTCGGCGGCGCAAGCTTCGGCGATCGCCATCATGTTGGAGCCGCGGCCGGAAATGAGGATGACTATGTTTTTCATGGGTAAGTGGGGCGCGACAGGCCGCAGGCGCGCCGCAGTGTATCGGCCCGGCCGTCGTGGCCAAACCTACAATCGCGACCCTCACCTCAGAGCACGCCCATGAATCAAAGAGTCTTGTCCGGCATGCGACCCACGGGGGCCCTGCACCTGGGCCACTACCACGGCGCCTTGAAAAACTGGGTGCGGCTGCAGGCGGATTTCGACTGCTTCTACTTCGTGGCCGACTGGCATGCGTTGACGACGCACTACGAAAACCGTGAGGTGATCGAGCGCAACGTCTACGACATGGTGATCGACTGGCTGGCCGCGGGCGTCGACCCGGAAAAGGCAACGCTGTTCATCCAGAGCCGCATTCCCGAGCATGCCGAACTGTTCACCTTGCTTGCGATGGGTACGCCGCTCGCGTGGCTTGAGCGCATGCCGACCTACAAGGACCAGATGGAAAAGCTCAAGGACCGCGACCTCGCGACCTACGGCTTTCTCGGCTATCCCTTGCTTCAGGCCGCGGACATCCTGATCTACAAGGCGGCGTTCGTGCCGGTGGGTGAAGACCAGGCGCCGCACGTGGAGATCACCCGCGAGGTGGCGCGCCGCTTCAACCATCTCTACGGCCGCGAAGCCGATTCGGAGGCGCTGGCCCAGGCGGTCGTCAAGAAGATGAGCAAGGCCGACGGCAAGGCCTTCAGCGCCGCGCGCAAGGCCTTCCAGGAGACAGGCAGCGACGAGTCACTGGAGCAGGCCCGCGCGCTGATCGCTGAAGGCGGCGCGCTGAGCGCAGACGACCGCGAACGGCTCGACGCTTTTTTGCGCGGCACCGGCAAGACCATCCTGCACGAGCCCGCCGTCTTGCTGACCGAAGTGAGCAAGCTGCCGGGCCTTGATGGCGCCAAGATGAGCAAGAGCTACGGCAACGCCATCGCGATGCGCGAAGAGCCCGCCGAGGTCGAGCGCAAGGTCAAGCGCATGCCAACCGATCCGCAACGGGTACGCCGCACCGACGCGGGGGACCCGGATCGTTGCCCCGTGTGGCAGTTTCACCAGGTCTACTCGGACGCTGAGACCAAGCAGTGGGCAGCGGCCGGCTGCAAGTCGGCTGGCATTGGCTGCCTCGAGTGCAAACAGCCGGTCATCGACGCGATCCTGCGCGAGCAGCAGCCTTGGCGAGAGCGCGCCGAAACCTACCTCACCAACCCGAAACAGGTGCACTGGATCGTCGACGCTGGCACCGAACGGGCGCGCACGGTAGCGCGCCAGACGATGGGTGAAGTGCGCGACGCCATGGGGATCAACTACTGATCTGACCCGCCGGCTGCTGCACGCTCACAGGGCCAGAAAGTGCTCGCGGTAGTAGGCGAGCTCTTCGATGGACTCGCGAATGTCGGCCATTGCGGTGTGCGCCTGGGCCTTCTTGAAGCCGTCCATGATGCCGGGCTTCCAGCGCTTGGCCAGTTCCTTGAGCGTGCTGACATCGAGGTTGCGGTAGTGGAAGAACGTCTCCAGCGCCGGCATGTAGTTGGCAAGGAAGCGGCGGTCCTGACACACGCTGTTGCCGCACATGGGCGACTTGCCCGCTGGCACGTGTTCCTTGAGAAACGCGATGATCTGCGCTTCGGCCTGCGCCTCGTCGAGGGTGGAGGCCTTGACCCGGTCGATCAAGCCGCTGCGCCCGTGCGTGCCCTTGTTCCAGGCGTCCATCGCATCCAGGGCTGCATTGCTTTGGTGGACCGCCAGCGTGGGCCCTTCGATGCGCACGTTGAGTTGCGGGTCGGTCACGATCACCGCGATTTCGATGATGCGGTCGGTGGCCGGGTACAGCCCCGTCATCTCGAGGTCGATCCAGATCAGGTTGTTCTCGCTCTTGGTCAATGTCGTGGTCATGTCTGAAGCTCCTTGTCTCGATTCTCGCCGCCCTACACTGCGCAGCCATGCCGCCAACTGACCAGCCCTTCAACCGCGCCCTGATGCTCGCCCTCGTGTTCACGGGTGCGCTGCTCATCTCCCTGATGGCAAGGTTCTGGCTGGCCAGCCGGCAGATGCGTCATGTGGCAGCCCACAGCGATGTCGTGCCCGCCGCGTTTGCCGGCACGGTGCCGCTGGAATCCCACCGCAAGGCAGCTCGCTACACGCTGACCAAGAGCAGCTTCGGCTTGTGGACGATGGCCTTCAGCGCAGCGGTGCTCATCGGCTGGACGCTGCTGGGCGGCCTCGGTTGGCTCAACGACGTGCTCATCGAGACCGTGCGCCCGCGCTTCGGCGGCATGGCCTACCAGTTAGCGCTGCTGACGGCGTTCACGCTGATCGGCTCGCTGCTCGAACTGCCGTTCGATCTGTACAGCACCTTTCGCATCGAGCAGACCTTCGGCTTCAACCGCATGACATGGAAGCTGTACCTTGCCGACGCCGTCAAGGGCCTGCTGCTCGGCGTGCTGATCGGGCTGCCGCTGGCGGCGGGCATGCTGTGGATCATGGGCAGCACCGGTACGCTGTGGTGGCTGTGGACGTGGGCGGCCTGGATGGCCTTCAACCTGCTGGCGATGGTTGTGTACCCAACGCTGATTGCCCCGCTGTTCAACACCTTCAAGCCGCTGGCCGATGCTGCCGTTGAAGCCCGTGTGCAAGCGCTGATGGCCAAATGCGGCTTCACGGCCAAGGGCTTTTTCGTGATGGACGGCAGCAAGCGATCGGCACACGGCAATGCGTACTTCACAGGCTTTGGTGCGGCCAAGCGGGTGGTTTTCTTCGACACGCTGCTGGCCAAGTTGTCGCCAGGCGAGGTCGAAGCGGTGCTCGCGCATGAACTCGGGCACTTCAAGCACAAGCACATCATGAAGCGGTTGGTGTCGATGTTCGCCATCAGCCTGGCCGCGTTCGCTGTGCTCGGCTGGCTGTCGGGACAGATCTGGTTTTATGGTGCCTTCGGCGTGCAGCCTGCCATGGCAGCGCCCAACGATGCGTTGTCGCTGCTGCTGTTCATGCTGATCGTGCCGGTGTTCGGTTTCTTCGTGTCGCCGCTGTTTGCGGGGCTGTCGCGTCGACATGAATTCGAAGCGGACGCCTACGCCTGCGCCCATGCCGATGGGCGCGACCTGGCTTCAGCGTTACTCAAGCTCTATGAAGACAACGCCTCAACGCTGACACCTGATCCGCTGTACGCGCGCTTTTACTACTCGCACCCGCCTGCTGCCGAGCGCCTGGCGGCGATGCCGTCCGTGGTGGCGCAGGCATGAGCGGATCCGGGTTTTGAGCAAGGTAGGCGCCGGTGACGGCATCCAGACGGGGCTGGTCGTTTCGGGCTTCGGGCGGCACTACATCGTCGAATCGGACGCGGGCGAACGCATCATTTGCCACCCGCGTGGCAAAAAAAGCCTGTGCGTGGTCGGCGACCGGGTTCGCTGGCAGGCCACCGGTGACGAGGGCGTGATCGAGGCGCTGGAGCCCCGTCGCAACCTGCTGTTCCGGCAGGACGAATGGAAGACCAAGGCGTTCGCTGCCAACCTGGACCAGGTGTTGGTGATGGTGGCCAGCGAGCCGGTGTTCAGTGAATCGCAACTGGCCCGCGCGCTGATCGCGGCCGAGAGCGCCGGCATTGAAGTCAGCATCCTGCTCAACAAGACCGATCTGCCGCAGATCGTGGCCGCACGCGCGCGCTTGCAGCCTTACCTGGACATGGGCTACCGCGTGCTCGAAGTCGCCCTCAAGACGCAGCCTGAGGCATCACGTGCGGTGCTCGGTCCGTTGATGGACCAGCGCGCCTCTCTCGTGCTGGGCCCCAGCGGCACCGGCAAGAGCACGCTCATCAACCTGCTGGCTCCGGATGCGCGTGCGCAAGTCGGCGAGGTCTCGCAGGCGTTGAATTCAGGTCGGCACACAACGACCTCAACGCAGTGGTACTGGCTGGACGCCGAGCGCCGCACGGGACTCATCGACTCGCCTGGCTTCCAGGAGTTCGGACTCAAGCAAATCGATGCGCAAAACCTGCCGGGGCTGATGCCCGATCTGCGCGAAGCGGCCACGCAGTGCCGCTTCTACAACTGCAGCCACCGCCAGGAACCCAACTGTGGCGTGCGCGAGGCGTTGGCTCGCGGCGAGATCAGCGAATCGCGATACCGGATCTACGGCGAAATTCGCCAGGAACTCGAAGGCACGCGCTGGTAGCGCAAGGCTCGAGCACACACTTCGGAGCGATCGGATCAACCAATCAGATTGGCCAGTGTGAGCAAGGCCAGCAACAGCATCCACAGCACCACAGAACGCCAGACTAACCCCACGATGCTTTGCAGATGACCCGACGCGGGCGGTACCCCGGAAGTTGAACCGTCAGCGGCCAGATCATCGACACCAGCGCCTCGCGTGAACGTCTTGGACCGGTCCGGCGTCACCCCGGGTGCAGCACGCCCGCCCAGTTGCACGCCGACCGCGCCCGCCGCAGCAGCCAGAATGACGCCTTCGTTAGGGTGCCGCCAGAGTTCGGCGTCCCGGCGCCAGCAGTTGACCGCTTCCTCGAAATTTCCAACCACCGCAAAGCCGAATGCGGTGAGCCGCGCAGGGAAGTGGTCCATCACCCCGAACAGTCTTTGCGACAGCCGCAGCAACCGCTCGTTGGTCGGCTCGGCCGCCGTCTCACTGCGATAGGCCCAGTAGCGGCTGGCGAACTCGGCCGTGCGGTAGAGGATGGCCCCGGCTGGCCCCAGCCCGAGCGACGACAGCACCACGAACCAGAAGAACACGCCGAACACATGGCGGTGAGCGGCCAGCAATGAGTGCTCGATCACATGGCGCAGCAACTCAGTGCGCGGCAGCTCGCTCATGTCCAAGTGGCGCCACTCCGTGAGCAGATTGCGAGCAGTGAATTCGTCGTCGCGTTCGAGCGCGTCCCGAATGTCGGTGAAGTAGTGACTGAACTGCCTGAACCCCAAGGTGAGGTAAAGCACGGCCACGTTCCACGCCAGGCCCAACAGCAAGCTGTAATGCGCAACCGCGACATAGACCAGCGACACCAGCACCGCAGGCAACACCACGGTGGTCAGCCAGACGACCCAAGCGTGTCGCTGCTGCCCGGCATCAAAGGTGTGCGCCGCCCAACGCAACCAGGCCGTGAGCGCCGCGTGCACGGCCGTTCCACGCTGAAGCGGCTTCAGCTGCTCAAGCAGCAGCGCAAGGAGAACCGAGAAGAGACTCATTGCGTTCGATCATACCGACCGGCTTTGCCTCCTCAGGCAGAGAGAAAACGGTAGAGGTTGCGCAGCATCGCCGCGGTGGCGCCCCATATGAATCGGGTGCGTGGCGCCCCGTCTGGATGCTGCGATGACCATGGCATCGAGAAGAACTCCCTGGCCTCATCGCCCTCACCCACCGCATGCCGCCGGTGATGCGCGGGTGCCATCAGGAAGTCGAGTGGAACCTCGAAAACTCCCGAGACTTCGGATGGGTCAAGACGCAACGAGAAGTCAGGCTGGACGATCCCGACCACCGGGGTCACGATAAAGCTGGTGACGGTGGTGTAAGTGGGCAGACAGCCCAGCACCTCGACATGGTGAGCTGCAAGCCCGATCTCTTCTTCAGCCTCGCGCAGAGCGGTCTCGACGGGCGACAGATCGTGAGGTTCGGCCCGCCCGCCCGGGAAGCTGATCTGCCCCGGGTGGTCACTCAGATGATCGGCCCGCTGCGTCAGCAGCACGGTCAATCCACCATCGCGATCGAGCAGCGGCACCAGCACCGAGGCGTGGGCTGGCGCTCGCTTGCCCAGCGCACGCTCGGCAATCAGTTCAGGGCTCCAGACCCGCGGCTTCGCAAACCGCTCACGCAGCGCAGGCGGCGACAGCCTGTCGATCGGCACAGCCGGCAGGTGATCGTCGACGGCCAACACGGGCAATCGTTGTGGGTCGAAGATGAGCGGCATGGGATGGGGAATTGAAAAAGCCGCCTCGTGAGGCGGCTTTCGAAGTCAGGCGAAGACGCCAGACCGCCGGGATCAGCCCAGCTTTTCCTTGATGCGAGCCGACTTGCCCGAGCGCTGGCGCAGGTAGTACAGCTTGGCACGGCGCACATCGCCGCGGCGCTTGACTTCAATCGAAGCGATCAGCGGGCTGTAAAGCTGGAATGTGCGCTCGACACCCTCACCGCTGGAAATCTTGCGGGCGATGAAGCTGGAGTTCAGACCGCGATTGCGCTTGGCAATGACCACGCCCTCGTAGGCTTGGACTCGCTTGCGCGTGCCTTCAACCACGTTGACGTTGACGATGACGGTGTCGCCAGGTGCAAAAGCGGGGATCGTCTTGTTCAGACGGGTGATTTCCTCTTGCTCGAGGGTTTGGATCAGGTTCATGGTTTCTCCGTGCGATCTTGCCCGCGTGTGTTGGCAGTATTGGTATTCCGGTTGGAGGTGCTTCCAGGAGAAGCACGCTGGTCCGGACGCGGCAGAGGATCGAAAAGCCCGCTAGTGTAACCGCAGAGTGTCCAAAAAAAGTTCGTCTTGCGCGCTCAATCGGCCAGCACCGCGGGCTGCAACGATCAGATCCGGCCGCCGGCGCGCCGTCAGTGCAAGCGACTGCTCCCGACGCCAGCGCGCAATGTGGGCATGGTTTCCCGACAGCAGCACTGGCGGAATCGGCAAGGTGCCGTCGTCGGTGGCGAGCAATTCGGGTCGGCTGTAGTGCGGGCCTTCGAGCAATCCGTCTGAAAAGCTATCCTGCTGATGCGACTGCGCGTCACCCAGCACGCCGTCTTGCAGCCGGGCAACAGCGTCAAGCATGGCCAGCGCCGGCAGTTCACCGCCCGACAGGACGAAGTCGCCAAGGCTCAATTCCACGTCGACATGACGATCAAGAAATCGTTGGTCGATGCCTTCGTACCGGCCGCAAAGCAGCACGGCCCCGGCACCACAGGCGAACTCAGCGACCACCTGCTGATCGAGCCGCCGGCCTGTGGGCGTGAAATGAACCACCGGCCGGCGGTCGACCGGTTCGTCTTCCCGGCGGGCTCGAACGGCTGCCAACGCGCGCTCGAGCGGTTCGGCCAGCAGAACCATCCCGGGTCCGCCTCCGTAGGGGCGATCGTCCACACGGCGATAGTGACCGTCTGCAAAATCGCGCAGCGGCCACAGGCGCACATCCACCTGCGCCGACTCATAGGCACGGCGCGTGATGCCGTGGGTCAGATGCGGCGCGAAGAGTTCGGGGAAAAGGGTAATGACGTCAAACCGCATGGGAACGACCCTGGGCGCATCAGTAATCGAGACCCCAATCGACGCTGATTCGCCGCTGAGGCAGGCTCACAGAGTCGACGAATGCGGCAACGAATGGGATCAGTCGTTCCTCGGCACCTTCGGCAGCACCGGCGGGCAACACACGAATCACGCTGTGCGGACCGGTGTCGATGAGACCCACGACGTCTCCGAGATGCTCACCCTCGCGGTTGAACACGGCCAATCCGAGCAGATCGACCCAGTAGTACTCATCAGGTGCAGCGGTGGGAAAACTGCCCCGAGAAATGAACAGCCGCGCACCGCGCAGGGCCTCGGCACCGGCGCGATCGGAGACATCCTGCGCTTGTGCCACAACGCCGTCGCCGTGGCTCTTCACCGCCACGATCTTGAGAAGCGGGGGCAAGCCAACGGTCTTAACACTTCCGGCTGGCCCCACCGACTCGGACGCCCGCACAAACCAGCGCCGAGAAGAAAACAGCGCTTGCGGGTCCGAAGAGAATGGCTTGACCTTGAACCAGCCCTTGACGCCCCAAGCGTCGGTGATGCAGCCGACTTCGATGGCGTCCTCTGGCCAGGCCAGCGCCTGGCCAGCGTCGTCCATGGACGGGTTCAGACCGCGGCGGCTTTGGCCTGGTCGATGAGGCGGGCCACCGTGGGAGACATCTGGGCGCCGTTGCCGGTCCAGTACTCGACACGATCGAACGCCACACGCAGCGGCTGCTCGGCACCAGACGCGACCGGGTTGTAAAAACCGACGCGCTCGATGAAGCGGCCGTCGCGGCGCACACGAGAGTCAGCCACGACGATGTTGAAAAAAGGGCGCTTCTTGGCGCCGCCACGAGCAAGTCGAATCACAACCACGTTGTTTCCTTGAATGATGGGTTGCCCGCCGCATCCGGGAGACACTCCGGTCGAGCAGAACAGAAAAAAGGACGGCCAAGAGGCCTCCAAAAGCTCCGTGCCGTAGATACGCCGGACCTTACGCCCCGGCAAACACCGATGGCAAAAGAATGACAGCCGTCACGAGAACCCTCGATTGTAAACTGGCACTCCACAAACGCCCAGCACCGTGACATCAACTCCAGCCCAAATCGCCAGCTCTGCGATCTCGCCGCCACAGTTTGAGAACGACCCGCAAGGTCAAATGTGATGACCACCACGACAACGCCGAAGGCGGTCAGCAAGTCGAAGGCCTGGGCCACCTGGATCGCCATCGTCGGCGGAAGCCTGGGCTGGCACCGGTTCTACCTGCATGGCTTTCGTGACATTCCGGGCTGGCTGCATCCGGCACCCACCCTCATCGGCCTGTATGGCGTGATGCGCATGCGCGCCCTCGGGCAGGACGATCAACTCGCCTGGATCCTGATCCCGCTGCTGGGCTGCACCATCTCGGCGGCGATGCTCGCCGCCATCGTCTATGGCCTCACGTCCGACGAGAAGTGGAACGCTCGCTTCAACCCCAACTCGGCTGCGACTGAGGGTGGCTTGAGCGCCATTCTTGGCGTGATGCTGGCCCTGCTGGTTGGCTCAGGCGTGCTGATGGCCACGATCGCCTTTGCGGCACAGCGCTACTTCGAGTACGAAGCCGACTCCGAGATCAGCGCACCTGCTCAATCACCTGCCCGGACACCGACTGCAACAGCAAACGGATAGCACCCCGGCCCGGAACCAAAAGGTCCGGCGCCAGCGTTGCCAAGGGCAACACCACGAAGGCTCGTTCGTGCAGGCGTGGGTGCGGAACCGTCAGATTCGGCGTGTTCATGGACGACTGCCCGTGCAGCAGCAAGTCAAGGTCGAGGGTGCGCGGCGCATTTCGGTAGGAACGCTCGCGCCCGTGGCGGGCCTCGATGCGCTGGAGTTCGGCCAGCACCGACTCGGGCGATAGCGTGGTCTCGAAGCAGGCGACCGCATTGAGGTAATCCGGGCCGCACGCATCGACAGGTCTGCTGGTGAACCAAGGGGAGCAGCGGTGTCCGTGTGTGCCCGGCAGTTGCTGCAAGTCGCCGTAGGCCGCACTCAACGTTGAGCGGACATCGCCCAGATTGGCCCCCAAGCCGACGTAAACGGTGACCGCGGTCACACAGCCTCGGTGGCGCCCTCAGCCGGCCCGCCGCTCTCGCCCGCTGGTTTGCGACGCCGGCGCCGGCGCTTTTTGGCTGGGTCAGACTGAGCCACGGCCAACGATTCTCCGGCTGGCACGCTGTGGCGCCGGGCGACATCCTGCTCGCGCGCCACATCCATCAGCCGGCGGCGTTCGTCCTCATCCGCCAGCGAGAATTCTTCCCACCATCGTGCCAGATCACCGGCGGCTTCCCCTGCATCGGCACGCAAGCGCAAGAAATCGAATCCGGCGCGGAACCGCGGCTGCTCGACCAGCGTGAACGGCGCATTGCCCACACGCCGCTCGAAGCGCGGCTGCATGAGCCATATCTCACGCATGTCTCCTGCGAGCTTGCCGCGCCCGGAGATGTCGCCGATGCGCGCATCGAATACCGCTTCTACCGCCTGCTGCAGCGCGGCGAAGGCAGGCTCGCCGGCAGCCTTCAGTTGATCCCAGCGTGACTGCACTTCGTGCCACAGCATGCAAGCCAGCATGAAGCTCGGGGCCACCGGCTTGCCTTCGGACACGCGCCGATCGGTGTCGGACAGCGCCAATCGCACGAACTCGCGATGTGCCTTGGTGCCTCGGGTTTCATCGAGCAGCGTGTCGAGCACGGGGAACGTGCCGCGGTGCAAGCCCTGCTTGCGCAGTTCATCCAGACTGGCCAGCGAATGCCCGGTCTGCAGCAGCTTGATCATTTCGTCGAAAAGGCGCGACTGCGGCACGTTTTCGAGCAACGCCGACATCGCCTGAATGGGCGAGCGCGTCTTGGGTTCGATCTCGAAGCCCAGCTTGGCGGCGAAGCGCACCGCACGCACGATGCGCACCGGGTCTTCGCGGTAGCGCGTCTCGGGATCGCCGATCATGCGCAGCAACTTCTTCTTGGCGTCCTTGATGCCACCGTGGTAGTCGACCACGATCTCGCGCACCGGGTCGTAGTACATCGCGTTGACGGTGAAGTCGCGCCTCGCGGCATCTTCGATCTGCGGACCCCAGACGTTGTCGCGCAGCACCCGGCCCTCGGCGTCAACCACGTGGCTTTTACCGGCCATCTCGCCCTTGGACGTCTTTTCGTTGCCAGCCACCTGATCGGCAGCAGCCGCATCCATCAGGGCGCGGAAGGTCGACACCTCGATGACTTCGCTCAGCCCGAGGTCCTGCCGGCCACGACCAAACACCACGTGCACGATGCGAAACCGGCGGCCGATGATGAACGCGCGCCTGAACAGTGACTTGACCTGTTCAGGCGTGGCATCGGTGGCCACATCGAAGTCCTTGGGACGCAGCCCCAGCAACAGGTCGCGTACTGCGCCGCCCACGATGTAGGCCTCGTGCCCGGCATCAACCAGCGTTTGGACCACCTTGACGGCGCGGTGATCGACCAGCGTGGCGTCGATCTGGTGCTCCGCCTTGGCCACCTCGACGCGTTTACCGTGAGGCGCCCTCGCCGCCGACGTCTTGGCGGGCTTGCCCATGAGCTTGTCGAGAAACTTCTTGATCATGTGAACAGGTTCAAAGTGCGCCACCCCCGCTGGCCGGCGAGCGCTGACAGCGCGGGGGATGGATTGGTCGCCACGGGATCTGTGGCCTTTTCGAGCAGGGGCAGGTCATTGAGCGAATCGCTGTAGACCGTGACCCGCCCGAAGTCACCCCACGACGCACCTTGCGCAGCAAGCCACTCCTCGACCCGCCGGACCTTGCCCTCGCGGTAACTCGGAACGCCCTCGATACGCCCGGTGATGCTACCCCGCGCGTCGCGCTCGAGTCGCGTGGCGATCAGATGCTCGATGCCGAAGGCCGCAGCGATCGGGGCCGTGACGAACTCATTGGTGGCGGTGACCAACGCGACCCGCTCGCCATCGGTCTGATGCCGGCGTACCAGGTCGCGGGCGCTGTCGTGCAGGTGCGGCTCGATCACCCTGTGCATGAACAGGCGGTGGGTGGCTTCCAGTTCCTCGCGGCTGCGCTCGCGCAGCGGGCGAGTGGCGAACTCGATGTAGCCATGGACATCAAGCTGCCCCGCCTTGTACTGGGCAAAGAAAAGGTCGTTATCGCGCCGGAAACTTGCTTCATCGACCCAACCCAGAGAAATCACGAATTCGCCCCAGGCATGGTCCGAGTCAATCGGCAGCAAGGTGTCGTCAAGATCAAAAAGGCACAGATTCAAGGTGATTCCCCGGTCGGGCTGTTGTCATGCGTTTCCATCAGCATCTGCCGCAGCAAGGGCACGGTGATCGCTCGCTTGTGAATCAGCGCAAATTCGTCGAGCCGATCGAGTTGGTCCATCAGATGCTTCAGGTCGCGCGCATGGCGGTGCAGCAAGTGATCGATCACCTCGTCCGACAAAAACAGGCCCCGACGATCGGCCTCGCGCCTGAGCGCACCGCGAGAGTGGGCTTCGGACAACGGCTGAATGGCCAGAACATGCCCCCACCCGAGGCGCGACCGCAGGTCATCGCGCAAGGCAAGATCGACGGGCGGCATGCGCCCCGCGGCGGCCACCGGGATGGCGTGAGTGGTGGCCTCAACGAACAGACCGAATGCGGCTTGCTGCTGCTCGGCGCTGAACTCGTCGCACCCGTCGAGCACCAGCAAGCCCCAGCCTTCGTCAAAGGCCCAGGGGGTGATATCCGAGGGCCCGAACCAACCGATGGTTTCTCCCTCACCTTGCCGCTCGAGGACCATGGCCTTGAGCAGGTGCGTCTTGCCGCAGCCCTGCGGACCCCACATATAAATGGGCGCCGAACCGGGTTCGACGTCACGCAGTTGCCGCAGCGCCATCGCGTTGTCACCAGGCAAGAACGAGTCGAAGCTTTGCACCGCGTCGGCGGCGATGGGCAGGGGAATCTGTTTCATCGAGTCAAGTCCGCCCGAAAACCAAGGCGGCTTGCGCGCGCATCACCATCAGCTTCAATGCAGGCGCGGCGGCAGATCCCGACGCAAGTGGGCCAGCTGCTCGACAAGGAAAAATCGGTCGTCCGCGTCCGGTCGATTCTTCAAGTACGCCTCAAGGTCTGCGATGGCCTCGGCCGGACGCCCGAATTCCGCGCGGGCCAGACCGCGGTCGCGACGCTCTTCGATGGCTTGGGGCAACAGCACCACAAGGCGGTCCAGCACCGGGAGCAACCGGGGCCAGTCCTCGGCGGTGCGGTGGATTTCCTTCAGATTTCGCAGCATCCGGGCGAGTGTGTCGCGGGGCGACGCCGCCTGCAGAAAAAACGACAGCGGCGCATCAGCCTCGCCCATCAAAGCCTGGCTGCGCCGATAGGGGGTCAGCCTGTCTTCAAGGTCGTCACCAGACAAGGACTGGCCCGTGAACGGGTCGATCACCACGTCGCCGATCTGAGCCCCTTGAGCCAGACTGACCTTGACCAGAAAGTGCCCCGGGAAAGAAACCCCGTTCGCGTTCAGGCCAATCTGCGAGGCCAACTCGACGTAGATCGTTGCCAGCGTGATCGGGATGCCTCGACGCCTGAGCAGCACCTCATGCACGTAACTGTTGCTCGGGTCGTAGTAGTTATTGACGTTGCCACCAAAACCCAGTTCCTGAAAAAAGTACTGGTTGAGCAGGCGCACTTTCTGAAGGGGCGCCAAATCAGCCGGGATGCGCCGCTTCAGCCGGTCAGCCAGCGCATCGATGTCCGACAGCACCGCCTGCGTGTCGAGTCCCGGATACTCGTCCTGAGCTATCGCCACGGCAGCCTCGAGCACGGAGAAACTGGCATCTTCGGCCACCAGAGAGGTGAAATATTCGAGCGCGGTCGGCGTCTCAAAATGAAGGGTTCCGGGCATGATTCCAGTGTAAGGGCCGAGACCGTACGGGCACTTCGACTCAGCCGCGGCGGGCAAAGTCGCCGAGGCGGATTCCCGTCAATCGCAAGGCCACGAAATACAAGGTGGCTGCGCCCGTCAGGCAGCCGACCAGCAAACCGACGCGCAACAAGCGCTGCGAACCCAAACCGATCCAGTCGAAACCCGACGCGGCGGCGGCCAGCGCCAGCGCCAGCGCCACATTTGCACCCAACACGCGCAGCGCGAAGCCTCTCCAACCAGCGGCTGGCACGTACGTGCCGCGTCGCCGCAACCCGATGAACAGCCAGCCGGCGTTGATCAGTGCAGCCAGGCCGATCGACAACGCCAGCCCGGCGTGTCCGAGCACGGGCACGAACACCAGATTCATGAGTTGGGTGAGTACCAGCACGACCACCGCAATGCGAACCGGGGTGCGGATGTCCTGTTGCGCATAGAAGCCCGGCGCCAGCACCTTCACCGCGATCAGCCCGAGCAACCCCACGCCGTACCCCCGCAACGCCCACACGGTTTGCTGTACATCCAGTGGCGTGAAGTGCCCGTAGTGATAGAGCACCGACACCAACGCGGTTGGAAACAGAAGCAAGGCGACTGCGCACGGCAGGGCCAGCAACAGCACCAGCCGCAGCCCCCAATCGAGCAGGCTCGAGTAGGTCGCGTCGTCCCGGGCGCCTTGCGCGGCCGATAACTGCGGCAGCAGCACCACGCCCAGCGCCACGCCGAGCAAGGCCGTCGGGAACTCCATCAGCCGGTCGGCGTAGGTCAACCACGAAACCGCACCCGTGCCCACGTGGGATGCAATCTGGGTGTTGATGAGCAGCGACACCTGTGCCACCGACACGCCGATGATCGCCGGCGCCATCTGGCGCAACACACGCCGCACGCCGGGATGCCGCCATGCCGACGCCACACCGCGCCCTGTGACGCCAATCTTCGGCAGCTTGGCCAAGGCATACAGCGCAGCACATTGCACGCCCAGCTGCAAAACGCCACCCAGCAGCACTCCGGCGGCCAGAGAGAAGATCGGCTCGATGCCACGCGTCTTGAACCACGGCGCAAGCCACCAGGCGGCAGCCATCACGCTCAGGTTCAACAACACGGGCGTGACAGCCGGAATGGCAAAGCGCTTCCAGGTGTTGAGCACCCCGGCCGCCAGAGCCACCAACGACATGAAGGCGATGTACGGGAACATCACCCGGGTCATCACCACCGCAGAGTCAAACGCCTCCAGCCCCGAAGCCATCATCCAAACGAGCACGGGCGCCGCGACGACGCCCACCAGCGTGGTCAGCACCAACGCCCAAAAGAGCACGGTGGCCACGGCGTCGATCAGGGCGCGCGTGGGGCCGTCGCCCTCGGCGGCGCGGCTGGATGCCAGGATGGGCACGAAGGCCTGCGAGAACGCACCCTCGGCGAACAACCGGCGCAACAGATTCGGGATGCGAAAGGCGACGTTGAAAGCGTCGGTCTCGGCGCTCACGCCGAAGCTCGAGGCCACGATCAGCTCGCGGCCGAGTCCCGTCACGCGCGAGACCAGGGTCAACAACGAAACAGTAGAGGCAGCGCGCAGCAGATTCATGGACAAAAGTCCCGGGACGTGGGTGCGCGACGGTAGCGCCGATTCGGCTTGCGCAGCAGGCTCTCATCAGATGCGCGAAAGCGCGTCCCTACAGAGCCCGCAAGATGCTACACTCACGGGCTCTGTTCCAACTGAACAAAATACAGCATGGCCACCTCCTCAAAAGCGAAAAAGAAAACCGTCCGCATTGCCTCCGGGTTGAAGCGCGTTCGTCAGGACGTCAAGCTCAACGCCGCGAACACCGCCTTGCGGTCGAAGTTCCGCACGGTGATCAAGAACGTTCAAAAGGCCGTTCTGGCCGGCGACAAGGCGAAAGCCACCGACTTGTTCAAGACGGCCGAGCAGGTCATTGACTCGGTTGCCGACAAGGGTCTGTTCCACAAGAACAAGGCAGCCCGTCACAAGAGCCGCCTGTCTGCCAAGGTCAAGGCGTTGGCTGTAGCCGCAGCCTGAACCGGCTCACGCCGCTTCGCCCAGAAGGCCCGCAGTCGCGGGCCTTTTTCATGGCCTGTCGCTTCTGTGACAGGCCATGCCGCGTTCAGGTCTCCGGCGCGTTGGGCAGCAGACAAGCCTGCGCAACCTGAAGTTCGTTATCACGTGCGAAATTCATGACGAAGTCCCACGCCATGGGCGCCGACTCGCGCAGTCGCTCGTCGACGATCACGCACTTCACGCCATTGATCACCCGGGGAACGCAGTACGGCGAATAGCCGATGAATGCACCGATCCCGCCGGTGGTGCCCTCTGGCCGGAAGCACGACATCGCCCCCGCCAGACGCTCGGCCCAATCGCTGGGGCGGAACGTCTGTCCGCTCAGCGTGACGCCTTGAATGAACACTTCGTGTTTTGCTGCTGGATCCATGCTTCGGGTTCGGGGATGAGCGGGCGCGACTCTAATGCCTTGTGTCGGCCAACCTTCGCGTCATCGCCGCTGATTGTGCCGCCTGCCCCAGTCCATCCACGATTCAAGCGCGCGGGTTGGCAACTCCTGCGACAGGACCAGCCGTCACTCGCTCGGACGTGAAAGCACCGGGGCCGGACTTAGAATTTCTTTTCTTCTCCGGCGCCGTGCGATACCGCCCGTGCTCTTCTCGCAGCTTGCCAAGACTCCCCCGCATGAACGCCCCCGAAAAGCCTGCTGTCGATCCCGAACCTCACGTGATGCACACCTACGGGCGCTTGCCCATGGCGATGTCGCATGGCGAGGGCTGCTGGGTTTGGGACACCGAAGGCAAAAAATATCTCGATGGACTCGGTGGTATCGCGGTCAACACGCTCGGCCACGCCCACCCCAAGCTCGTACCGGCGCTGCAAGAACAGATCGGCCGCCTCATCCACACCTCGAACTACTACGGCGCGCCGCTGCAGGAGCAACTGGCGGCCAAACTGTGCGAGTTGTCGGGGCTGACGCGGGTGTTCTTTTGCAACAGCGGCCTCGAAGCCAACGAAGCAGCCTTGAAGATCGCCCGCAAGTTCGGACACGACAAGGGCATCGAGCGCCCCGAAGTCATCGTCTACGAAAAAGCGTTTCACGGCCGCTCGATCGCCACGCTGTCGGCCACTGGCAACCCGAAGATCCAGGCCGGTTTCGGTCCGCTGGTTGAAGGCTTCGTGCGGGTGCCCCTCAACGACGTGGCTGCCATCGAAAGCGCGGCCGACGCACACCCCAACGTGGTGGCGGTGTTCCTGGAAGTCATTCAGGGCGAGGGCGGCGTCAACCCGGCCACCACCGATTACCTGCGCGCGATTCGCCGCCTGTGCGACGAGCGCGACTGGCTGCTGATGCTCGACGAGGTGCAGTGCGGCACCGGACGCACCGGCAAGTGGTTTGCCCACCAGTGGGCGGGCATCGTGCCCGACGTGATGCCTCTGGCCAAGGGGCTGGGCTCGGGTGTGCCGATCGGCGCCGTGGTGTGCGGCCCGCGCGCGGCCGACGTGCTGCAACCAGGCAACCATGGCACCACCTTCGGCGGCAACGCGCTGGCCATGCGCGCAGGCATCGAAACGCTGCGCATCATGGAAGAAGACCACCTGCTCGAAAACGCCGCCACCGTCGGTGCGGCCTTGCGTGCCAGCCTGTCGCGTGAGCTCGCCGGCCTGGCCGGCGTGGTCGAGATCCGCGGGCAGGGTCTGATGCTGGGCATCGAGCTCAACCGCCCGTGCGGCGAGTTGCTGTTGCGCGCCGCCCAGGCCGGCTTGCTGATCAGCGTGACCGCCGATCGCGTCGTGCGCTTGGTGCCGCCTCTGATCCTGAGCCTGGCCGAGGCCGAGCAGATCGCCATGATCCTCAGCGGGCTGATCAAAGACTTCCTGCAAAACCCGGAACAGCCGTGAACACCCCCACCATCAAACCCGGTCAGGTGCCCAAGCGGCACTACCTGCAGTTCAAGGACCTGAGCGCCGAGGAATACGACTACCTGCTCGGCCGCGCCACGCTGATCAAGAAGCGCTTCAAGAACTACGAGAAGTACACGCCGCTGTTCGATCGCACGCTGGCGATGATTTTCGAAAAGGCCAGCACCCGCACCCGTGTCAGCTTCGAAGCGGGCATGTACCAGATGGGTGGCTCGGTGGTGAACCTGACCTCGGGCGACAGCCAGCTCGGGCGCGCCGAGCCGATCGAAGACAGCGCCCGAGTGATCAGCCGCATGGTTGACGTGGTGATGATCCGCACCTTCGAGCACACCAAGATCGAGGCCTTCGCGGCCCATTCGCGCGTGCCGGTCATCAACGGCCTGACCAACGAATACCACCCCTGCCAAATCCTGGCCGACGTATTCACCTACAACGAGCACCGCGGCAGCATCCGGGGCAAGGTCGTGGCCTGGGTGGGCGATGGCAACAACATGGCCAACACCTGGCTGCAAGCGGCCGACGTGCTGGGCTTCACGCTGCACGTGAGCACGCCCAGCGGCTACGAGATCGACGCCAAGGTCGCCGGCGTGAGCAACCAGTCCTGCGTCAAGGTGTTCGACAACCCCATGGATGCCTGCCGTGGCGCGCATCTGGTGACCACCGATGTGTGGACCAGCATGGGCTACGAGGCCGAAAACGAGGCGCGCCAAAAGGCCTTCGCCGACTGGCGCGTGGATCGCGACATGCTCGCCGTGGCCCAGCCCGACGTGCTGTTCATGCACTGTCTGCCGGCGCACCGCGGTGAAGAAGTCGATGCCGACGTGATTGATGGCCCGCACAGCGTGGTGTGGGACGAAGCCGAAAACCGCATGCACGTGCAAAAGGCGCTGATGGAATACCTGCTGCTCGGCCGCATCGGCTGAGTCGCTGCCGCGGGTGTCATGAAGCTCGCCCTCATCACCGACGTGCACGCCAACCGCGAGGCGTTCGAGGCGGCACTGGAGCACTCAGCGTCTCAAGGCGTCGATCGCTACGCGCTGCTCGGCGACTTCGTGGGATACGGCGCCGACCCGGGCTGGGTGGTCGATCGGGTTCGGGCGCTGGTCGACGAAGGCGCCATCGCGATCCAGGGCAATCACGACGAGGCGGTGGTCAAGGGCCCGCGCGGCTCCATGGTGCCGCAGGCACGCGAGGCGGTCACCTGGACGCGCAAGCAGTTGTCGGCCGAGCAGATCGACTTTCTCGCCGGCCTGCCGCTCAGCCACTCCGAGGGCGAACAACTGTTCGTGCACGCCAACAACCTGGCACCGGCGCAATGGGGCTATGTGGTGAGCCGACTCGATGCGGCGGCCTGCCTGCAAGCCACCGCCGCGCAACACATCTTTTGCGGCCATGTGCATGAGCAAGGGCTCTACCACCTCACGTCGGGTGGCGCGAGCGGAACGGCCGAGTTCAAGGCTGGCACGGCCATCGTGCTGCCGGGATCGTCGCGCTGGCTTGCCATCGCCGGCTCGGCGGGACAGCCGCGTGACGGCAATACCGCCGCGTGCTATGCCACCTTCGACACCGACACCGCCGCCCTGACCTTCTGGCGCGTGCCGTACAACAACATCCAGGCCGCCGCCAAGGTCATCGCCGCCGGGTTGCCCTTGCCCTTGGCCGAACGGCTGCTGCGCGGCGAGTAAGTTCGGCTCGCGGCTTCAATGTCTCCCAAGGATCGACGACCGACATGAACACGCCTCAGCGCCACTCAACGCAATCACTGCGCGATCTCACCCTGACCATCGGGCCGTTCGTTGTGCTGGCTGTCGCGTTGCTGCTCGCGGCCTACTACGTGCTCGACCCGACGCCACCGAAGAAGGTCGTGCTGGCCACCGGGGTGGAGCAAGGCGCCTATGCGGCTTTTGGCAAGCGCTACGCCGCGCTGCTCAAGGAACAAGGCATCGAGGTCGAGCTGCGCTCCACGCAGGGCACCGCCGAAAACCTCGCGCTGTTGCGCGCCCCCCAATCGGGCGTCGATCTGGCCTTCGTGCAGGGCGGTTTCGATGACCTGCCCGCGGCCGCCGAAACCGAAGACGCGCCATCCACGCTCGTCTCGCTGGGCAGCCTGTTCTACGAACCCATCTGGCTGTTCTACCGGGAAGATTCGGCTCAGCGGCTGCTGCATGCCGACACGCTGTCGTCGCTGCCGCAGCTGGCCGGCTGGCGACTCAACATCGGCGCGCCTGGCAGCGGCATCCAGCACCTGATGGACGGGATGCTCGAAGCCAACCACCTGGCCGCGCCGCAGCTCACGCTGCTCAGGGAACCGGCGGCTGCCGCAGTGGCCGCCTTGCTGGCGGGCGAGTCCGACGCGCTGGCGCTGGCGTCGGCGCCGGAGTCGCAGGCGGTGCAAACGCTGCTGAGCACGCCCGGCATCCGGCTGTTCGACTTTGCGCAGGCCGAGGCCTATTCGCGCCGCTTTGCCTTCATGCGCCCGCTGGTGCTGCCACGCGGCGTGGTCGATCTGGCCGGCGATGTGCCGGCGCACGACGTGCATCTGGTGGCGCCCGCGGCCACGCTGGTGGCGCGCGAGGGCACGCATCCGGCGCTGATCCAGCTGTTCGTGCAGGCCGCGCAAAAAATCCATGGCGGCGCGGGCTGGTTTCAGCGCAAGGGCGACTTCCCGAGTCCCCTCAACACCGAGCGAGCGCTGGCCAAGGAAGCGCAGCGCTTCTATCAAAACGGTGTACCGGTGCTGCAGCGCCACCTGCCATTTGGCGTGGCCAACCTGATCGACCGCATGTGGCCGGTGGTCGTGTCCATCCTGGCCATGCTGCTGCCATTCACGCGCGTGCTGCCGCCGGTCTACCAGTTGCGCATCCGCCGGCGGGTGTTCCGCTGGTACGAGCAGCTGCGCGAGATCGAAGCGCGCAGCGGCACCGAATCTCGGCAGACCTTGCTCGATCAGCTCGACGAACTCGAGTCGCGGGTTTCGCGCGTGTCGGTGCCGCTGGCTTACACCGACGAGCTGTACGCGCTGCGCAGCCACATCGCGCTGGTGCGCACGCGGCTCGGCGACGCGACTGGCGCAGCGCTCACACCACCACCGGCTCGGTCTCCAGCCTGATGCCAAAGCGGCCGTAGACGCTTTCCTGGATGGCGCGCGCCAGCGTCATCACTTCCGAGCCGATGGCGTCGCCGCGGTTGACCAGCACCAGCGCCTGCTTTTCGTAGACGCCGGCCTCGCCCACGGTCTTGCCCTTCCAGCCACAGGCATCGATCATCCAGCCGGCGGCCAGCTTCACGGTGCCGTCGGGCATCGGGTAATGCACGATTTCGGGGTCGCGGCCAATGATGTCGCGGCACTGCTCGGGCGTGACCACCGGGTTCTTGAAGAAGCTGCCGGCGTTGCCGATGAGCGCCGGGTCGGGCAGCTTCGCGCGACGGATGTCGATGACCCAATCGGCCACCTGTTGCGCGGTGGGTTGCAGCGTGGGGTCGGCCGATCTCAGCTCAGCCAGCTTGCGCTCGAGTTCCAGATAGCCCAGCACCGGTTGCCACGGACGCGGCAGCCGAAAGCGCACCCGCGTGATCACCACCAGACCGGCCAACGACTGCTTGAACACGCTGTCGCGATAACCGAAAGCGCAACGCTCGCGCCCCAGCGTGACCGTCAGACCGGTGCGCAGATCCACCGCATCGAGCGAGTCGAAGCGATCTTGCAGCTCGACGCCATACGCGCCGATGTTTTGCACCGGCGACGCGCCCACGGTGCCCGGGATCAGCGCCAGGTTCTCGAGCCCCGGGAAACCCTGCGCCAGCGACCACATGACCAGACCGTGCCACGACTCGCCGGCCCCGGCTTCAACGATCCAGGCGTCGTCGCGCTGCTCGACCAGCCGCAGCCCCGGCACCTCGACCTTGAGCACCACTTGCGGCATGTCGCGCGTGAGGATGATGTTGCTGCCGCCACCGAGAACGAACTTGGGCGCACGGCCCAGCGTGGGATGATCGACCACACGCCGCACATCGGCGTCGCTGGCAATGCGCACCAGCGTGTGCGCCACGGCCGGCAAGCCAAAGCTGTTGTAGGGGCGAAGGCTCACGCCCGACTCGATGTGCATGGCAGAATTTTCGTTGATTGCCGCGCTCATCGGCCCCTCTTTCAAGGCCCCACCATGCCCAGTTTTGACACCGTTCTCGAACCCGATCTCGTCGAAGTGCGCAACGCCATCGACCAAGCCTCCAAGGAAATCGGCACCCGCTTCGATTTCAAGGGCTCATCGTCCAAGGTCGAGTTGAAGGACAAAGAGCTCACGGTGTGGGCCGACAGCAATTTCCAGATCGATCAGGTGATGGACATCGTGCTGGCCAAGCTGGCCAAACGCAACGTGGACGTGCGTTACCTTGACCGCAGCGCCAAGATCGAAAAGATCGGCGGTGACAAGGTCAAGCAGCTCATCGTCATCAAGACCGGCATCGACAGCGAAACCGCCAAGAAGCTGCAAACGCTGGTCAAGCAAAGCAAGCTCAAGGTGCAAGCGGCCATCCAGGGCGACACGGTGCGCGTCACCGGCGGCAAGCGCGACGACCTGCAAGCAGCCATGGCCATGATCCGCAAGGACCTGGCCGACGCCCCGCTGTCATTCAACAACTTCCGCGATTGAGTCCGATGAAGCGGTTGCTGGCGGCACTTTTCGTCTTCGCCTGCGGCGCTGCAGCGGCGCAAAGCGTGTCGTTCAGCGGGCACATGGGTGACAAGGCACTGCTGGTGATCGACGGTGTGCCGCGCACGCTGGCTGTCGGCGCCAGCCAGTCGGGCGTACGGCTGGTCAGCGTGAACGCCACGGCCGCCGTCATCGAAGTCGGCGGCAAGCAGCAAACGCTGGGGCTGGGCGGCTCTCCGGTCAGCCTGGCTGGGGCCAACAGCTCCGGCGGCGGCTCTCAGATCGTCTTGTCGGTAGCTGACGGCGGCCACTTCGTCACCTCCGGCAGCATCAACGGCAAGGCGGTGCAGTTCATGATCGACACCGGCGCGACCACCATCGCCATCAGCGCTGTCGAGGCCGATCGCATCGGCCTGAAATACAAGGACGGCGAGCACCTGACCGGCAACACCGCCAATGGCACGGTCAACGGCTACCGAACGTCGCTCGCCGTCGTGCGCGTGGGCGACGTGCAGGTCTACAACGTCGAAGCGGCGGTGCTGCCCATGCCGATGCCGCACGTGCTGCTGGGCAACAGCTTCCTGAACCGCTTCCAGATGAAGCGCGACAACGAGCGCATGACCCTGGACAAGAAGCCTTGAAGCTCGCTCAGGTGCTGTTCTCGCAAGGCTTCGGTTCGCGTCGAGAGTGCGAGGGTCTGATCCTCGGCGGCTTCGTCAGCATCGCCGGCGCGCTGGCCGACGACCCGTTCGAGGAGTTCGACCCCGAAGGCCTGCAGTTCGACGTGCGCGGCGAGTCATGGCCGTTTCGCACCCAGGCGCTGATCCTGCTGAACAAGCCGGCCGGCCACGAGTGCTCGCAAAAGCCCAAGTACCACCTGAGCGTGTACAGCCTGCTGCCCGCGCCGCTGCGCCGGCGCGACGTGCAAGCCGTGGGTCGTCTCGACGAGGACACCACCGGCTTGCTGCTGCTCACCGATGACGGCAAGCTCATCCACCGCTGGACATCGCCCAAGCACCATGTGCCCAAGGTCTACGAGATCGGCTGCAAGCACCCGGTCACCGACGAGCAGGTTCAGCAGCTACTTCGCGGCGTGACCCTGATCGACGACCCGGTGCCCGTGCGTGCGGCTGCGGCCGAATCGACCGGCACCTTCAACGGCCCACAGGCCGCCGGGCTTGGCGAACTGCACGGCATGCGCATGACGCTCACCGAAGGCAAGTACCACCAGGTCAAGCGCATGGTGGCTGCGGTGGGCAACCGGGTGGAGGCGCTGCACCGCAGCCGCTACGGCGCGCTGGTGCTGCCCGCCGATCTGGCGCCGGGCCAGTGGCGCTGGCTGGCCGGACCGCACGACGTGACACCGCCGGAACCCGCCGCCAGCGCAAAACCTGCCGCGTCGGAATGATCGGCTGATGCGTCTTTTCCGCGGGTTCCACCATCTGGGCGTCGCACCGGCGTGCGCGCTGACCATCGGCAACTTCGACGGCGTGCACCGCGGACACCAGGCGATGCTCGCGCTGCTGCGCAACGAGGCGCAGCACCGCGGACTGCCCAGCTGCGTGCTGACCTTCGAGCCGCACCCGCGCGACCACTTCGCGGCGCGCGCGGGGCAGCCCGATCTGGCGCCGGCTCGCATCTCGACATTGCGCGACAAGCTCGGCGAGCTTGCCCGCTGCGGCATCGACCAGACCATCGTGGTGCCGTTCAACGACCGCTTTGCGTCGGTCACGCCGCAGGCCTTCATCGACGACGTGCTGGTGCGCGGTCTGCGTGCGCGCTACGTGCTGGTGGGCGACGACTTCTGCTTTGGCGCGCGGCGCGCCGGCGACTACGCGATGCTCGATGCGGCCGGCCAGGCGCAACCACCGGACGAGCGCTTCGACGTGGCCCGCATGCTGAGCTACGAGGTGCACGGCCTGCGCGTGTCGAGCTCGGCGGTGCGCGAAGCGCTGGCGTGCGGCGACATGACGCGTGCCGCGGCGCTGCTGGGCCGGCCCTACAGCATCAGCGGCCACGTGGTGCACGGCCGCAAGCTCGGTCGCGAGCTCGGCTTTCGCACGCTCAACCTGCGGTTTGCCCACACACGACCCGCCGCCATGGGCATCTTCGTCGTGCGGGTTCACGGCCTCACGTCGGACTCGAAAGCGCTCGTCGGCGTGGCCAGCCTGGGCGTGCGGCCCACGGTCGAGGACGCCGGGCGGGTGCTGCTCGAGACCCACTGCTTCGACTGGCCCGAAGCGCTGGGCACCGAAGGCGGCTACGGCCACTGCGTGCGCGTCGAGCTGCTGCACAAGTTGCACGACGAGCTGCGCTACGACTCGCTGCAAGCGCTGCGCGAAGGCATCGCACGCGATGAGACCGCCGCGCGCGACTGGCTGGCCGCCCGGGGCCTCGGTTGACGACGCGCCCGTTGGCAGCACGTCTGGCGTCATAGGCCCCCTCGGTAGAATCTTCTCCAGGGTTTGATGCATCGACTTCACTCGTCGCACAGGCACAGGGGATGCCAGCCGCCCTCGCCCGCCCGAGTGACTCTGCCCAGCGGTGTACCGCCCACGCGCCACCCCTGAGCGCCACCTTTCGAGATCGAAGCATGTCCACCCAACCCACGACTTCCAGCGCCGACGCCACTGCCGGACTGCGCGCCACGCTGAACCTGCCCGACACGCCGTTCCCGATGCGGGGCGACCTGCCCAAGCGCGAGCCGGGCTGGGTCAAGCAGTGGGAAGAAGCAGGCACCTACCAGCGCCTGCGCGAGGCGCGCTGCGGCGCCCCGAAGTTCGTGCTGCACGACGGCCCGCCGTACGCCAACGGTCAGCTGCACATCGGCCACGCCGTCAACAAGGTGCTCAAGGACATGATCGTCAAGGCGCGCCAGCTCAAAGGCATGGACGCGACCTACGTGCCGGGCTGGGACTGCCACGGCCTGCCGATCGAAAACCAGATCGAGAAGACCTTCGGGCGCAACCTGCCGCGCGCCGAGGTGCAGGCCAAGGCCCGCGCCTACGCCACCGAACAGATCGCGCAGCAGATGGCCGACTTCAAGCGCCTGGGCGTGCTGGGCGACTGGGCGCACCCGTACCGCACGATGGACTTCGGCAACGAGGCCGGCGAGATCCGCGCGCTCAAGCGCGTGATGGAGCGCGGCCATGTTTACCGCGGCTTGAAGCCGGTGTACTGGTGCTTCGACTGCGGCTCATCGCTGGCCGAGTTCGAGATCGAATACGCCGACAAGACCTCGCAGTCGCTGGATGTGGCCTTTGCCTGCGCCGAGCCCGAGCGGCTGGCCGCCGCGTTCGGCCTGCCTTCGTTGCCGCGCGAAGCGTTTGCAGTGATCTGGACCACCACCGCGTGGACGATCCCCGCCAACCAGGCGCTCAACCTCAACCCCGCGCTTGAGTACTCGCTGGTCGACACCGAGCGCGGCGTGCTGCTGCTGGCCGCCGCGCGCGTCGAAGACAGCCTGCTGCGCTACGGCATCGCCGGCACGGTGCTGGCCACCGCGCTGGGCGAAAAGCTCGACGGCATCGCATTCAGGCACCCGCTCGCGCACGTCGATGCGGCCTACGACCGACTGAGCCCCATCTACCTGGCCGACTACGCCACCGCCGACGACGGCACCGGCCTCGTGCATGCGGCGCCGGCCTACGGCGTGGACGACTTCCGCTCGTGCATCGCCCACGGCATGGCGATCGATGACATCCGCAACCCGGTGCTCGGCAGCGGCGTGTACGACGCGAGCCTGGCGCTGTTTGGCGGCCAGCACATCTGGAAAGCCGGCCCGGTGATCATCGAAGCGCTGCGCGAGGCCGGCCGGCTGCTCGCCACCTCGACCTTCCAGCACAGCTATCCGCACTGCTGGCGCCACAAGACGCCGGTGATCTACCGCGCGGCCGCGCAGTGGTTCGTGCGCATGGACGCACCCACCGCCGACACCGCCGGCGTGTGCGCCATCGACCCGGCGCCGCAAACGCTGCGCCAGACCGCGCTGGCCGCCATCGACGCGACGCACTTCTATCCCGAGAACGGCCGCGTGCGATTGCGCGACATGATCGCCAACCGGCCCGACTGGTGCATCAGCCGCCAGC
>CANGBT010000016.1 GCA_947452135.1 Burkholderiales bacterium
GCTCTTGGGGTTGTCGGCCAGCGCGGCTTCGATCACCTTGAGTGCCTCGGCCGGCTTGCCCTGGTTGTTGTACAGACCCGCCAGCAGCATGCTCGCGTCAACGGGCACCGGCTTTTGCCCGGCGATCAGGCCCTTGGCCAGCTCGATGGCGGCAGGCAGGTCACCGGCGCGGGCGGTGAGGGCTGCCTTGATGGTGCGCGCGCCCACATGGGCGGCGTTGACCGCCAGCACCTCGTCGATCGACTTGCCAGCCTTGTCGACCTCACCGGCCAGCAGATAGATGCGACCCAGCGCCACCTTGGCCTCGAGGTGATCGGGCTTGAGCTCGATGGCCTTCGAGAAGCTGCCGTAGGCGCGCTGGATCTCGCGCTTCGCCTCGGCCACCTGGCCGGCCAGGTAATACGCCTCGGCGTTCTTCGGGTCGATCTGCAGCACGTTGCGCACTTCGACATTGGCCTTGTCCCAGTCGGCCAGGCGCACGTACTCGGCACCTTTTTCCAGCCCTTGATGGAGCCGGTCGGCCTTGCTGCTGCAAGCGGCCACCAGCGTGATGGCAGCACAGAGGGCGACGGTGCGCAGGGGGTGGTGAATTTTCATGGGGAGCTCATGTGATGGGTGTGAAAGAACGACCTTGGTTGACGGCGATTGCGCGAAGCCAGTCGCCGCCGGCCGAGGCATTTCAGGCAGGGCGTGAGCGCGCATGCGGCTGCGCGTAGCGGGCGAGGAAGTCCTGGTAGGCGCTGGGGATCCCATCTACCAGCGCAATGCGTGCATTCCATCCATGGCGGCGCAAGGCGGACACGTCGAGCACCTTGCGCGGCGTGCCGTCGGGCTTGCTGGTGTCGAAGACGATGCGGCCGCGGTAGCCCACCGCGTCCATCACCGTCTCGGCGATCTCGCGGATCGTCAGGTCGATGCCCGTGCCCACGTTGATGCACTCGCCGATGTCGCTTGCATCGAGCCGTTCCAGCGCAAAGACACAGGCCGAGGCCAGATCGTCCACGTGCATCAGCTCGCGCCGTGGGGTGCCGCTGCCCCAGACCACGAGGTCGCTCTGGCCGGTCACGCGGGCCTCGTGCGCGCGGCGGATGAGCGCCGGCAGCACGTGCGAGCCACGCGGGTCGTAGTTGTCACCGGGGCCGTACAGATTGGTCGGCATCAGGCTCAGGAAGTTGGTGCCGTACTGCCGGTTGTAGGCTGCGCAGGTCTTGATGCCGGCGATCTTGGCGATCGCATAGGCCTCGTTGGTGGGCTCCAGCAGGCCGGTGAGCAGCGCGCTTTCAGGGATCGGTTGTGGCGCAAATTTGGGGTAGATGCAGCTTGAGCCCAGGAACACCAGTTTGCGCACCCCGTAGCGGTAACAGGCTTCGATGACGTTGTTCTGGATTTCCAGATTGCTGCGTATGAAGTCAGCCGGCAAATCGGAATTGGCCAGAATGCCACCGACCTTGGCTGCGGCCAGAACCACCTGCGTCGGCCGGTGCGCCGCGAAGAAAGCCCCCACATCGGCCTGCACGGTCAGGTCAAGCTCCTGCCGCGACGCGGTGACGATGCGCTCATGCCCAAGCCTCTGCAACTGCCGCACTACCGCCGAGCCGACAAGGCCACGGTGGCCCGCCACATAGATGTTGTCTTCTGTCATGGCTTTGGTTGTCAGTTGGGCACGTACTCGTGCAGCAGCGGCGAGATGGAACTCAGGAAGTCAGCCAGCCGCTGATCAGCCGCAGCGACGTCCTCGTTGGGTGCCACGGCCGTGACCAGACGCATCAGCGCGCCGTCGGTGCGGCGGCGCGAGATGGCATCGCGCAGGATGAACCACTTGACCTCCAGCTCGTTGGTCAGGATGCGCCCGCGCTGGTCGAACCAGTAGTACACGAGCTGCCGGTCCTCGCCCTTCTGGATCAGCGTGCGGTTGACCCGGATGCTCGACGTCACCTGCCCGTCGGCGGCGGCCAGCGGCACCGTCCACTCGTCGATGCGGTCGATCTTCCAGCCGCCACCGGGGATGCAGGTGCGCGGCGAATGCGATGACGCGCCACCGCTCTGGCTGGCGTAGTACGCGCTGTAGAAGTTGACCCACGGGCCGCTCGAGCGGCCGTAGTTGGCGATGAAGTGGTCGTCCACCGCCAGCGTGGCCAGCACGTCCTTGTCGAGGTTGTCCCAGTGGCCGCTCCAGCCGCCGGGCAGCCGCATCGGGAACTGCGAGTACGGCGTGCGCTGCGGCTTGATCTGGTCGTTCAGCGGCGACCACAGCAAGGCTGCGCCCACGCCCAGCAGCAAGCCACCCACCAGCATCGGCACGGGGAAGCGGTGGTAGCGCACCGGCGTGCCGGCAGGCACCGGCTCGGGGTACTCGAGACCGAAGACCGCGCGCAGCGACTGCGGCTTGGCACCGATGTGCGCCAGCACGCTCATCTCGCCGACGAGCAGCGCGATGCACAGCATGAACATGAACCAGCCTTCGAAGTCGTGCAGCAGGCCCTCGGCCATCGAGGCGCCCCAGTGCTCGACGGTCACGCCGATCAGCCCGATGCGCAAGCTGTTGATGACGATGGTCAGCGGGACGGTCGACAGCACGATCAGCGCGCGCTTCCACCAGGCGCCCTGGAAGAAGCACGCTGCCAGAAAACCCAGCACCATCAGTGGAAACAGGTAGCGCAGGCCGCTGCAGGCATCGACCACCTGCAGCTTGTAGCTGCCCAGGTCGATCACGTTGCCCTCGAGGAACACGCTGATGCCGAACATGCGGATCAGGTCCACCCCGATCTGCGACGACACCAGTTGGAGTTGCTGCGACAGCTCGCGCAACACGAACTGCGGCATCGGGATCATGAAAAACAGCACCAGCAGTGGCACCGCGATGATCCGCGTGCCGCGCCAGCCGATGAAGCCCACCGTCAGTCCGACCAGCGCGATCACGAAGCCGCACTGTCCGAAGATGCGGATCGCGCTGGCCTCGCCCGTCACACCCAGCGCCAGCCCCGCCAGCACCAGCGCCAGCCCGCTCCACGAGCCGCGCAGTTCGGCTTGCCGCAGGCGATCACTGCGCTGCCAGATCAGGAACGCCGAGATCGCGGGGATGAAGTAGCCGTAGCTGTACTCCTCCACCTGTGCCCAGTTCGCGACCATGAACTCCAGCCCGGGGTAGAAGGCGGCAATCAAGGCGACACCGACACACGCCGCCACGATCCATTGCGCGGGCGGAACCCGCCACACGGGGGACTGTTGAGAGACGGACGCTGTTGACATGCGGGATTTCCGGGGCTGCTGCACCGAGGGGTGAACTTGCTGCGACGAGGCTAGCGTTGGTTTGTGACATGGGCATGGCCGCGCCTCGGCGGCGAGGGGCGTTGCGCATGTCAATGCCCGGACACATTGGCGGCTTATGGTTGGCCGAGATTGCCCGCCCCCATGGACCCCATCACCGCGCCTGCCGATCCCTACCTCGCCCCCAGCCTGCCGCTCGGGAACCGGCTCGCCCGCGCGCTGTGGTCGCTGGCGCACCTGCTGCTGGTGCGTTACTCGCCGCGCCCGTGCCACGCCTGGCGTGCCGCGGTGCTGCGGGTGTTCGGCGCCACGCTGGGGCCGAACTGCCACATCTACGCCGGCGCGAAGATCTGGGCGCCCTGGAACCTGATCTGTGAAGACGCCGTGGGCATCGCCGACGGTGCCGTCATCTACAACCCGGCGCCGGTGCGGCTGGGTTCGCATTGCGTGGTGTCGCAAGACGCCTACCTGTGCGGCGCCAGCCACGACATCGACGACCCCGCTTTTCCCATGGTGAGCTCGCCCATCACGCTGGGTCCCTATGCGTGGATCTGCGCCCGCGCAGTCGTCGGCCCTGGCATTCAGGTGGGTGAGGGTGCGGTGCTCGGTTTGGCCGGCGTGGCCACCCGCGACCTCGAACCCTGGACCGTCTACGGCGGCGTGCCGGCCCGCGCGCTGAGACTGCGCCAACACCTTCCGATGAACAACGAGCAGCCATGACCGACACCGCACGCACTGCCGCCGATATCGCTGCCAGCTTGCAGCCGCTGGGCCCGCGCAGCATCCACGCGCACGTCAGCCGCCCCATCTTGCAGCAGCTGTGCGAGTCGGGGGCCCACACGGTGATGGAGATGGGCTGCGGCAACGGCTGGTTCACCGCCGCGCTCGGGCGCTGCGGCTTCGACGTGGTCGGCGTCGACCGCAACCAGGCCCTGCTCGAGAGGGCGGCGAGCGAGCACACCGGCGTGCGCTTTCGGCACTGGGATCTCACGCAAGACCCCGAACCCGGACTCACCGCCCGCTTCGATGCGGTGGTGGCGATCGACGTGATCGACCACATGCCGCAGCCGCGCAAGCTGATCGAAGCTGCGCTGCACGTGCTCAAGCCGGGCGGAGTGCTGATCGTCACCGCGCCGTACTACGGCTACTTGAAGAACGTGGCGCTGGCCCTCACCGGTCGGTTTGATCTGCGCTGGGACCCGCTGCTCGATGAGGGGCGCCTGAAGTTCTATTCGCGCGCCACGCTCACGGCCTTGCTCAGCGAGTTCGAGCTGCGCGACGTCCAGTTCAAGACCGTGGGACGCATCCCGGTGATCGCGCGCTCGATGGTCATTTCAGCCGGGGCCCCCGACTGACACCGCTCGCGCGCGGCTGAGGGCAGGTGCCCTCAGCGCAGTTCGATCGCGCTGCCCACCGTGCCGCTGCCGCGCAGGTCGGCGATGTCGTCCCAACCGTCGATGCGCCACCGGTGCACGCCGCCGTGGGTCGATTCGTCGTTGTGATACAGGTACAGCCGGCCGCCGTCGCGCACCAGCGTCGGGCTGAAGGCGTTGCCGCTCAGGCCCGCATCGTGGGCTGGTGCCTCCCGCGTGGAGGGCTGGCCGAACTGCCCGATGAACAGCCCGCTCTCGTCGAAGTGCATGAACTGGTTGGCCTGACCCACCCGCCCGGTTTTCAGGTCCTTGTAGAACTCGCCGTGGTAACCGTAGACGATGTGGCGCCCGTTGGCCCAGACCGCGTTGGCGCCGTAGGTGATCGAGCCATCGAGCCGCTTGGTCTGGAAGCTGCCCTTGCCGTCGAGTGCGCCGCTCGGGCTGGCCTGCCACAGCCAGTCGTCGGCACCGGCTGCGGCGGCCCCCAGATGAAAGCCTTCGTTGCCCTGCACCGACTGGTCGAGAAACACCACCCGGCCCGAGCCGCTCACCGGAAAGCGCGGTGGCAGCAGGCCGGTGAACGCGCCGCGAAACCACGGCGAGCCGGCCGACGTGGGCACGCTGGCCAACGCGCTGGGCTCGCTCGACCACACCGGGTCGCCGGCGGCATCGAAGCCCTTGAGCGGCAGCCGCAGCACCGTCTGGCGGCCGGGCCCGGTGAGGCAGTGGCCGAGGTCGCCGTTTTCGTAGAGCACCTTGGCACTCATGCGCGGCATCGGCGCGGCCAGCGGCTTGACCACGCGCAGCGGCCCGCTGGCCGGCAGCTCCACGAGCGTCTGGCGGCCTCGAGCCGACAGCATGCCGTAGGTGCGCCCGTTGGCCAGCGTCTCGACCGAGGCGAACCCGCCAAAGCCGCTGTTGCCCGTGCGCTCGTCCGTCAACGCTGCGGGCAGACCGGCCAGCCAGTTGCGCACCAGCTTCCACGAGCCCGCGTGCAGCGGTGCGTTGCCGTCGACTTCGAATTCAAGAAAGTTGGCAAACACCCGCCGCGGGTTGCCGTGGTCGACCGTGGCCGCGTAAGACGCGGGCAAGTAGGCGATGTGCTCATCGCTGCGAGCGCCCGCCGGCGCGCCGGCGGGGAACCGCAGCATCCGGTTGTTGTGCGTGTCCACCACCCACACCGAGCCATCTGTGGCCACGCCCAACGCTGTGCGTTCCTGTTCGCGGGTCGTGCCAAAGAACAGCTTGTCGCTGGCCACTGCGGGGTCGTTGCCGTAGCCACCCGCCACGCCGATCACCTGCGCGGCCTGACCCTCGCGGTCGAACCGCTTGAGCTGCTGGCTGGCGCCGCCGTCGGCCACCCACACGCCGTCGTCACCCGCTTCGGCCGTGCCCAGCGCCAGCGGCCGCTCGAGGGCGCTGATGGTGGCGGCGAGGCGCGGCTCGCCGTCCAGATCGGTGTAGCGCAGCACCGTGCGACCGGAGATGACCCACAGGTCGCCCGCCGGTGACATGGCGAGCTGGTTGAGCGCCTTGGGCTGCAGCCGAACGGTGATGTCACGCACCCGCGCGCCGCTGGTCTTGTCGAACAGCCGGATCAGATTGCGCCCGCCGTGCGCCACCGCCAGCAGACGGCCGCGCCGCTGCACCGCCAGCCCGGTGGGCGCGTCGCCGGCCTCGGTGTGCAGGTCGATCACGCTGGCGTAGGCCTGGTCGGGGTAGCAGGTCTTGCCATCGGGGCGGACGTTCAGGCACACCGGCGCTCCGGCCGAAAACGCCGCCCGCGCCGAGGTGGCCAGGTCGTGGGCACCGATGAACGAGCTGTGCGACAGGCCCCCGGTGTTGGCCCAGTACATGCGCACGCCGTCCGAGGCCAGCATGGCGTAGCCCACGAACGGGTCGGTCGAAGGCAGCGAACGGATGTCAACCTGCGGTGCGCCCAGCGCAAATCCATGGATGCCGGGCTGGCCCTCGTTGTAGCCCACGGCGTAGTGGATGCGGTTGGCCACTGGTGCGATGCTGGTGGGCGGCAGGAACGAGCGGTGGACTGATGGCCCGCCCGCCGCCGTGCTGCTGTTGCCGATCACGCCCTCCCACACATAGGCCATGCGGTGGTGGATGAGCCTGAACTCGACCTCGGCGGGCGCCACCGCCTGCCCCTGGTCGTCGCGTCCGTCCCAGGTGCGGCGTTGCGCGCCGGCGGGCAACGTCTCGGCGCGCCACAAGGTGCGCAGCAGGCGGCCTTGCAGGTCGTAGACCCCGGCGCTGGTGGTGGCCGCTCGCGGCAGGGTGAAGTTCCAGGTGGTGTCTGTCGTGGTGCTGAGCACAGCGCGCGCGGAAGATGCCGGCGCGTCGCTCAGAGCGGGCTGTGCCGGCGCGGCCAGCGCACCGCCGACTGCCAGCGCACCCAGCCAGGGCAGGGCGCGCATCAGCAGGCGTGGCATGGGCGGTGCGTTCAGCCGCAGATCACACCGCCGGGAACCCGCTGCGCGCTGCGGCGGCGGGCGATGGCGACAGCACGCGCAGCGCCTTGGAGGCATACGCATCCCAGCTGTAGGTTCGAGCCCTGGCCGCAGCCCGGTGCCCCATCAACCGGCGCAGATGCCGGTCGCGGTAAAGGCGCTCCAGACGATCGGCCAGCGCGTGCGGATCGCGCTCGGGGATCACGAAGCCATCCACGCCGTCGCGCACCAGATCGCCCGGGCCGTTGCCCGTCACGATCACCGGCAAGCCGCAGGCCATGGCCTCGAGCACCACCAGCGGCATGCCTTCCACCAGCGTGGGCAACACGAACACATCCGACGCGCGGTACCTTTGCGCCAGTGCCGCTCGCGTCTGATGCGCCACGTGCTCGAACAAATCGGCGAACGGCCGCAAGGGCGCATCGCTGCCCACTATGCTGCCCACCAGCGTGAGCTGCGAGTTGGCATGCGCGAACTTCTGGTAGCCGCGCAGCAGGTACGACAAGCCCTTGCGCTGCGTGAGCTGGCCCGCGTAGATCACGCGGAACTGTTCGCTTGCATCGGCTCGCGGCGCGGACTCGGGAGGCGACGGCCGGAAGGTCTGCAGGTCCACGCCGTAGGGCACCACCTGCATCTTGGATCGCTCGATGCCCTCGGCCACGAAGCTGTCGGCGGCGTAGGTCGAGCCCACCAGCACGGCGTCGGCCAGGCGAATTTCCTCGTCGAGCCGCTCCTCGTGGCCGGCCGGCCAGTCGTCGAAATCAGGCCAGGTGACGGCGAATTCGGGCTCGCGCTCGTTTTCCTCGAGCCGCATGCGGCGACGATGGCGGTGGTGCGCCACCGGGTAGTTGAGCACCAGTCGGCGCTCGCCGCGGGCCCGGGCGGCCTCGAAGGCCGGCAACGCGAAGCCCTCGTAGCCCACCACGCAGGCGGCATCGGCCAGATGGCGGCAGGCCTCGCCGGCCACGCCCTCGCGCACCGACATGTACAGCTGGTTGGCCCAGCGGTGGCGGGTGCCCGCCGGCAGCAGCTTGAGCCGGCCCACGGCGGCGGCCAGCAGGTCGGGCAGCACGCCGGCTTCACGGGTGAGCCCCGCGAGCCGGGGATCGTCGAGCCTGCGCCGACCGAAGGTGGCGTCGTAGACATCGCCGAGCAGCGGCAGCTCGGACAGCGTTCGCTCCCACAGCCGCGACTTGTTCGCATAGGGCCGCACATACGCCGTCAGCGCTTGCGCGTTCACCAGCGCCAGCGCGAGCTGGTTGAGCTCCGGTGAATTGAAGTTGACCACCAGCGTGCGTGGTGTGGAGGCGTTGCCCATCGGCGCGGATGCTAGGGACGCTTTGTGACGGTTCGGCGGCGTTCCATGGCCCACGTGGGGGGCTTGACGGCTGACTCGATACCGCAACATTTGCTGCGTACATTGCCGACCTTTGATCACGACACCGGGTCGAGCACAGGCGATGGATGCAGCCGATGGCTCGGGGTTCGTGGATCGCACGCATCCCATGAACATCCTCCTTTGCTCGGTTCCCTTTCACCCGTCGGTCGGCGGTATCGAGACGGTGTCCGCGCTGCTCGCCGAGCGTTTTCAGCGTCTGGGTCACCGCGTGATCGTGGTCACCCAAACGCCCTCGGGCGAGGCCGGACGCGATGACTTCGAAGTGGTTCGCCGTCCGTCTGCCGCGCGGCTGTTCGAGCTGGTTCGCTGGTCCGACGTGGTGTTTCACAACAACATCAGCTTGCGCCTGGCGTGGCCGCTGCTGTTGCTGCGCCGTCCCTGGGTGGTGGCGCATCACACCTGGATTCCCGCGCGCGGGTTGGCCGGACGCTTGAAGCGCCTGGTGCTGCGCCATGCCAGCCACATCGCCGTGAGCTGGGCCGTGGCCGACAGCTTGCCGGTGGACTGCCGGGTGGTGCCCAACCCCTACGCCGACGATGTGTTCGTGCGCACCGAAGGCGTGGCGCGCACGCGCGAGCTGATCTTTGTCGGCAGGCTGGTCAGTGACAAGGGCGTCGATGTGCTGATCGATGCGCTGGCGCTGCTGGTGCAGCGCGGACGGCGCGTGCGCCTCACGGTGATCGGTGACGGCCCCGAGTTGCCGGCACTGCGGCAGCAGGCCACGCGGCTGGGCGTGGCGAACCTCATCGACTTCGCCGGCCAGCGCAGTGGTCAGCAACTCGCCGCGTCGCTGAACGCGCACCACGTGCTGGTGGTGCCGTCGGTGTGGCAGGAGCCCTTCGGCGTGGTCGCGCTCGAGGCCATGGCGTGCGGCTGCGTGCCGCTGGTCTCGCGCAGCGGCGGCCTGCCCGACGCGGTGGGTGCCGCTGGCGTGGTGGTGGCCTCGGGAGACCGCCCGGCGCTCGCCCAGGCCATCGATCAACTGCTCGGTGACCCGCGCGCACTCGAGCGTTTGCGTCGCGCCGGCGCAGTGCACCTCGAGCGCCACACCCGTGATCGCGTGGCGCGCGACTACCTTCAGGCGCTGGCCGATGCCTGCGGTAACCATGCTGCCCAGAGCACCGCGCGCGCGGCCTGAACGCAGCGCGGCATCGCCCGTGCTTGCGCCTGCGGGCCCGGCGGTGGCGCTCAGCCCGGCGCGCGAGCGCGCCCGCCGCCGGCTGGTGTGGACGGTGCTCGCCATCTACCTGCTGGCCATCTTCGAGGGTGCGATCCGCAAGTACATCGCGCCGCAGTTCGGGCAGTACATCTTCTTCATCCGCGACCCGTTTCTGCTCTACGCCTACGTGCTGGCGACGCGCTTTGCGCTGTGGCCGGGCAACCGGGGCTTCTTTGCGCTCAGCGTGTGGATGTGCGTGGCGGGCGTGCTGGTGTTCTTCATGCAGGCCGGCGTGTTCGGCGTGGACAACATCCGGCTGCTGCTGGGCGTGTACGGTTGGCGCAGCTACTTCTTCTATGTGCCGCTGGCCTTCCTGATGGGCGCGCAGTTCCGCCGCGCCGACCTGCTGCTGTTTGCCCGCGTCACGCTGCTGCTGGCGATTCCCATCGGCTTGCTGGTGCTCGCGCAGTTCGCCTCGCCACCCGATGCGCCCATCAACGTGGGCGTGGCCGAAGAAACGGCGCTGCAGTTCAAGAGCGTGGGCATCACGATCGACCGCATCCGCACCACCGGCACCTTCACGGCGCCGGCCGGTCAGCAGCAGTTCATCGCCAGCGCATTCGCGCTGCTGCTGGCGTTGCTGCTGTTGCCCAGAAAGCAGTCGGGCCTGATCTTTTTTGCCGTCACCGCGTGCGGTGTGCTGACCTGTCTGGCGCTGAGCGGCAGCCGCGGGGCGATGCTGCATTGCGCGATCGTCGGGTTGGCGGCCGTCAGCGTGGCGCTGGTGTCCAAGAACGCCGCGCTCAAGGCCAAGGCGGTGTTCCTGCCGGCGGCGCTGGTGGTGGCGGCGGTGATCCTGTATCCGATCGTGTTCCCCGATGGCTTCGCCACCTTCATGTCGCGCTGGAATGCGGCCGCCGGCTCCGAAGGCGGCGACAGCGGCATCCTCGTGCGCGCCGTGCTGGGCATGGTCGATTTCGTGCGCTTCATCGGCGAGGTGCCGGTGCTGGGTTACGGCATCGGCTACGGCGGCAACGCCAGCATCATCCTCAACGCCGAGGTCGACGGCATCAAGCCGGGGTGGCTGGTCGAGGCCGACCTGTCGCGCCAGATGGTCGACCTCGGGCCGATCTTCGGGCTGGCCTACATCGCGTTTCGCATGGCGCTGGTCGTGTGGCTTGGCATCACCGCGCTCAAGGCCACGCGGCGCAGCGCCGATCCGCTGCCGGTGATGCTGTACGCCTACGCCGGCGTCACCCTCTTTGCCGGGCAGATCACCGGCAACGGTTCGATCAACGCCTATGCGTGGCTGTTCACGGGGCTGTGCCTGGCGGCCGCGCGCGGGGCCAGCGCGCCGTCGGGCCAGCGCATCGTTCGAACGCCTGCCCCGGTGGGGATGTCGCCCTTGCGGCGGCCCCCACCGCGAGCCGCTCGAGCGCTGCGGCGACCGCCGTCGCGTTTCGCCACACCCGCCCGATGAGTTCCCTGCCGATCGTTGCCGCACAGGCATTTCCCCAGAAAGCAACCCCATGAACGACACCGTGATGGTGACCGGCGGCGCCGGCTTCCTCGGCTCGCACCTGTGCGACCGCCTCGTGCGTGACCAGCGCGACGTGCTGTGCATCGACAACCTGTTCACCGGCAGCCGCAACAACATCCGCCACCTGCTCAGCTCGGAGTACTTCGAGTTCCAGCGCCATGACGTGACCTTTCCGCTGTACGTCGAGGTGGGGCAGATCTACAACCTGGCGTGCCCTGCATCGCCGGTGCACTACCAGCACGATCCGGTGCAGACCACCAAGACCAGCGTGCATGGCGCGATCAACATGCTGGGCCTGGCCAAGCGCGTGGGCGCGCGCATCCTGCAGGCGTCGACCAGCGAGGTCTACGGCGACCCGGCCGTCCATCCGCAGACCGAGGACTACTGGGGCAACGTCAACCCGATCGGCATCCGCTCGTGCTACGACGAAGGCAAGCGCTGCGCCGAGACGCTGTTCTTCGATTACCACCGCCAGCACCGGTTGCAGATCAAGGTGGTGCGCATCTTCAACACCTACGGCCCGCGCATGCACCCCAACGACGGCCGCGTGGTGTCCAACTTCATCGTGCAGGCGCTGCGCGGCGAGGACATCACCATGTTCGGCGACGGCCAGCAAACGCGCAGCTTTTGCTATGTGGATGACCTGATCGAAGCCATGGTGCGCATGATGGCTACAGACGCCGGCCTGACCGGCCCGATCAACATCGGCAACCCCGGCGAGTACTCGATGCTGCAACTGGCCGAGGCCGTTGTGCGGCTGACCGGCAGCCGCTCCAAGCTGGTGTTCAAGCCGCTGCCCAGCGACGACCCCAAGCAGCGCCGCCCCGACATCTCGATGGCACAAGCGCAGCTCGGCTGGCAGCCGCAGGTGTCGCTCGAGGACGGTCTGGCGCCCACCATCGACTACTTCCGCCGCCTGCTCGATGTCTGACGCACTCCAAGCGGGCACCGTCGCACGCCAGCCGCTGGGCGTGATCTTGCTCACCTTCAACTCGGCCAGCGTCATCGAGCGCACCTTGCGCGCCGCACTCGAGGTCAGCCGCTCGGTGTTCATCGTCGACTCGGGCTCGACCGACGACACCGTGGCCATCGCCAAATCGCTGGGCTGCGAGGTCGTGAACCGGCCCTTCAAGCACTACGCCGATCAGCGCAACTGGGCCATCGACGAGTTCGGCGCGCGCAGCGACTGGCAACTGCACCTCGATGCCGACGAGGTGCTCGACGTCGTGGCCATCGCCGAGATAAAGCGCGTGCTGGCCGCCCCGGGCGAGGCCACCGGGTTCATCTTCCGGCGGCGCACCTACTTCATGGGGCAGGCGCTGCGCTTTGGCGGCAACGACAACTTCCATTTGCGCTTGTTCAAGACCGGCACCGCGCGCTGCGAAGACCGGCTATACGACCAGCACTTCGTGGCCGATCGCCCCGGCGTGCGCTTGCGCGGCGTGCTGCACGACATGAACGTGGGCAGCCTGACCGAATGGACCGCGCGCCACAACCGCTGGAGCGACATGGAATCGGCCGAGCTGCTGCGACCGCACGGCGTGGCCGCCGGCCAGATCCAGGCCCGGCTGTCTAACGACCCGCGCGAGCGGCGTCGCCTCTACAAGGGCCAGTACTACAAGGCGCCGCCGGTGTTGCGCGTGTTCCTGCTGTTCGTCTACCGCTACGTGCTGCAAGGCGGTTTTCTCGACGGGCGCGCCGGCTTTTTCTATGCGTTCTTCCAGGTGCTGTGGTTTCGCATGCTGGTCGATGCCAAGCTGCTCGACAAGCCGCAGTGAGCGTCGCCGCCCTGATCACCCGACGCCGGCTGCTCAAGGTTGGCGGCTTCGCCTCGGCCCAGCTCGTGGTGCAGGTGCTGGGCTTTGCGTCGGGCATTGCGCTGGTTCAGTTCATGGAGCCCACGCAGTACGGCCACTACACGCTGGCCGTGAGCATGGTCGGGCTGGCCAGCGTGCTGCTCGATCTGGGGCTGTCGACGGCGGTGCTCGCGCAAGGCGGGCCGCTGCACGACGACCCGGACGCACTCGGTGCACTGGTGGCCGATGCGTTCGTCATCCAGCGGCTGCTGATGCTGCTCGGCGCGCTGGTGCTGACGCCCGTGTTCGGCGCGATGTTCATCCGACAGGGGCTGGCGTGGCCCGAGATGCTGGTGCTGGCCGTGCTCGCGCTGGGCTGTGGCGCTTTCAACGTGCACAACGCGGTGAGCATGTCGCTGGTGCGCCTGCGCGGTGACCTCGCGATGCAGCAGCGCACCGATGTCGGCGTCAACGCGGCCCGGGCGCTGCTGGTCGTGGCCGCCGGACTGATCTGGCTCGACGCGCGCGTGGCGGTGGCACTCAACCTCGCGGCGGCCGTGGCCGTGTTCGCGCTGCTGAAAAGCTACCTCGCGAAACACGTGGATTCGTCGCCGGTGGCTTCGGGCAAGCACCGCGCGGGGCTGTGGGACTTCATCCGCAGGCAGGCACCCAACTCCGTTTACTACTGCGTGCTGGGGCAGATCTCGGTGTGGCTGGTGGGGCTGTTCGGCAGCGTCGAGCGGGTGGCCGAAGTCGGTGCGCTGGGCCGGCTGGCCGCGCTGTTCACCGTGATCGGCGCGGTGCTGGGCGCGATGGTGGTGCCGTATTTCGCACGGGCCTCATCGGCGCGCGAGATGGTCAGCGCCTTTGGGGCGCTCAACGGGTTTTTCGCGCTGCTGAGCGCCGTGCTGGTGGCCGCGTCGCTGGTCTTTCCGCACGCCTTGCTGTGGATCCTGGGCAGACAGTACAGCGGCCTGGTGCATGAGCTGCCATGGATGGTGCTGGCCTCGTCGCTGTCGGCCTGGACCGCCGGGCTGTACGGCGTGGGCGCGGCGCGCGGCTGGATCGTGCCTGCCGTGCTGATGATCCCGCTGGGCATCGCCACCGTGGCCTTGGCGGCTTTCGTGCTCGACATGTCGAGCGTGAGCGGCGTCTTCATGATGAACAGCGCGGTGGCGTTGGTGTCGCTGGTGCTGACCTTCGGCATGGTCTACACGCAACTGCGCGCCCTGGGCCCAGGCCCGTCGGGCACGAAGGAGCACCCATGAACAGCGCCGTGTGCACCCTCTTCGAAGGCAGCTACCACTTCGGGCTGGCCGCTCTGGTCAATTCGCTGCACCACGCGGGGTTTCGCGGTCAGGTGTTTGCCGGGTATCGCGGCGCGTTGCCGCCTTGGGCGGGTGCGGCTGTGGGCTCGCCGCTGGACGGCTGGCCGGGCGCTCAATCCTTGAACGTCGCGCCAGACCTGTGCCTCGTGTTCCTGCCGCTGGACACCGACTACCACCTCACCAACTACAAGGCCGACTTCATGCTGGCCTTGCTCGACGGGCCCGCGCGCGACGCTGACGCGCTGTTCTATCTGGACCCCGACATCTGCGTGGTGCAGCCCTGGCGCTATTTCAATGAGTGGGTCAGCTGCGGCGTGGCGCTGTGCGAAGACGTCAACTCGCCGCTGCCTGAAAACCACCCGCGTCGCGTCGGCTGGCGGCGCTACTACGCAAAGCACGGCGTGTTCCTGCGGTTTCGCGCGGCGCAACACGTCAATGGCGGCTTCGTCGGCGTGCACCGCAACGACCGGGCTTTCCTGCTCGGCTGGAAGCAGACGATGGACCTGATGGCCGCCGAGATCGGATCGCTGTCGCTGGCGCTGACCTCCAACGCGTCGTATCGCTCGACCGGCTTTGCCGACTGCTTTGATCGCACCGACCAGGACGCGCTGAACGCCGCCGTCGAAGCCTCCGCGCAGAGCGTGAGCGTGATCGGCCAGGAGGCCATGGCGTTCAAGGCCGGCAGCGCGCTGCTGCCGCACGCCATCGGCGGGCCCAAGCCGTGGCAGGCGAACTACCTGCGCATGGCCCTCGCCGGGGTGCCACCGGGTGCGGCGCACAAGGCCTTCTGGGCCCATGCCGACGGCCCGATTTCCCCCTACACCGCCCGGGCGCTCTCGCGACAGCGCCTGGCGCTCAAGCTGGCCTCGGCCCTCGGTCGCGTGCTCTCGAAAGCGTGATGCCCATGATTTACCAGTCGATCAACCAGGCGGTCTTCGAGCGCATTCCGCGCGCTGCGCGCTCGCTGCTCGATGTGGGCTGCGGCGGCGGCGTGTTCGGCGCGGCGGTCAAGTCGTCGCGGGTGTGCACGGTGGTGGGTGTGACCTACAGCGAGGCCGAGGCCGTGCAGGCGCGAGAGCGGCTCGACCGTGTCGAGGTGGCCGATCTCAACGATTTCGAGCCGGCGGGCCTGGGCACCTTCGATTGCATCGTGTGTTCGCACGTGCTCGAGCACCTGCACGATCCGCAGCAGGTGCTCAGCCGGCTGCGCGCGTGCCTGGCGCCTGGCGGCGTGCTGCTGGTGGCCTTGCCCAACGTGCTGTTCTGGAAGCAGCGGCTCGAGTTCGTGCGCGGGCGCTTTCGCTACACCGACGGCGGCCTGATGGACCGCACGCATGTCCGGTTCTTCGACTGGGTCAGCGCCGATCAACTGGTTCGCGAGGCCGGTTTCGAGGTGATCGAGCGCGTGGCAGACGGGGTGTTTCCGCTGTCGCGGCTGTTCGGATCGGTGCTGTCTGATCGCATCAACCGCGCGGCGCTGCGGCGGTTTCCGGGGCTGTTCGGCGTTCAGTTCGTGTGGCGCTGCGTGCCGGCGGCAGCCTGAGGTTCACCACCATGTCCGCGCCCCTCGTCAGCATCGTGATCGCCACCTACCGCTCGCGCCACGACCACCTGCGCGTGGCGATCGCCAGCGCGCTCGCGCAGTCGATGGCCGACATCGAGGTCATCGTCAGCGACGACTCGCCCGACGACGCGCTGTCTGATTGGGTGGCCGGTTTCCACGACGAGCGGCTGCGCTACCGGCACAACGCGCCGGCGCTGGGTGTGGCGCGCAACCACTGGGTGTCGTTTGGCGAGGCGCGCGGCGAATTCATCGTGATCCTGAACCACGACGACTGGCTGGCGCCCGCATTTGTCGAGCGCCTGGCGGGTGCGCTGCAAGCCGAGCCACAGGCCGTGCTGGCCTTTTGCGATCACTGGGTGATCGATGTCGAGGGCGAGCGACTCGCCTCGGACACCGAGCGCAACACCGCCGCCTGGGGGCGTGCGCAGCTCGCCCGCGGCCTGCACCGGTCGTTCGCGCCGCTGGTGGCGGCTCAGAGCATTCCGATGGCCATGGGCGCGATCTTTCGCCGCGCCGCCTTGCCGGCCGTGCTGCCCGACGATGCCGGCCCGGCCTACGACTTGTGGCTGACTTACCTGCTGTGCCGCACGGGCGGTGCCGCCTGGTACGAGAGCGAGCGGCTGAGCGCCTGGCGCACCCACGCGGGCAACCTGACCAGCGAAGGCGGGCTCGTGTGGCTGCACGGCACCGCCACTTGCTGGGCGGCGATGGCGCGCGATGTGAATTTCGCCTCTGTCCATCGGCTCGCCCGCGGCCGCGCGGCTGAGTCTTTCAACGGCTGCGCCACGCGCTCGTGGGCGCACGGGCAACGCTCCCGGTGCGTGCGCTACGCGTGGCAATCGCTGACCTGCACCCCGACCGTCAAGGCCGTGGCCGCACTGCTGATGCCGCTGCTGCCCAGTCGCTGGGCGCCGGCGCGCTGGGCGCGCGGGGCGGCCATCGTCAGGCACTCGTCATGAACATCGTCCTGTACACCCACCCCGCATTCCTCGGCTCGCACAGCCACCAGCACTTTGCGCGCATGCTGCTGCGCGCGTACCAGCGGCGCGGCCACACGGTGGAGCTGCGCCAGCCTGAGGCGGTGCTGCGCGCTCGCATCGAGGGGCGCTGGGCCAAGTGGGCCGGCTATGTGGATCAGTACCTGATCTACCCGGGAAAGATGCGCCGGCAGATCGCCGCCGATGCGCCCGGCACGCTGTACGTGTTTTGCGATCAGGCGCTCGGGCCGCTGATTCCGAACGCGGCGCACCGGCCGCACGTGGTGCATTGCCACGACCTGCTCGCGCTGCGCTCGGCGCTCGGACTGGTGCCCGAGAACCCCACCGGCTGGACCGGGCGCATCTACCAGCGCTACATCCGAGCCGGCTTCCAGCAGGCGCGGCATTTCATTTCGGTGTCCGAGAAATCGCGTGCCGACCTGCATGAACTGGGCGGCGTCGAGCCGATCACGTCCGAGGTGGTCTACAACGGACTGAACCACCCCTACCGCCGTCAGAGCGCCGATGCGGCACGTGACCACCTGCGCCGCGCCGGCCTGCCCGCGCCCTCGGGCTTCTTGCTGCACATCGGCGGCGCTCAGTGGTACAAAAACACCGAGGGCGTGATCCACCTCTACGGCCGATACGTGGCGCAGCGCGTGGCCGCCGGCCAGACCGTGCTGCCGCTGTGGATGGTGAGCCCGGCGCCATCGCCCGCAGTACAGGCGTTGATTGACGCGCTGCCCGCTGCGGCCAAGGTGCGCTTTTTCCACGGGCTGGCCACCGACGTCATCGAGGCGCTGTACTCGCTGGCCGGTGCGCTGCTGTTTCCCAGCCACGCCGAAGGCTTTGGCTGGCCGATCGCCGAGGCGCTGGCCTGCGGCTGCCCGGTACTGACCACCGGCCAGGCGCCGATGCTGGAAGTGGGCGGCCCGCACGCGCATTACCTGCCGCGCCTGATGGGCGAATCCGATGTCGCCGCGTGGGCGACCGAGGGCGCGCGACTGCTGTGCGCGGTGCTCGACCGGTCCGGCGCCGAGCGCGACGCCGCGGCCCGTGCGGGCATCGAATGGACGCAGCGCTTCGATGCGCAGCAGGCGATCGACGGCTACTTGCGCATCTACGAATCGGTGCTGCAGGGCGCGTTGCAAACGACAGGCCGGCCGGGTGTGCCATGACGGCGAGCGCGCCACGGTTCGGCTCGCTGAACGTCGCGCGCGCGTCGCTGGCGTTTGCCGTCTTGCTGTACCACCTGGGCGGCACGATCGCGCTCGAGAAGTATTTCGGCATCCATCTGTTTGCCCACCTGTTCGGCTTTGGCGAGGCGCGCATCCCGTTTTTCTTCGTGCTCAGCGGGTTCGTCTTGAAGCTGGCGTACGCGCGACACATCGGTGATCCGAGCCAGTTGCCCAACTACCTGTGGCGCCGCTTCATCCGCCTGTACCCCACGTTCTGGATCATCTTGCTGCTGGTGATGAGCCCGGCGATCGTGTTCCCCGGCTTGCGCGCGGCGATCCCCGGCGACCCGTGGTCGATCCTCAAGATGTTCGCGCTCGTCACGCAAGGTCCGGCCGAGGGCAACCCCACCGGAGCGCCGGTGCTCATCGTGGCCTGGACGCTGCATTACGAGATCGCCTTCGCACTGGTGCTGGCCGCCTGGATCGCCAGCCGCAGCCTGGGCGCCGTGGTCACGCTGGCGCTGGTGTTCAACGGCATCGACTGCGGCTCAGGCGAGTGTGGCGTTTACCGGAGCTTTCTGGCCAGCGCCAACATGACGTTCTTCGCCATGGGGGCAGCGGCCGCCTGGCTGGCCCGCCGTTCCGAGCCCATGCCGCGCGCGACGCCGCTGATGTGGCTGGCACTGGCGGCCTACCTGTTCATCACGTTCACGGCCGGTGACGGGCCGGCCGGTGCCATCCCGACGCACTTCTTTTTCGCCGGTCTGGCCTGCGTGATCCTGATGTGTCTGGTGCGCGGCGAATCAACCCGTGGCGAGCAAACCAACGCGCCGTGGGTGCGCTTGCTCAGCGACTCGTCCTACGCGATGTACCTGCTGCACTTTCCCGTCATCAGTCTGGTGTGCAAGCTGGTCGTTCATGCCGGGCTCACGGGCTGGACCGGGGCCGTCGTCGCCTTCGTGTTGGCCATCGCCGCCAGCCTCGGCAGCGCCATCGCGTTTCACGTGTGGATCGAGCGCCGTGTGCTCGCGTGGCGGTCGTGATGCGCTGGCGCTCGGGGGGGCCGAACTGGCAGCGGGTGGGAACCGGGCTGGTCGCGCTGCTCGCGCTGACCGAACTCGGCCTGCGTGTGGCCGGGCTCGACAACTTTCCGCTCTACGTGAAAGACCTGCAGTTCGGCTATGCGCCGCAGCCGGATCAGACCGGGCGCTTCCTGCAGAAGAACACCTGGGTCTTCAACGACCGCAGCATGGGTGTGGCCCAGCCCTGGCAGCCTGGTGAGCGCACCGACGTCCTGCTGGTGGGCAACAGCATCGTGCTGGGCGGCAATGCCTACGACCAGCCGGACAAGCTCGCACCGCTCATGCAGTCGCAGCTGAGGGCCTCGTGCGCAGTGTGGCCGGTGGCGGCCGGCGGCTGGAGCACGGTCAACGAATTCCGGTTTCTTGATCGCCACCCCGATGTGGTGGCGGGCACCGATTTTTTCGTGTGGGAGTACATGGCCCACCAGATGGCCGGCGTGAGCCAGTGGGAGCGTGAAAGCACCCACCCGCTGAGCCGTCCGTTGTGGCTCACCGGCTATGTGGTGCACAAGGCGCTGGATCAGCGTTTCCCGACGGCGGCGCGGTTTGTCGAGCGCACGCCCGACGACGCCAAGCCGTATTACGCCGAGTTCGAGGCCATGCTCGAGCGACTCAACCGGGCCAGCGGCCGCCGCCCGGCCGGGTTGATCTTTTTGTACCCCGACGTGCAGCAGCTCGAGATGGCCCGTGCCGGGCAGGAGTGGCTGCCCGATCGGCTGGAAGTGCAGCGCATTGCCGCCAGCCACGGCGTGGTGCTGATCGACCTGGCCGCGCTGCCGCAGTGGACCGTCGAGCTCTACAAGGACGGTGTCCACCCCACCCGCGAGGGCAACGTGGTGATGTCGAACATCCTCGCGAAGGAACTGCGCCGGCTCGCCACCGGCTGCTGAGCCGGCGCGGCCAAGCGCGTCAGCGGCTCAGAGGGGCGCTTGCTGCATGGCCGCGGGAAAGCTCGCGAACAGCCCGTTGGTCGACTGCACGTACCAGCCACACAGCGCCACCGCGATCAGCACCGCCACGGTCACAACGGGTCGACCGTTGCGGCGTGTTCCGGCCTGCGCCTGGCGGTCGACCAGCTCGAACGTCAGGGCGGCCAGCACCACGCTGGCGGTCAGGATGATCACGCGCAGCTCGGGCGTGAGCGGCATGCCCAGCACCGCCGGGAAACACAGCAGCGGCCAGTGCCACAGGTACAGCCCGAAGCTGATGGCGCCATAGAAACGCAGCACCGGGTGCGCCAGCAGCGCGCGGTTCACCCAGGCCTGCGGCCCGGCGGCCAGCAAAGCCACCGTGCCCAGCGCGGGCAGCACGGCCCAGGCCGTGGGCAGCTCCGTGGCGCTGTCGACCAGCCACACGGCCAGCACCAGCAGCGCCAGCCCGCCGAAACCGAAGGCGTTGGCCACCTGCGTTGAGCTGCGTCCGTTGCACAGTCGGGCCTCGATGCAGGCCACCGGCCCCTGACCCACATAGCGCGTCAGGTAGGCCAGCAGCGCGCCGGCCATCAGCTCCCATCCGCGGGTGATGGGCAGCAGCAGGTGCGCTGACGAGGCCGACCCGGCCAGCAACGCGCTGAGCAGCAACGACGCCACCAGCATCCCCACGATGGCGTGCAGCGCCCAGCGGCGGTGCCGGAACATGAGCGCGACGACCAGCGGCCACACCACGCAGAACTGCGCTTCGACGCCCAGCCACCACAGGTGGGTCAGCGGGCCTTGCTGCGCAGCGCGGTTGAGTTGCAAGGCGTCTTGCCACAAGGCGAGGTTCGAGACAAAGAAAGCCCCGGTGATCACGCCTTCGCCGATCTGGCGCGCGGCGGCCGGATAGGTGAACAGCACGCTGAACGCCAGACAGAAGAACAGCACCACGCTGAGCGCCGGCACGATGCGCCGGATGCGCCGTGCATAGAACTCACCGAGGCTGAAGTCGTGCGCGTCGTGGGCCTTGAACAAGCCGTCCGACACCAGGAACCCAGAGATCACGAAGAAGATGTCGACGCCGACAAACCCGCCGCTGACCCATTGCGGAAACAGATGCACCGCCAGCAGCGACAGCACAGCCACACCGCGCAGACCTTCAATGTCACCTCGAAAGGTGGCGCTCTCGCGGTTGCCAGTCACGGCACCCGACGCGTCATTGAGCGCGCCGAGGCGGTCGTTGCGAGGTGAGGCCGAAGCTGACAAGGCGGAATTCATGGACGGCGGCTGAGCGCGTGAAAGGTGCACTGCGCCATCCTAAGAACCAACCAAGACAGTTGATCGTGCGTCGCCGGTCTGTGCCATAGCCCGTTCGACCTAGCCGGTCGGTGGCTAGTGCGAACGGGCTAGATCAGGCGCCGTTTGTGAAGTGATTCCGTCACACACCCAAACCATAATCAATTCGCTACTGGGTTAGTTACGGCCCGGTACCAAAGTGGTACCGGGCCGAATTTTTTGAACCCGTAGCGTTGCAAGGACCCCCCGCCATGGCCTCGTCGTATGAAGAGTTCCGGTTCGTCACTGCCCAGCTTGCATGGCTGGAGCGTCAGCTTCAGGCGCAGCCGCTGGCCGTGGACAACGGCACCATGCAGCGCGCGATGGATGCGCTGGTGTGCGCCCGTGCCGTGATCGATCAGCTGGTGGACATGGGCGACGCCGCCCCGGCTCACACCCACAGCGCGACCCCCGCCGCGTGGGTGATCCCGCAACACGTCAGCGGCCAGATCTCGCTGCAATAGGGCGTTTGCCGGGGCAGCCCGAGCGGTAGCCCTTCATCACCGTTCAGGTGACACCCGCGTCGGGCGCGACGTGCGTCTTCGCGGCCCCATCAGGCATGGCCTGCGTGATGCGCCATTTCAGTATTTTTTTGCTGCGTGCCGGCGACGGGCCTGTCAGGACCGCGCACCGTCATGCCCGTGCATCGTTTGCACTGCGCACGACGCGGAAAATCCGACCGCCTGCCGGGCCAGGGAATGGCCGTCATACCAGCTTCGGGCTGCCCGGGCCACCGACTCGCGGGCTTGTTCATCCTGGGGCAGCGACGCTGCGCCGGACAGGCTCACAAAGTGCACGCCCGCTTGAAGTCCATCCGAATCGTCAGCGGCCGGCGCCACGTTGAGCGACACGCAGCCGTGTGCGGCGTAGGCGGCAAACACCGAGGACTTGCCCAGGTACTTGGGCGGGTATTCGACCACCCCGTACGCGGAGCGCTCCAGCAGCGCGCGCAGATCGTGCTTGTCCATGCGACCCAGAAAGTGCAGCGTCAACCCTGAAGCCGACCAGGGTGACGCCTCGCCGGAGCCCACCTCAAGGATTTCGGTGATGCCCTGCCGGGCGAGGCTCTCGGCGTGCCGGGGCAACGCGGCCAGCGCGCGACGGCGTGTCGAGGTCGAACCAAAGACCACCAGCCGCAGCGCCCGTCCCTCGGCTGGCATCAGGGCCTCGGGCTCGCCCACGTTGGAAAACACCGGTTGAATCGTGATCGGTGTGGCCGGCCCCACCTGCTTGCGCAGCCAGCGGCCGTGCAACTCGGTGTTGGTCCACAGCACGTCGCTCAGGCACGCCAGACGCCGCGCAATCCAGGCCTGCACCGGCGACAGCCAGAAGGCCGAGCCCCACGGCGGTCCGCTCGCGTACAGCTCATGGAACATCGTCACCAGATGCAGCCGCTCACCGAGCTGCTGTCTGGCGGCTTCGACCTCGCGCACCAGCCACAGGCACAACCCGCGCGGGTGAAAACCGTAGCCCGAGAAATGCAGGATCACGGCGCACGGCCGGCCCTCGGCGTCGATGATCTCGCGCAGCCGTGCGGCCAGGCTGCATTGTTTGGCATCGGCTTCGCCGAGAGACACCACATGGCTGGCGAGCCCCGCTGCCGCCCACTCGGTGCGCAGGCACTCGAGGTGGTCGCGCACACCGCCGCTGCCGGGGGCGCTCAGCTGGATCAGGCAGCGCTGGGGCGGCTCGGCGCCCTGGCGCTTCGGTGTGCCGCTCATCGCACGGTGCCCTGCGGTGGACGTGCCGGTTCCGCCAAGGCGCTGGACAGCGCACGGGCCAGCTGTTCGGAGTGGGCCTGCTGGCAGCCCTCGTTGAGGTGATAGGTCGAGTCGAAAAAGCACGTCAGCGGGTACTGCGAGCGGTTGGGCAGCACCACGAAGCGCTGGCCGTGGCGCTCATACAGGCGGCGCAACCGCTCGATGTCGGCGTCGTCGACCGTGCCCGAGTCGGGCAGGGTGGGCAAGCCGCCCACCACTGTCACGCCGGTACGGCGGGCCTTGTCGAGGAAATCCTCGATCACCACGAGCGAATCGGACTGTGGCGGGAAGTGGCTGGTGTCGCTCACCATGGCCCGCACGTAGCTCGCGTAGGCCTCGCCTTGCTGCGCGGTGTGGCCGCTTTCGTCGCCTTGCGGCGTGAGGCTCGCGGCGCTGCTGCGGCGCTGAAAACCGCGATGCTCCAGCGCCATCTCGACCAGCCCGTTGATCAGCGATGACAGGTCGAACGAGCCGTACGCTGCGGCGATGCGCTGTGCTCCAAGCGACCACAGGTAGCCGCGCTGGTGCTGGACCATCAGCGCGTTTTGCAGCCCTTCGTGCATTTCGGCGCTCGTGTGGCGGTACTGGCCGTACTCGAGCGGCATGTAGATCACATCGCCCGCTCGCAGCAGGGGCCACCACTGGTCCAGCTGGAAGTCGATGCCGATGCCAAAGGCCAGCGATGCATTCACGCAGGGACGTTCGAGCGCTGCGCTGAAGGGTGCGCAGCGGTGGCTGTAGCGTCCGTTGCTGCCCGCAAAGATGAGCATCTTGGGCGAGCCCAGCGTGCGCGCGTAGTCGAGCTTGTAGTCCAGGCTTTTCTGGATGTCGTCCACCACCAGCGGGCGCCGCACCACCGAAAAGACCGCCAGGAAAACGGCCACCGACAGCAAGACGAGTCCGGCGAGCCACAGCAGCTTTTTCATGGGCTGCGGCTCAGAACTGGAAGTACAGGAACTCGGACGCCTGCCCGTAGATCACCCGCTGCAGCGCCAGCGCCGCGCACGGCACCAGCAGCGCGTAGCGCCAGCGGGTGCGCAGCTCGGGCACGGTCGGCGCGGCCAGCACGATGGCCAAGCCCATACCCAGCATCAGCACCATCTCGACGCAACCCATCACGGTGCCGTTGGCCAGGTACGGCACCTTGCCCAGGCCATCAGCCACCCGGCCCAGCCCGGGCACGAAGTGGATGATCTGATCAGGCAGCAGCGCGCCGTTGAGCCCGGCCATGCCGCGCAGCATCGACAGCGCCGAGGGCACATCGGTGGCGCGAAAGAACACCCAGGCGACCACCACGGCCATGAAGGTGAGCAGCCAGGCCAGCGGCGCCGCCACTTGCCTCACGGCCGCGCCGGGCAGGCCCAGACCGAGCGCCTTCAAGGCGCGCTGCCAGCCGTGAAAGACCATCAGGTACAGCCCGTGCAGTCCGCCCCAGATCACGAACGTCCAGCCCGCGCCGTGCCACAGCCCGCCCAGCAGCATGGTGACCATCAGGTTGCCTTGCTGGCGTGCCCACCCGCGGCGGTTGCCGCCCAGCGGGATGTAGAGGTAGTCGCGCAAAAAGCGCGACAGCGTCATGTGCCAGCGCCGCCAGAACTCGGCAATGTTGCGTGCCTTGTAGGGCGAATGAAAGTTCATGGGCAGCTGCACGCCGATCATCAGCGCCAGCCCGATGGCCATGTCGCAGTAGCCCGAGAAGTCGAAGTAGATCTGCATCGTGTACGACAGCGCTGCGCCCCAGCCCTCGAAAAAGCTGATGTCGTGCGTGGCGGCCGCCGCAAAGGCGGGGCTGGCGTAGCCGGCGAACGCATCGGCCAGCACCGACTTCTTGAACAGACCAAGGATGAACATCACGCTGCCATCGGCCAGCCGATCGGCGCTGAATTTGAAGATGTCCGCCCTGGCGAACTGCGGCATCATTTCCTTGTGGTGCAGGATGGGCCCGGCGATCAGGTGCGGAAAGTAGGTGACGAACAGTCCGTAGCGCACGGGGTCGAAGTCCGCCGCCCGGCGCTGCTGCACATCCACCAGGAACGCGATCTGCGTGAAGGTGAAAAACGAGATGCCCAGCGGCAACTCGCCGGCTTCCATGTGCACCGGTGAACCCGCCAGCAGCGCCACCGAATTGACCGCAAATGCGGCGTACTTGAAGTACACCAGCAGCGCGATGTTGGCCGCGATCGAGCCGATCAGCAGCGTGCGACTCGACGCGCGCACGCTGAGCGCGGAGCGCTGCGTCAGGCCGCTTTCGATGCCGACGCGAGCGGCAATGGCACGGCCTGCCCAAAAGTTGAATCCGATCGACGCCAGCAGCAGCGGCAGCCACACCGGGTTCCACCACGCATAGAACACCAGCGACGCGGCCGTGAGCCACCCCAGCGCCAGCGCGTGGCTGTGCCGCGCCAGCAGGAAGAACCCCAGCAGGCTCAGCGGGATGAACCCGAAGATGAATTCCGGTGAATGAAACAGCATGGGCCGGCCGGCTCGCGGCTCAGTTCACCACCCGAGGCTCGTGGCGACACCCAGGAACACGGCGGCGGGGCAGGGCAATCTCATGATTCAAGGCGGTGATGGACAACTCGGAGGCGACCGTATCAGCGCCGTGTGACAGTGTCATCACAGCGAATGCGGCCGTCGCCATCACGCTGTCATCGACCGTCGCTAGCGTCGCGCGCAGTTCACTGCATCGACCCCAAAGGCAACGGCCCATGAGCAACCACGAATCTTCAGGCCGCCCCAGGCGCGCCCTGATCACCGGCGTCACCGGGCAAGACGGCGCCTATCTGAGCGAGCTGCTGCTCGGCAAGGGCTACGAGGTGCACGGCCTCAAGCGGCGCTCGTCGCTGTTCAACACCGAGCGTGTCGATCACCTGTACGAGGATCCGCACGTTGACCACCAGCGCTTCATCCTGCATTACGGTGATCTGACCGACAGCACCAACCTCACGCGCATCATTCAGCAGGTGCAGCCCGACGAGATCTACAACCTCGCGGCCATGAGCCACGTGGGCGTGTCGTTCGAGATGCCCGAGTACACCGCCAACGTCGACGGCATCGGCACGTTGCGCATCCTCGAGGCCATGCGGCTGCTGGGTCTCGAGAAGAAGACCCGCTTCTATCAGGCCAGCACCAGCGAGCTGTACGGCCTGGTGCAGGAAACGCCGCAAAAGGAAACCACGCCGTTCTATCCGCGCAGCCCTTACGCGGTGGCCAAGCTCTACGCCTACTGGATCACGGTCAACTACCGCGAGGCCTACGGCATGTACGCGTGCAACGGCATCTTGTTCAACCACGAGAGCCCGCTGCGCGGAGAGACTTTCGTCACCCGCAAGATCACCCGCGCCATCGCGCGCATCGCGCTCGGGCTGCAAGACTGCCTGTACCTGGGCAACATGGATGCGCTGCGCGACTGGGGCCACGCCAAGGACTACGTCGAGATGCAGTGGCTGATGCTGCAGCAGGACCAGCCCGAGGACTTCGTCATCGCCACCGGCGTGCAGCACAGCGTGCGTCAGTTCGTCGAGTTCGCCGCCGCCGAACTGGGCATCACGCTCGAGTTCCGCGGCAGCGGTGCGGCCGAGATCGCCGTCGTGGCGGCCGTGAACCCGCCGCGCCCGGGTGTGCCCCTGATGTGCCGCGTGGGTGACGTGGTGCTGCGGGTGGATCCGCGCTACTACCGGCCCACCGAGGTCGAAACCCTGCTGGGCGACCCGTCCAAGGCCAAGACCCAACTGGGCTGGACGCCCAAGACGGACTTTCGCAGCCTGGTGCGCGAAATGGTCATTGCCGACTTCAACTCGGCGCGCCGCGACACGCTGCTCAAGACGGCCGGTTTTCCGACCTTCGACTTCCACGAGTGAGCGCCTGATCCGCTTGAAACAGATGCGTTCGGACTAGTGCGCATGACATGGCCACGTCATGGCCGAACGTGAACATATCCCCTATTCGAGGGGGAGACCTGCGCAGTGAAGATCGTCCTGGTGAGCATGAATTTCAGTCCGGAGCTGACGGGTGTCGGCAAGTATTCGGGCGAAATGGCCGAGGGTCTGGTCTCGCGCGGTCACGAGGTCTCGGTGGTGTGCGCACCGCCTTACTACCCGTCGTGGACGGTCTCGCAGGGTTATTCGGCCTCGGCCTATTCCATCGAGCAGCCGATGCCCGGCCTCACGGTGTACCGCTGTCCGGTGTGGATTCCCAAGCGCCTGAGCGGCGTCAAGCGGCTGGTGCACCTGGCCAGCTTTGCGATCAGCAGCGCGTGGATGGTGCTCAAGCTGGTGGGCTGGCAGCCGCAAGTCGTGTTCGTGGTGGCGCCGGCGCTGTTTTGCGCGCCCGCAGCCTGGCTGGCCGCTCGCTTGTCGGGCGCACGGGCCTGGTTGCACATTCAGGATTTCGAAGTCGACGCCGCGTTCGAGCTCGGCTTGCTCAAGCAGCCGTGGATGCGCCGGCTGGCGCGCTTCGGCGAGCGCACCCTGATGCGCCGCTTTGATTCGGTGTCCACCATCTCGAGCCGCATGATGCGTTTGCTCGGCACCAAGGGCGTGGCCCTGCAAAAGACCGAACTGCTGCCCAACTGGATCGACGTGTCGTCCGTCCACGCCACACCCGATTCGGCGCGGCTGCGCCAGTCTCTGTCCATCGAGCCTTCGCAGGTGGTGTGTCTGTTCTCGGGCACGCTCAACCGCAAGCCGGGCCTCGAGGTGCTGATCGAGGCCGCCCGTCAGCTGGCGCACGACCCGCGCGTGGTGATCGTGATCTGCGGCAACGGTGAAATGCGCGCGCCGCTCGAAGCCCTGGCCGCCGGTCTGGGCAACGTGCGCTTCATGGACCTGTTGCCCGCCGCGCAGCTCAACGCGCTGCTCAACATGGCCGACATCCACCTGCTGCCGCAACTGCGTGGCGCGGCCGATCTGGTGATGCCGTCCAAGCTGGTGGGCATGCTCGCCAGCGGCCGCCCGGTGATCGCCGCGGGCATGCCCGGCTCCGAAATGGCCACCGTGGTCACGGGCTGCGGTCTGGTGATCGAACCCGAGTGCGCTGACATCTTTGCGCAGGCCATCGTCGCGCTGGCCGATGACCCCCAGCGCCGGCAACGGCTGGGTGCCGCGGGCCGGCTGTACGCCGAGCGCTCGCTCGACTCGCACGCCATCTTCGACCGGCTCGACCACCGGCTCGAGGCCCTGTGCAACCCGCATCACACGCCTGTCGCCCCGGTGTCCGGCGTTCGCCTGGCACGCGCGGTGATCGGCTCGATCGAGCCGGTTTCCACCGACCTGGCATCCCGCGAGGCCGACCGCGCCCAGTGAGTTGAGCGCCCGGCGTGCGCCTCGCCGCGCATGTCGCGCGGGTGCTTTCGGGATGTGACGCGCTTCACCACGGCGTCACATTCGGTGGGCAGACTGAGAGCCTCCCTGAACGCTTGAGAGTCGAGTCACCATGTCCCCTGTACGCCTGCGTCGCGGCTTCACGCTGCTCGAGTTGCTGGTGGTCATGGTCATCATCGGATTGCTCGCGGCCTACGTCGGCCCCAAGTACTTCTCGCAGGTCGGCA
>CANGBT010000017.1 GCA_947452135.1 Burkholderiales bacterium
CCGGTTCCATCGCCGAGATGATCGGCGGCGGCGTCACGCCGTCGGGCACCAACATCCAGCGCTTCCTGCCACGCACCATCGACGAAGACCAGTGGCAATGCGCCAACCGCGCGATGTTCTGGCTGTGGAGCGAGTACGGCATGAAGAAAGTGCCGGCTCGCAAGCCTTTTGCCGAGCGACCCGCCGGCGAAAAGCCACGCGTCAACATCATCGGCCCTTGCTACGGCACCTTCAATTGCCCGAGCGACCTGGCCGAAATTCGCCGCCTGGTGCAAGGCATCGGCGCCGAAGTGAACATGGCGTTTCCGTTGGGCAGCCACCTCGCCGACGTGTCGCGCCTGGTGGAGGCCGACGTCAACATCTGCATGTACCGCGAGTTCGGTCGCATGCTGTGCGAGGCGCTCGACAGGCCTTACCTGCAAGCGCCCATCGGCCTGCACAGCACGACCAAGTTCTTGCGCAAGCTCGGCGAGATGCTGGGTCTGGACCCCGAGCCCTTCATCGAGCGCGAGAAGCACACCACGATCAAGCCGATCTGGGACTTGTGGCGTTCTGTCACTCAAGACTTCTTCGGCACCGCCAGCTTCGCGGTGGTGGCGAACGACACCTACACGCGGGGCATCCGGCACTTCCTCGAAGACGAGATGGGTCTGCCGTGCAACTTCGCGGTCTCGCGCTTGCCAGGCGCCAAGACCGACAACGCCGAGGTGCGTCGCCTGGTGACCGAAAAGACACCGCTGGTGATGTATGGCAGCTACAACGAGCGCATCTACCTCGCCGAGTGCGGTGGCGGATCGATGATGAAAGCCAGCTTCATCCCGGCGTCGTTCCCACTGCCCATCATCCGGCGCCACACCGGCACGCCTTTCATGGGGTACTCCGGGGCGACTTACATCATCCAGGAGTTCTGCAACGCGCTCTTCGATGCGTTGTTCCACATCCTGCCGCTGGGCACCGACCTCGACCGAATCGACGCCACCCCGGCGCGCCTCGAGCCGCAGTCTTCGACGCCTTGGGACACCGATGCGCAGGAACTGCTCGATGACATCGTGAGCAACGAGCCTGTGCTGGTGCAGATCTCGGCGGCCAAGCGCTTGCGTGATCGTGCCGAGCGCGATGCCCGCAAGGCCGGCGAAGAGCGCGTCACAGCCGAGCGCGTTTCGAGGTCACGTGAGGCCATGCGCCAGGGAGAGCCGGCATGAGCCGCGCCGTCTGCGCCTCAAAAAGTATTCGTTCAGCTGGTCTGAACACACCGAATGTCGTGGCGCAGTGCTGCGGCTGCCTCGACCGCGCGGGCTCTGCGCGGTACCGGCCGAATGGCCGTCCTTGAGGAGTAATCCTATGGCTGAAAGAAAAGGCTCCATATCGGGCTTGTCCGATGAAGAGGCTCAGGAGTTTCACAAATTCTGGGTGCAGGGAACGATCGGCTTCGTAGCCGTTGCGGTCGTAGCCCACTTCCTGGTCTGGGCTTGGCGCCCTTGGCTCTGATTCTCTAAATCCCGAACAAGGGGAATGCTATGGCTAATACGACAAACGGCTCTTTGCGGCAGATTCTCAAGAATGACTCCAAAGTTTACTTGGGTATCTTTGCAGTGAGCTTCTGTGTGTTTTTGCTGATCGCCATGCTTTCACAAGTCATGACGTTGCAATGGCGTTCCTGGTTGCCGGGAGCAGAGGCAGAGAAATCATTGATTGGCGGCGTAAAGGGTGCGGTCTATACCTTCATGTCGAATTTAATTTAGGAGATTGACCATGTGGAGAATTTGGCGTTTGTTCGATCCGCTTCGTGCGATGGTCGTGCAAGGTGTTTTCCTGTTCGGTTTGGCAGCCATGATTCATCTGGTACTGCTGAGCACGACGACCTACAACTGGTTCGACGGCGTGAACGCTCGCGCAAAGATCGACCAGAACAAGGCGTTGCCAGCTGCAGTGGCTTCACCAGCCACGGCGACGAAGTAAGAGCGCCGGGTTTCACCTTGTGCTCAGCGGGGCCCGGGCTAGCGCCCGGCCTCGCGCTACCAAGAATTTAAAGAAACTGGCGGTGCAGTACCGCCAGCGATGTCGAGGAGTAGCCGATGGCCACGCTCAGTTTTGAAAGAAAGTACCGCGTTCGCGGCGGAACCCTGGTCGGGGGAGATTTATTCGACTTCTGGGTGGGCCCGTTCTACGTGGGGTTCTTTGGAGTCACCACGATTTTCTTCGCTGCGTTGGGCACTGCCATGATTCTCTGGGGTGCCAGCCTCGGAAATACGTGGAATGTTTGGCAAATCAGCATCGCTCCGCCTGACGTGAAATATGGTCTCGGGTTTGCGCCGTTGCGCGACGGGGGCCTTTGGCAGGTGATTACCGTGTGCGCTTTGGGCGCATTCGGAAGCTGGGCCATGCGAGAAGTCGAAATCTGCAGAAAACTCGGCATGGGGCTCCATGTTCCCTTTGCCTACTGCGTTGCGGTGTTTGCGTATTTCACGCTGGTCGTGATTCGCCCTGTGTTGATGGGTGCTTGGTCGCACGGTTTCCCGTACGGGATTCTGAGCCACCTCGACTGGGTGTCAAATACCGGGTATCAATACCTGCACTTTCACTACAACCCGGCCCACATGCTGGCCGTGAGTTTCTTCTTCACGACCACGTTTGCGCTGTCACTTCACGGCGCGCTGGTGCTGTCGTCCACCAACCCGGCAAGCGGCCAGACCGTGCGCTCGCCGGAGCATGAAGACACGTTCTTCCGCGACATCATCGGTTACTCCATCGGCACCCTGGGCATTCACCGTCTGGGCTTGTTCCTGGCGCTGGCGGCGGTGTTCTGGAGCGCTGTTTGCATCGTGATCAGCGGACCGTTCTGGACCCGCGGATGGCCCGAGTGGTGGGGCTGGTGGCTGAACCTTCCGATCTGGTCGTGAACCGGCACTGATGCTCAAGGAGACAACGAATGTTTGAATATCAGAACCTCTTCACCACCGTGCAGGCGGTGGGTCCGATACACCACGGCGTCGAGCTCGGTCACGGCAACAGCCCCCGCACCGGCGAGCCCAAGCTGTTTTCCTTGCTGGGCTGGATGGGCAATGCCCAGCTCGGTCCGATCTATCTCGGCGGGTTGGGAGTGGCCTCGATCATCTGCGGGATGCTGGCCTTCAACATCATCGGCTTCAACATGCTGGCGCAGGTCAACTGGGATCCGATCCAGTTCGTTCGCCAACTGTTCTGGCTGGCGCTGGAGCCGCCTGCGCCGCAAAACGGACTGCACTTCCCGCCGATGAATCAGGGCGGCTGGTGGATGTTTGCCGGCGCTTTGCTCACCACGTCGATGTTCCTGTGGTTCGCACGCACCTACCGCCGGGCTCGCGAACTGGGAATGGGCACCCACATTGCCTGGGCGTTCCTGTCGGCGATCTGGTTGTTTCTGGTGCTGGGCTTCATTCGTCCGCTGCTGATGGGCAGCTGGGGTGAAGCGGTGCCGTTCGGCATCTTTCCGCACCTCGACTGGACCGCAGCGTTCTCGATCCGCTACGGCAATCTGTTCTACAACCCGTTCCACATGCTGTCGATCGTCTTCCTGTACGGCTCGGCGCTGCTGTTTGCGATGCACGGCGCGACGATCCTTGCGGTCAGCCGCTTTGGTGGTGAGCGTGAAATCGAACAGATCACCGACCGCGGCACGGCCTCTGAGCGAGCCGCTCTGTTCTGGCGCTGGACCATGGGCTTCAACGCCACGATGGAGTCGATCCACCGCTGGGCCTGGTGGTTTGCGGTGCTGACCCCGTTGACCGGAGGTATCGGCATCTTGCTGACAGGCACCGTGGTCGACAACTGGTACCTGTGGGCGGTCAAGCACCACGTGGCGCCGATGTACCCGGCCGTTTGGACACCACCCATCGACCCCGCATTGCTCCAGGGAGTCAAGCCATGAGCTTCTTCAATCAACGAACCCTCCTGACCTGGGTCGCCCTGTCGGCGGCGACCCTGCTGGCCGGTTGCGAGCGTCCGCCCATCGAGACCGTTCAGCACGGATTTCGCGGTACCGGCATGGTCCAGGTCTACAACCCGCGCACCGTGTCCCAGGACATTGCGAACCACGTTGTGCCCGAGGCCGCGCCTGCCGCAGCGCCCGGCGGTCCGGCAGCATCACTGATCTATCAGAACGTGCAGGTGCTGGGCGAACTGTCGGTGGGCGAGTTCTCGCGCACCATGGCGGCCATGGCGTCGTGGGTTGCTCCTGAGCAGGGTTGCACCTACTGCCACAACGCGCAGAACTTCGCGTCCGACGAGAAGTACACCAAGGTCGTGGCTCGCAAGATGCTGCAGATGACGCGCAAGATCAACGCCGACTACAAGTCGCACGTGGCCGAGACCGGCGTGACCTGCTACACCTGCCACCGGGGCAACAACATCCCGAAGAACGTGTGGTTCACGGCCAAACCTGAGGCTCGCTCCGACGGCTTGATCGGCGACAGGGCGGGGCAGAACACGGTGTCGGTGGCGGGAGCGTATTCCTCGCTTCCCGAAGATCCGTTCACGCCTTATTTGCTGCAAGCCAAGGACATTCGCATCATTGGTGAGACCGCCTTGCCGACAGGCAACCGGCACTCGATCAAGCAGGCCGAGTGGACCTACAGCCTGATGTCGCACATGTCCACCGCGCTGGGCGTGAACTGCACCTACTGCCACAACAGCCGTTCGTTTGCGTCCTGGGAAACCAGTCCGCCGCAGCGTTCGACGGCCTGGTACGGCATCCGCATGGTTCGTGACCTCAACAACGAGTACATGACGCCGTTGACCAGCGTGTTCCCGGCCCATCGGCTCGGCCCGACCGGTGATGTGGGCAAGGCCAACTGCCTGACCTGTCACCAAGGTGCGTACAAGCCGCTGTATGGCAAGAGCATGGTCAAGGACTATCCGGCCATGGTCGCTGCCCCAGCACCCGCTGCGGCGTCGGCCCCCGAGGTGGTGGCGCTCGAACCGGCACCGGCGGTGGCGGCTCAAGCTCCGGCCATGAAGCTGGCCTCGAAGTAATCCGGCCCGGTCCAAACGCAAAGGCGGCCTTCGGGCCGCCTTTGTCATGTGTGTGCGGCCTTGTGCGGGCGCCAGCGCCTCAAGAGCAGGGCATTGCCGACCACACTCACGCTGCTCAGCGCCATGGCAGCCCCAGCGATGACAGGATTGAGCAGGCCGAAGGCCGCCAGCGGCATGCCGATGACGTTGTAGGCAAATGCCCAGAACAGCCCGCGCCACAGCGTCGCGGAGGTGCGCCGCGAGATGTCCAACGCATCTGCCACCAGGTTCAACTCACCGCGCATCAACGTGATGGCGGCGGTTTCCATGGCCACATCGGTGCCGGTGGCCATCGCAATGCCCACATCGGCAGCGGCGAGCGCGGGCGCATCGTTGATGCCGTCGCCCACCATGGCCACCACCCGACCTTGCTCGCGCAATCGCCGCACCAGTGCTGCCTTGTCGACAGGCAGCACCTCGGCGGTGAAATCCTCGATGCCCAATTCGCGGGCGACGGCCGTGGCGCTGCCCGGGTTGTCCCCGGTGAGCATCACGACCCGAACCCCCTGGGCTTTCAATCGGGAGATGGCAGACGCTGCCCCGGCCTTGACCGGGTCGCCAAACGCCAGCAGCCCCAGCACGCGGGCAGCCGGGGCATCACCCGCCAGCAGCCAGGACACGGTGCGGCCCTCGGCCTCAACCGCCTGCGCCACCGCGCCGAGCGCTCCTGGATCGGCGCCCGACTCGCGCGTCAGCCGCGAACTGCCGAGACAAAGCAAGACGCCGTTCACCACGCCAGAAACGCCACGGCCGGGCAGTGCGTGCAGTGCGCTGGCCGGTGGCAACTCGAGACCGCGTTCACGCACGGCCTGATCAACCGCACGGGCCAGCGGATGGTCGCTGCCTTGCTGCAGTGCCGCGGCGAGGCGCAAGACCTCGATGCTTTCGACGCCGTCAGCCGCCTTGAAGTCGATCAGGGCAGGGTGCCCCTGCGTCAAGGTGCCCGTCTTGTCGAACACCACGGTGTTGACCCGGTGGGCGACTTCAAGCGCCAGCGCATCCTTGATCAGGATGCCGTGGCGCGCTGCCACGCCAGTGCCGACCATGATGGCCGTGGGCGTGGCCAGCCCGAGTGCACACGGGCAAGCGATGACGAGCACCGCCACGGCGTTCACGATGGATTGCTCCCAATCGCCTGACCATGCGATCCATCCCACCGCCGTCAGTAACGCCACGCCCAGCACCACCGGCACAAACACCTCGCTCACCCGGTCGACCGTGCGCTGTATCGGTGCTTTGGCGGCCTGCGCCGACTCGACCAGCCGAACGATCCGGGCCAGCGTGGTCTCGGCGCCCACTGCCGTGGTCTGGACGGTCAGCACGCCGTCGCCATTGACGGCGCCGGCGGTCACGCGATCGCCTGCGTGCTTGGCCACCGGCAGGCTCTCGCCGGTGATCAGCGATTCGTCGACGTCGCTGGTACCGTCAGTCACCTGGCCGTCGACAGCCACGCGCTCGCCTGGATGCACCCGCACCAGATCACCGACCACCAGGCTGTCGATCCGCACCTGTTGCTCCTGACCATCGCGCAGGCGGTGGGCGGTGGCCGGTCGAAGCGCATTGAGCGCGCGGATGGCCTCGGTGGTTTGCCGCTTGGCCCGGCCCTCGAGCCACTTGCCCAGACGCACCAGCGTGATCACCGCCGCTGAGGCCTCGAAATAGAGGTGCTGCGATCCGTGACCGGCATGCCTGAACAGCAGGTAGACCGACAGGCCGTATGCGGCCGAGGTTCCGAGCGCGACCAGCAGGTCCATGTTGCCGCTGCGCGCGCGAAGCGCCTTGAATGCCTCTCGGTAAAAGCGCGCCCCCAGCACGAACTGGATCGGCGTGGCGAGCACCCATTGAACCCAGCCTTCCAGCATCCAGTGGATGCCCAGGCCGGACAGCAGCATGGGGGCTACCAGCGGTGCGGTGAGCACCGCACCCGCTGCCACGATCCACGGCTCGGGGATGCGGTTCGTGGTGGGCGCGGCCGGCTCGACTGCGTTCGACACGGTGTATCCGGCCGCCTCCACCGCGTTGACCAACGCGGCGCGCGGCACCGCGATGAAGCTGTGAATGCTGGCGCGCTCGGTGGCCAGATTGACCACGGCCGATTCCACACCCGGCACTTTCAACAAGGCTTTCTCTACCCTCGAGGAACATGACGCGCAGGTCATTCCGCCCACTTGCAAGGTGATCTCGTGATTCGGGGTGGGGGTGGTTTGCGCGGTCGCCATGGGGGTAGGGTACGCCGGGAAGGACGGCCTCACGTTATCGGAGGCCGCTGCGACTGATCGGTGTCAACGCTCCTGCCAAATGAGGGGTGCCTGCCGTATCCTCCCCGTTCAACCGTGAGGCGCCGCCGATGATTGTTTTCACCGTCAAGGACATGACTTGCAACCACTGCAGCGGCGCGATCACGCGGGCGGTGTTGCTGCTGGATCCCGCGGCAAAGGTTCGCATCGACCTGTCGTCGCATCGTGTCGAGATTGATCCCGCTGCCGCCGACGCCGCCGGATTGGGCGCAGCGATCACCGAGGCGGGTTACACGCCCGTGCTGGTCTCGGCTGCGGCATGACGCCGCCAGCCTCGGGGCTCATCGGAGCGGCTGTCGCTCGCCGTGCGCGGTGGGTTCGGTGGTGGTGTGCGGCAGCGCTGCTGATGCTGTGTGCGGCCGGGTCACGCGGTGTGGAGGCCGCCGAAGCCGCGTCATCACCGGCCACCGGTTTGCACGTTCTGACCGCCAGCGATGTGTCCGACAGGTCCACGTCTGGACCGTCCCGGGAGCCTGGCGAACTGGTTGTCTTCAACCGGTCGATCATCACCTTCCGATCGACCTTGCTGGGTGTGTCGGCATTTGATCGGGCACGACGCACCCGTGCCAATCTGGATCGACTGCTGGACCGCCCGGGCCACGGCAAGCTGGAGGTTCGTGCCGAGAGTCTGGGCAATTTTGTGATGCTCGATGGGTCGCTGGCGCTGATCGTCGCGCCGGGCGATGTCGACGCGCTGGACGGCCAGACGCTGGAGCAGATCACCCAAGGTGCCGTCGAGCGGTTGCAGCAAGTGATTGACGAAACGCGCGAAAGCCGCGACCTGTCGTCGCTGCTGCGAGGTGCGCTCAAGGCGTCGGCGGCCACTGGCGTTTTCATCGCGGGCTTGCTGGTGCTCGCAAGAGCCCGCCGCGCCTTGCGCTCGTTGTTGACGACCCTGGTGGACCGCCGTTCAGATCGGCTGCGTCTGGCCGGCGCCGAATTGCTGCGCCGTGATCACATCGCCGCCGGCATTCGTTTTGCCACCTTGGCCATGCACTGGGTGGTGGGTCTGGCGCTGACCTATGAGTGGCTGAGTTTCTCGCTCAGCGTGTTCCCGTTCACTCGGCCCTGGGGCGAGCAGCTTCAGGGGTACATGTGGAGCGTGTTGCTGCAGATCGGCGGCGGGATCTTGCAGGCGATCCCGAACCTGGCCATTGCGGTGCTGATTTTCCTGCTGGCGCGCGCCGTGGTGGCCACGCTGAGGCCGGTTTTCGACAACATCGAGATGGGTCGTGGCAGCGCCGGCTGGCTGGATCGCGACACGGTGGCGCCCACACGGCGCATCGCCTCGGCGCTGGTCTGGATCTTTGCCCTGGTGATGGCGTACCCGTACTTGCCCGGCGCGCAGACCGAGGCGTTCAAGGGCGTGTCGGTGTTGATCGGTCTGATGATCTCGCTGGGCTCATCGAGCATCGTGGGGCAGGGCGCGAGCGGCTTGATCCTGATGTATTCCCGATCGTTGCGTCGCGGTGAATTCGTGCGCATTGGCGATCACGAGGGGACGGTCACCGAGGTGGGGCTGTTCATGACCAAGATCCGCACCGGCCTGGGCGAAGAGGTGAACCTGCCCAACGCGCTGATCCTGGCCACCCCCACCAAGAATTTTTCGCGTGCGGTCAAGGGCGTGGGCTACATCGTCGACACCTCGGTGAGCATCGGCTACGACACGCCGTGGCGTCAGGTGGAAGCGATGCTGCTCGAAGCCGCCCGACGCACCACTGGCATCCTGAGCGATCCGGCGCCGCAGGTGTTTCAGACGGCGCTGGCGGATTTCTATCCGGTGTACCGGCTGGTGTGTCAGGCCGTCCCAGAAGTGCCGAGGCTGCGCGCCGAGGTGCTCAATGCGCTGCATGCGAACGTGCAGGACGTGTTCAACGAGCATGGCGTGCAGATCATGTCGCCGCACTACATGGCAGACGCGGAACACGCCAAGGTCGTGCCGCCTGATCGCTGGTTTGCTGCACCGGCGCAGCGGAAATCGCAGCCTGGCGCAGTGCCAGATCCAACACTGAGCCACGCCTCAGAGCCTGGCACGCCGTCCCTCTGAGCGCTCGGCCCGGCGCGTGGCAAACACCAGCGAGGATGCATGCCAACCATTTGGTTTACATAATACAAATAGTCAATGTAAACCAAGGGAGCCATACGCTCCCGAAAAGCAGGAAACTCAGTCGTTCAAATCCCGGTCGATGCGCCGATCGAAGGCGGCGACGTCATCGGGCAAAGGCGCGAGCAACGGTTTGTCGAGTGGATGGAACACCTGTCCACGCAAGCGCGCGAGTGAATCCGAATGTTCCATGGCGTGCAAAACCACCTCGGGGTTCGTCATCAACACGAAGGGGTTGCGGGCGATCTGATTGAGTTCCATGAGCGGTCTCCTTGATGTCAGTAACTCGACTCTAGGACGCTCATCGTGAAACCACAGTCGGCTTGGGCCCATTTGCGGTGTCGGAAACACCCTGACACGACCGTCATCAAAGTCGCACGCAAAGTTACCGTTTCATTCGCCTTCTGAGCATGTCGGCCAATGCTTCCCGCCCGGCCTGAGTGGCGAAGTCGGCTGCGGACAAGTTAGCCAAATTGAGGCGGTTCACGTCGGCGCCTTTGGTCAGCAGCACATCGATGCTGGCGCTCGCGCCGTATTGCGCGGCCATCATGAGCGGCGTGTTGCCGTTTGCAGAGGTGGCGTCAACGTCAGCGCCACGATCAAGCAGCCACGAAACGATGGCTGGGTCCTCGCCGGAGGCTGCGTAGTGCAGCGGCGTCCAACCCACACGGTTGACGGCCGCACCGCGTTTGAACAATCGCTCCGCCATCGCTTGCTGGCCGCGAAGGCAGGCCAGCATCAACGCGGTTTCCCCCAGCGGATTCGCGGCGTCAGGATCCAGCCTCGGGCTTTCGAGCAGCGCGGCAGCTGCTTCGTAAGATCCGATTCGCAGTGCCAGAACCAGCCCGGGATAGCCCTGCTCGTCCACCGTATTGGGATCGAAACCGCCTCGCAGGACAGACTCGACCGTGTTGCCGTGGTCCCGCTTGATGGCGGTGAAGAAGTCTTCACGCGATCCCGCGTAGGCACAGTGAAATCCAATTAAAACAAACAGATAAGCAAGATATCTAAAGTAAGTTCTAATTTCTTTCATGCGGTGCCTGAGCACTGGACATTGAACAAGGCCTCGAAATTTCGGGTGGTGGCGTCGGCAACCTCATCTACGGATACGTCCTTGAGCAGCGCCAGTTGCTTGGCCACCCAAGGCACAAATGCCGGGGTGTTGGTCTTGCCCCGGTGCGGCACCGGGGCAAGGTAGGGGCTGTCGGTTTCGATCAGGCAACGATCGAGCGGAACGAACCGTGCGACCGCCCTCAACTCCTCGGCCGTCTTGAAGGTCAGGATGCCGGAAAACGAGATGTAGAAACCCAGATCAAGCGCAGCACGGGCGACTTCGATCGTCTCGGTGAAGCAATGAAACACGCCGCGCACCTGGCGCTCACCCGTTGCGCTGAGCACATCGACGGTGTCCTTCGATGCGCTTCGGGTATGAATCACGAGAGGCAAACCGGTGAGGCGGGCGGCCTGAATGTGCACCCTGAAGCGCTCCCGCTGCCATTCCATGTCGGCCACGGTGCGCCCATTGAGGCGAAAGTAGTCCAAACCGGTTTCACCCAGGGCCACGACCTTCGGATGGGCGGCCAGCGCCAGCAGATCGGCCACCGAAGGCTCTCGCACGCCTTCGTTGTCGGGGTGCACGCCGGCACTCGCCCAGAAGTTGTCGTCAGACAGCGCCAGTGCGTGCACCTGATCGAACTCCTCAAGCGTGGTGCAAATGCACAACGCAGAACCGACATCGGCCGCTCGCATGTCGGTGCGGATCGCTTCGAAATGCTCTATCAGCCCGGGAAAACCCAGGTGGCAATGTGAGTCGACAAACACGGTCAGATGGTCTGCGTGGGCTTCGACGACGAAATCGACGTGCCCAGGACTTCCTCAATCCTCAAGCGCAAGACGCGCGTCTTTTCATCCGCGGGAAATCTCACGCCGACACCTTGGGTACGGCCTGCGGACGCGTTGGCGGGCGTGATCCAGGTCACCTTGCCCGCCACCGGGTAGCGTTGCGGGTCATCGGGCAAGGTCAGCAGGAGGTAGATGTCTTCACCGAGCCGATAGTCACGGGTCGTGGGCACAAAAACGCCGCCATCGGCGAGCACCGGCATGTAGGCCGCATACAGCGCGCCCTTCTCGCGAAACACCAGTTGGATCACCGCCGGCCGGTTGACCTGTTGCGGAACCGACATCAAGGTCAGCGGTGCAGGGGAAGTGGCTTCGCGCTCGCTCATCGGCTCAGTTTATCGAACGTCTCGCGCCAGCGGGCGCGGCCAGGGCAAATCGCGCCTGCTGTACCAGCCACTCGACGGTGAGGGCCCCCTGCCATGGGTGTTCGGCATGCCGCGCCAGACGGCTGAGTTCGTCGTACCAGCGCGCCAGAGCGTCAGGAGCGCCACGAAACCGCGGCTCGGATCCGATGAAGTAGCTGGGATCGGCACCGGCTGCGACACGCATCGCGTCATGACACACCTTGAACAGCACATCCACCACACGAGAGATCGGCCAAGAGCCCAGGGAGCCCACCTCGCCGCGCATGAGTTGCCCGGGCAAGGCGAGCCAGACCTTTGAGTCCAGCCCTTCCCTGGACCAGGCCAGCGCTTCTTCAGGCTGTCCGCCGGCAGCGGCCAGCAGCACCTCGGGCTGAATCACGCCCTGAGATGCCAGCCAGTCTGCGGCGATGCGCATGTCGGGAACGCCCAGACTCAACGATTGGCAGCGACTGCGTATGGTGGGCAACAAGGCGTCGCTCGAAGCACCGGCCAGCACGAACCGCAGCTCGCCAGGAGGCTCTTCCAGTGTCTTGAGCAGCGCGTTGGCCGATATCGCGTTCATGCGCTCGGCCGGAAACACAACCACCACCTTGCCGCGTCCGCGAGCGGCAGTCGTCTGTGCAAAGCTGACGATGCGCCGAACCTCCTCGACACGGATGTCCTTGCTTGGCTTGCGTTTGGACGAGCCCTCCGAGCCACCGCCCTCCTCGTCCTCGCCGGCATTCCAACCCAAGGATTCGCGCAGCGCTTCGGGCAGCAGCACCATCAGATCAGGGTGCGCGCGTGCGTGCACCAGGCGACAGCTGGCGCACCGGCCGCAGGCCGTGCGCGGTGCAGCGTTGACGGGTTCAGCCTCGCACAACCAGGCTTGAGCCAGCGCCAGCGCCATATCGAACTGACCCACCCCAGGCGGCCCGTTCAGCCAGATCGCGTGCGCGTGTTGAGAGGCCAAGGCAGCGCGCACAGGCTCAATCAGCCAGGGCCGCAACGGCAGCGCCGCCGAGCTCTCGTCGGTCACCACCCGCGTGCCCTCAGCGTGGCAGCCACCTGCGTTGCGACCGCTTCGCGGTCGAGTCCGGCGTCGATGCGCACGAAGCGCTCCGCGTGTGACCCGGCGCGCAGCTCGTAACCTCGACGCACCCGGTGAAAAAAGGCCGCGTCGAGCTGCTCGAAACGGTCGGGCGAGCGTGCCGTGCTCAGGCGCTGCGCGGCCTGCTCGGGGCTGATGTCAAACCACAGTGTCAGGTCGGGCTGCAAGTCGGACTGCACCCACGACTCGAGCTGCTGAAGAACGCCGGTATCAAAGCCCCGCCCTGCCCCTTGATACGCGAAGGTCGAATCGGTGAAACGGTCACACAGCACCGTGGTTCCGGCGGCCAGCGCCGGCTCAATGGCCTGGGTCAAATGATCGCGGCGCGCGGCAAACACCAGCAGCACTTCGGTGAGCGCGTCCATGGGCGTGTTGAGCAACTCGCCACGCAAGCGCTCGGCCAGTGTGGTGCCGCCCGGCTCGCGGGTGACCATGACGCGGCGGCCCGCAGCGCGCAAGTGCGCTGCCATGGTGTCGATGTGGCTGCTCTTGCCCGCACCGTCGATGCCTTCGAAGGTGATGAACAGCCCGCGCGGGGCGACCTCGGCGACGTGCATGAGGGGTGTCGGAAGGCCTAGCGGCCGCGCTGGTACTTGTTCACCGCCCGATTATGGGCGGCGAGGTCATCGCTGAATTCGCTCGAGCCGTCGCCACGCGCCACGAAGTACAGCGCCTTGATCGGCTGCGGATGCACGGCCGCCAGAAGCGATGCTTTGCCGGGGATCGCGATCGGCGTGGGTGGCAGGCCGGCGCGCGTGTAGGTGTTGTAGGGCGTGTCCTTTTGCAGATCGCGCCGGCGCAGGTTGCCGTCGAACGATTCGCCCACGCCATAGATCACGCTGGGGTCCGTCTGCAGCGGCATGCCCAGACGAAGCCGGTTGGTGAACACCGCGGCCACCTTACCGCGGTCGGCCGGGCTGCCCGTTTCCTTTTCAACGATCGACGCGAGCGTGAGCAACTCGTCGGCGCTGCGCAACGGCGTGTCCGCCGAGCGTTCCGCCCAGGCCGCTTCAAGCCGCTGTTTCATGGCGCGATGTGCGCGCCGCAGCACGGTCAGGTCCGAGCTGCCCTTGCTGTACGAATAGGTGTCTGGAAAGAATCGCCCCTCGGCGGGTGTGGCGGGGTCGCCCAATGCGGCCATCAGCTCGGCGTGGGTCATGGCCGCGGTGAGCGGTTTCAAAGCTTCGGCACGCGCCAGTTCAGCACGCACCTGGTTCAGGGTCCAGCCTTCGGTGAGGCGCACGAAGGCCATCGTCTCGTTGCCGCTGACCATCATCTCGAGCAGGCCGATCGGCGTGGTGGGCCGGTCGATCTGGTAGCTGCCCGCACGGATGCGCTTGGCATCGCCTGACCAGCGAAACCACTGGTAGAGCATCCACGAAGGCGTTTGAATACCGGCGCTGACCCAGTCCTCGGCGATGCGTCGGGGCGGTGTGCCGGACTCGATCGACAACTCGACCGCCTGCACCGACATCGACAGCGGCTGATGCAGCCACACCCAGCCCGCACCCGCGCCCAGCAACAGCGCCAGCAGGCTCGCGATCAACGCGGACTTCAAAGTTCTCAACCGGTATCCCCTGGCGATCACGCGGTGCGGCGTTGCACCACGCTGGGACAACTCGAACGGCTGCCGCGGGGCGCGCAAATCATAATCCGCACATGACCACGAACCCGCCTGAAACGTCTGCTGTCGCGTTGTCTCACTGGGGCCTGATCCGGGCGCGCGGTGCTGACGCAGCCAGCTTTTTGCATGGCCAATTGACGCAGGATGTGCTGCACCTCGGGCCTGCCGAGGCACGGCTGGCCGGCTACTGCTCGGCCAAGGGACGTTTGCTTGCGAGCTTCGTGATGTGGAAGCCCAACGCCGACGAGGTGCTGCTGGCCTGTCACGTCAGCGTGCTGCCCGCCACCTTGAAGCGCCTGTCGATGTTCGTGATGCGCGCCAAGTGTCAGTTGAGCGACGCCACGGCTGAACTCGAACTGCGGGGTGTTTTCGGCGAAGCGGCCGCACACGCGACCGCAGGACTGCAGCCGTGGGGGCGCACCGGGGATGCGGGGACCACTTGGATTCGCCTGCCGGATGTGTCGGGCATCGTGCGCGCCTGGTGCGTGAGCGGGCGCGCCGGCGATCCCGTACCGCGGGGGCCGCAAGACGCAGCACAGCTTGGTCATTGGCAGCGGCTCGAAGTCGAAAGCGGCATTCCCGTCATCGAGGCCGCCACCGTCGACCAGTTCGTGCCGCAGATGCTGAATTACGAGCTGATCGGCGCAGTCAATTTTCAGAAAGGCTGCTACCCGGGTCAGGAGGTGGTGGCCCGATCGCAGTACCGCGCCACGGCCAAGCGTCGGGCGTTCCTTTTCAACTGCGAGGCGAACGCGGCGGCCGGGCAAGAGGTGTTTCACAGCGCCGATGCCTCGCAGCCTGCGGGCATGGTGGTCAACGCGGCGGAGTTGCCACACGCGGTGGATCAGGCTGCCGGCTGTGTGGCGCTGGTCGAGGTCAAGTTGTCAGCGCTGGACGCCGGGACCTTGCATCTGGGTGCTGTCGAGGGCGCCCGACTGACCCGGCTGCCCATGCCTTATGACGTGCCGACGGCGGTGGACGGCGATACCGGGTCAGCGGTCTGACTGGCATCGCCATGCCGACCGAGTTGTTTATCTATTACCGCGCTGCAGCGCACCAAGCGGCGGCCATTACCGCCGCAGTCGGGTCCATGCACTCGGCGCTGCGGCTTGAGATGCCTGAGTTGCGCGTTCGTTTGCTGCGCCGGCCGCTCGTGAACGACGCCGGCGAGCACACCTGGATGGAAACCTACGCGCTGGACCCCATCAGCCACCCCGCCGGCGTTGACGCCAGCTGCGCCAAGCTCATCGAGCGGCACGCCGCGAATTGGTCCGACCTGCGCAGCGGGCCGCGCCACCAAGAGTTGTTTGAAGCATGTGCCTGATCGGTCTGGCCATTGACCAGTGCCGGCGCTTTCCTCTGGTGATTGCGGCCAATCGCGATGAGTACTTCGCCCGACCTTCGGCGCGTCTGGGCTGGTGGGCGCCCGAGGGCGGCGGCCCGGCGATTCTGGGCGGGCGCGATCTGGCTGCCGGCGGCACCTGGCTGGGCCTCACAGCGGCGGGTCGGCTGGCGATGGTCACCAATGTGCGCGATCCGTCGCGTGTGGATCCTCAGGCTCCCTCGCGCGGGTTGATCGTGCCGCAGTGGTTGTCGGGTCAGGAGCCCACCGACCGCTTCTGGACCCGCACCGTGCTGTCGGGCTACAACGGCTTCAACCTGATCGCCGCGGATTTCAAGCGCAGCGAGTGCTTCTGGGGCTCGCCTTTGAGCGCCGGTCCGAAGCGGCTTGAGCGTGGCGTGTTCGGGGTGTCGAACGCGCTGCTCGACTCACCATGGCCGAAGACCGACCGGCTGAAGGCCAGCCTGGCTCGCAGCCTGAGCGCCACCGAGTCACTCGACGTTCTGGTTTCGGATCTGTTTGCCGCACTCGCCGATCGCAACCTCGCCGACGATGCCGATCTGCCTTCCACCGGCGTGCCGCTGGAGCTGGAGCGGCAGCTGTCGTCGGCATTCATCCGCACGCCCGACAGCAGCTATGGCACCCGCTGCTCGACGCTGATCATCAGCGAGCGCGTGGGCCGCGGACTGGTCACCCACGTGCTCGAGCGCAGTTACAGCGCGGCGGGTGGGGTGTCTTTGCTGCGCCAGACGACGCTCAAGAACTGGCCTCCGCGTTACACCGATGCGCCGGATACGTTGCCCGTCACCGAAGCCGAGGTGACCGAATCCCCGGGCGATGAAGGCACCGCACCGGAAACACCACCGGTCAAACGCACGCGGGTTCGCAGCCTGCTCAAGCCGGTGGCTGCACCGCGGCGCTGAAGACTCAGCGCAGGTTGCCCGTGTGGCCCAGGTTGTAGCGACCGGGTTGCGGCCACACCGTCAGTCCGTGAGGCTCCTGGCCGACCTTGATCGTGTCGACGGCACCGCTTGTGGTGTTAAACCGGTACACCACGTTGTCGAAACGGCCCGACAGCCACAGGAACTTGCCATCAGCGCTGACGTTGCCCATGTCCGGGCTGCCGCCGCCCGGCACCGGCCAGGTCTGCACCACCTGACGCGTGGCGAAGTCGATCACCGACACGCTGCCCTTGCCTTTTCGGGTGCCCAGCACGCTGTTGCTTCCCCGGTTGGCCACATAGAGATGGGTACCGTCGCGGCTGGGGTACAGCCCGTGTGCGCCCACGCCGGTGGGGATGAATCCGATTTGCTTGAACGAGACGCTGTCGACCACGTGCAGACCATCGACCATCATGTCGGCCACGAACAGCACCGTGCCGTCGGGCGATGAGCGCACGTCTTGCGGCATGCCCGGTGTGGTGCAGATCTCGGCGCCCAGTTGCGCCGGGTCGGGAATCTTGCGCGGCTTCTTGCCGGGCTTGGCCAGCAAGTCCAGCACGTCGGGCCGCGCAAAGTACGGCGTGAGCTTGATGGTGCTCACCACGCGCCGGTTGACCAGATCGATCTTGCTGAACGCGCCGTTGAACTCACAGGTGAAAAACGCGTAACGGCCGTCGATCGAGAAGTCGGCGTGGTTGATGCCGCCGCAATCAGGCGTGTCGATCGAGTACTGCAGCGCCATGCTGCGCGGGTCACGGAAATCGAGCCGCTTGAACGCCTCGGCCACCACGATCGCGTAGCGACCGTCCGGCGTCCAGTACATGTTGTACGGGTCGTCCACTGCGATCGCAGGACCAGGCTTGCCGGTCTGCGGATCGATGGGGGTCAGGCTGCCCTTGTTGCTGCGCTCGGCGTTGTTCGCCACCCACAACGTGCGCAGATCCCACGACGGCACCACGTGCTGCGGGTTGATGCCCACCTTGAAGGTGTCGACCACCTTGAGTGTGTTCGGGTCGATCACCGACACCGAGTTGGCCGCGCGGTTGGGCACATAGACCCGCTCGAGCGCCCCCGCAACCGCGGGGCTCAGCCGGCCGGCGACTGTCTCGCTGTAGAGGTTATGGCGGTTGACGACCGCCGGCATGCCGGGAAAGTCAGGCTCTGAAGCCGCGGCTGACGCAGTTGCTGGTCTGGCGACGACGGGTGGATCGCTGCGGCCCGCGGCGTTGAGCGCGACGGCGCCGGTCAGGGAAACGAACAGGCAGATCGCCAGAGGGCGACGAATTGAGCTGGGTATCAAGATGTGGGTGTGTTTGGGTGTGAAGCTGAAACGATACGCCGAGAGTTCTGCGCGCAAACCGACGTGGCTCAACCTTTGATCAAAGGCCGCGAGCCCGTCGACGCTGTCAACGCGCCGCGGCCACCGCCTTTCGAATGTCCTGCACGGTGCGCGCCACGATCAGATCGGCGCCCAGTTTTCCCAGAGCGGTCGTTGCCGCGCCGGGGTCGCCCGACACGCCCAGCGCCTTGAGCGTTGCGGCATCCGGCTGCGCCGAAGTCAACTGGTTCGCCCGGACCAGGCTCGCATCGGTGGCCAGCATCAACGAGGTGTCGGCCGCACCCGCGTGGCTGCCGATCTGGGCCTGGCTCAGGCCGTGTTCGCGCAGCAACTGGTTGTAGGGCGCCTGAGCCGTGTCGTAGTAGGCCGCCATGAAATGCACGCGGGTGCGCGACTTGGCGGCCTCGCGGTTGAAGCGCGTGGCCACCGCGCCGAGCAGGTGCTGGTAGCCGCCGTGATCGCCAATCAACACGATGTCGGTGAAGCCGTGCTGCCGGTAGCTGCGCGCCGCGCCATCGAGCACGGCCTTGAAGGCCTCGTCCGGGATCGACACCGTGCCGGCATAACGCATGTGCTGCGAGGGTGGCGTGATGCTGCCTTCGGGCACATAGGCGACCACCGGGGCGACCAGCGCGTTGCCGAGTTCGTTGGCAATGCGCTCGGCGAGCACCTTGACTCGCACGTTGTGCTTGCCAAGCGCCATGTGCGCGCCGCTTTGTTCGCTGCCGCCCACGGGGATGATCACCGTGGTCTTGCCGGCACGCAGCGCGTCGCGCACCTCGGTCCAGGTCATCTCATCCAGGTTCGGGCCGGCAGCTGCCACAGGCAGCGCTGCGCCCAGGCAAGCCAAGACGAGCAGCGTGGATGCCAATAAGCGGGCAATGAAAACAGCCCGAAGGCCAGAGGCTTTCGGGCTGCGGGCCGCCCCGAAGGGCAGCCGGTTCAGCGGTTGAGCGATCAGTGCTCGTCCTTGTCGAAGAACTGTTCGTCTTCGGTCGAGCCCTTCAGAGCACCGGTCGATGCCAGAGCCTCGATCGTCGTGGTGACGGCATCGAAGTAACCGGTACCCACTTCGCGCTGGTGCTTCACTGCCGTGAAGCCACGCTCGGCGGCTGCGAATTCGGCTTGCTGCAACTCGACGAAAGCGGTCATGTTGTTGCGGGCGTAGCCGTAGGCCAGGTTGAACATCGAGTAGTTCAGGCTGTGGAAACCAGCCAGCGTGATGAACTGGAACTTGTAACCCATGGCGCCGAGTTCGCGCTGGAACTTGGCGATGGTTGCGTCGTCCAGGTTCTTCTTCCAGTTGAAGCTTGGCGAGCAGTTGTAAGCCAGCAGCTTGCCTGGGAACTTGGCGTGGATGGCGTCGGCAAAGGCCTTGGCGTAAGCCAGGTCAGGCTTGCCGGTTTCGCACCACACCATGTCGGCCACTTCGGCATAAGCCAGACCGCGCGAGATCGCCTGCTCGAGGCCGGCCTTGCTGCGGTAGAAGCCTTCAACGGTGCGCTCGCCGGTCATGAACGGCTTGTCGTTGTCGTCCACGTCGCTGGTCACCAGGTCGGCGGCTTCAGCGTCGGTGCGGGCGATCACCAGGGTTGGCGTGCCCGACACGTCGGCAGCCAGACGGGCAGCTTGCAGCTTGGAAACCGCTTCACGCGTGGGCACCAGCACCTTGCCGCCCATGTGGCCGCATTTCTTGACCGAAGCCAACTGGTCTTCGAAGTGAACGCCCGATGCGCCGGCATCGATCATCGACTTCATCAGCTCGAAGGCGTTCAGGACGCCACCGAAACCGGCTTCAGCGTCAGCGATGATGGGTGCGAAGAAGTCGGTGTCGCCCTTGCCTTCAGACCACTGGATCTGGTCGGCACGGGTGAAAGCGTTGTTGATGCGTCGAACGACCATGGGCACCGAGTTCGCTGGGTACAGCGACTGGTCAGGGTACATCTCGCCAGCCAGGTTGGCGTCGCCAGCGACTTGCCAGCCCGACAGGTAGATCGCCTTGAGGCCGGCCTTGACTTGCTGCATGGCCTGGTTGCCGGTCAGCGCGCCCAGCGTGTTGACGAACGGCTCGGTGTGCAGCAGGCCCCACAGCTTTTCGGAACCGCGCTTGGCCAGGGTGTGCTCAACTTGCAGCGAACCGCGCAGGCGCACGACATCGGCGGCCGAGTAGCTGCGCTTGATGCCCTTCCAGCGTGGGTTTTCGGCCCAGTCTTTTTCGATGGCGGCAACTTGTTGTTCGCGGGACAGTGTGGTCATGTAGAAAGCTCCAGTTGAGGGCGTTGGAAACGAGGAAATTGGTGATCAAGCAAGAATCAGGCTCAGGGAAAACGCTTGACCGCAGGCGAGAGGATACTTTCCCGGCGACCAAAAGAAAAGACTTATGTCTTATATAAGACTAAATTTATATCTGATTGAAAACAACAAGTTACTGGCGTCATTTCATGATGCGGTGGTGTTTTTTGCCATTCGGTAAATTTTGATGCAGTGCAGCAACCCAGGCGGGTGAGATTCATGACTTCCTTCGCGTTCTTGTCGAACAGTTCTTTTCTGAAGGTTCCTGCCCTCGGTGCGCAAGCGGCCGATGCAGCGCCCTACGTTGTGGCGGGCGTAGCCTGGGACGGCTCGGTCACGCACCGACCTGGAGCGCGCTTTGGCCCCAATGCCATCCGCCAGGCCAGCCACATGCTGTGCGATGCCATCCATCCGCACTTCGATGTGTCGCCCCTTGGGCACCTGGCCGACGCCGGTGATCTGCCGCTGCCCAACACCAGCATCGAGCGCATGCGCTTGGCCATGGCACCGCTGGTCGAGTCGCTCATTCGCGAGCACCACATGGTGTGGCTGGGTGGCGACCACTCAATCACCCTGCCCCTGCTGCGCGCGTATCGGGCGTGGCTGGGGCAGCCCCTGGCCGTCGTGCATTTCGACGCCCACTGCGACACCTGGACCGACCACTTCGGCGAACCCAGCGGGCACGGCACCTGGGTCTACGAGGCCATCCAGGAGGGTCTGGTGCTGCCGTCTTGCGTCACCCAGATCGGCATCCGCTCGGCCGGTGAGCGCTCGGCGCGCGACTACGTGCGCGACCAAGGCGGCCTGATCTACACCGCTCGCAGCCTGCGCGGCCTGGAAAGCCCGAATCAGCTTCAGGGCGTGACCGATGGCATCCGGCAACGGCTGGCAGCGCACGGCAACCCTCCGGTCTACCTGACCATCGACATCGATTGCCTCGACCCGGCCTTTGCACCGGGCACCGGCACGCCAGAACCGGGCGGTCTGACCACCAACCAGGTGCTGAGCCTGATCGAAGAACTTGCCGATCTGCCCTTCGTCGGCATGGACTGCGTGGAGGTCGCTCCGGCCTACGACCACGCTGAACTGACCAGCAACGCCGCCGCCATGCTCGTGTGGACCTATCTGTGCGGTCAGCTGGCACGGAAAAAGCTGGGATAACCTCGAACGATCCGCCACCGAAAGCCTTGCCCATGACAACGCCCCTCGACGCCTACTGGATGCCTTTCACCGCCAACCGGCAGTTCAAGTCGGCGCCCCGGCTGGTATCGAAGGCCGAGGGCATGCACTTCACCACGCCCGAAGGCCGGCAGGTGCTCGATGGTGTGGCCGGGCTGTGGTGCGTCAACGCAGGTCATGCACGACCGCGCATCGTGCAGGCCATTCAGGCGCAGGCAGCCGAGCTCGACTTCGCGCCGCCCTTCCAGATGGCGCATCCCAAGGTGTTCGAGCTGGCCGGTCGGCTGGTCAAGCTGACGCCGCCAGGTCTCGACAAGGTGTTCTTCACCAACTCGGGTTCGGAGTCGGTGGAAACCGCGTTGAAGATGGCCCTGGCCTACCACCGTGTGCGCGGCGAGGGCCAGCGCACCCGACTGATCGGCCGCGAGCGCGGCTACCACGGCGTCAACTTCGGCGGCATCTCGGTGGGTGGCATGGTGGCCAACCGCAAGATGTTCGGCCCGATGCTCGGCGGCGTCGACCACCTGCGCCACACCCACGACCCGGCGCGCAACGCCTTCACCCGCGGCCAACCCGAGCACGGCGCCGAACTGGCCGATGACCTCGAACGGCTGGTCGCGCTGCACGACGCATCGACCATCGCCGCCGTCATCGTCGAGCCGCTGGCCGGATCGACCGGTGTGCTGGTGCCGCCCAAGGGTTATTTGCAGCGGCTGCGCTCGATTTGCGACAAGCACGGCATCTTGCTGATCTTTGACGAAGTGATCACCGGGTTCGGCCGTCTGGGTTCGCCTTTTGCGGCCAACCACCTGGGTGTCACGCCCGACCTGATGACCGTGGCCAAGGGCCTGACCAACGGCTGCGTGCCGATGGGCGCGGTGTTCGCGCAGCGCTTCATCCACGACGCGTTCATGAACGGCCCCGAGCACCTGATCGAGTTCTTCCACGGCTATACCTACTCGGGCCATCCGCTGGCCTGCGCGGCGTCGCTCGCCACGCTCGACACCTACGCCGAAGAAGGCCTGTTGACCCGCGCGAGCGACATGGCAGCCACCTTCGAGTCCGCTGTGCACACGCTGGTCGGGCTGCCCAACGTCGTCGACGTGCGCAACATGGGCCTGGTCGGCGGCATCGAACTCGCACCGATTCCGGGCGAGCCCGGCAAGCGTGCCTTCCAGGTGTTCCTCGACTGCTGGGAGCGCGGCGTGCTGGTGCGCAACACCGGCGACACCATCGCGCTGTCACCGCCACTGATCATCGAACAGCACCACATCGATCAGATCATCGGCACGCTGGCGCAGGCCATCACGCGCGCCGCCTGAGCACCCCGGCGCCCCGATACCGCAAGGCGCACCGATCACTCAGACGCCGCCACGCATGAGTTTTCTCGACACCGACCGCGACCTCGCCCGGCATTCGTACTACGACGCCACCGTCAGGCGCGAAGCGCCACGACCTGCGCTCGAGGGTGACATCGAGTGCGACGTGGCCATCGTCGGCGGCGGGCTGGCCGGGTTGTCGGCGGCCATCGAGCTGACCGATCGAGGCCACCGCGTCGTGCTGCTTGAAGCGCGGCGACTGGGCTGGGGCGCGTCGGGCCGCAACGGCGGGCAAGCGCTCGCCGGACTGGCGTGCGACCAGCACGCCATCGAATCGCAACTCGGCCTCGACGAAGCACGTCGCATCTGGGCCATGACGCTTGAGGCGATCACGCTGATCGCGGCTCGCTGCGAGCGCTTTCGCATCGACTGCGGCTGGCGCGCCGGCTACCTGAGCCTGGCGGTCAATGAGCGCAAGGCGCGCGAACTGCAGGCGTGGCAGTCGCACATGCACAAGCACTACGGCTTCGACAGCACCTGGATCTCGCCCGCCCAAATGCCGCAGTGGATCGCCAGCCCGCGCTTTCACAGCGGCGTGTTCGATGCGCGCTCGGGTCACCTGAACCCATTGAAGTACACGCTGGGGCTGGCCCGCGGCGCGGCGGAGTTGGGCGTGCGGCTGTTCGAGGATTCGCCCGTCACAGCGATCGACACCGGTACGTTGCCGGGCAGCACCGTGCGTTTGCGCACCGCGAAGGGCAGCGTGCGCGCCTCGCAGGTGCTGCTCGCGGGCAACGTCTATCTGCAAGGCGTGGCGCCGGTGCTTGAGCCGCGCATCATGCCGGTGGGCACCTACATCGTGACGTCCGAGCCCATCGAACCCGCGCTCGCTCAGTCGCTGATCCCCTCAGGCGCCGCCGTGTGCGACACCAACTTCGTGCTCGACTATTTCCGGCCGGTGAGTGACGCTGTTTCCACCCCTGGCGGTGTGGCATCTGCGAGCGATCACCGCATGCTGTACGGCGGTCGTGTGAGCTACAGCACCGCGACGCCGCGCGACCTTGAGGCGGGCATGCAGCGGCGCATGGCCCGAACTTTCCCGCAACTTGCGAACACCCGCGTCGAATACGCCTGGGGCGGATTTGTCGACATCTCGATGAACCGCGCACCCGATTTCGGCCGGCTGTCCGACCGCATGAGCGGCTCCGGCGAGCATCTGTCGAACGTGTACTACCTGCAAGGGTTCTCGGGCCATGGTCTGGCGCTCACGGGCATCGCCGGCCAGTTGGTGGCCGAGGCCATCCACGGCGATGCCAGCCGTTTCGACACCTTCAGCCGCATCCGGCACCGCAACTTCCCCGGCGGCGCGCTGCTGCGCACGCCCGCGCTGGTGGCCGGCATGGCGTACTACCGACTGAAAGACCTGCTCTAGAGAGTTGATGCCATGACGCGACACCCGCTCGTTCTCGTGCCTGCCTGCAACCGGATGCTGGGCGACCATCCTTTTCACGTCGTGGGCAAGAAATACACCGATGTGGTCCGGCTGGCGGGTTGCATGCCGCTGCTGTTTCCCGGCATCGAGCACGCGGGCGAGCTCGACGATCTGCTCGACATGGCCGACGGCGTGCTGCTGACCGGCTCGCCTTCCAATGTGCACCCCAGCCACTTTGGCGAGGAAGTCCACGACACCAGCTTGCCGCTCGATCCCTCGCGTGATGCCGCCACGCTGGCGCTCATCCCACGAGCCATCGAACGCGGGATCCCGCTGCTGGCCATTTGCCGCGGCTTTCAGGAAGTCAACGTGGCGCTGGGCGGCAGCTTGTTTCAGGCGGTGCATGAAATCGAGGGCCATCGTGACCACCGCGGCGCCGACGACGCGCCGCCCGAGGTGGTGTACGGCACGGCCCACGATCTGGCGCTGGCGCCCGGTGGCCTGCTCGCCGGCTTGCTGCAGCGCGAGTCGATCGAGGTCAATTCGGTGCATGGGCAAGGCGTGCAGCGCCTCGCTCCCGGTTTGCGCGTCGAGGCTCGCGCGCCCGACGGGCTGATCGAGGCGTTCTCGGCCAGCGGCTCGGCCGGCTTTGCGCTCGGCGTGCAGTGGCACCCTGAGTGGCAAGCACGCCAAAACCCGGTGTCAAGCCGTGTCTTCGAGGCGTTCGGCGACGCCTGCCGACAGTATCGTGACCGGCGTCGTGACGCCCGCTCGGGCCTGTGACCCATGGACCGGCCGACAAACCACAATCCATGCAGGCACGGACGTTGCGTGCGACCAAAACTCAAGCGCCCCCCAACACGCAGGTTCGCGTGATCCCGATGAGGTGATGCAAATGGTGGCTCGAAAAGACTTCACATTCAGCGATCTCGAAAACTGGCTCAACGAGCGCCGGGTGACCGAGATCGAATGCCTCGTGCCCGACCTGACCGGCGTGGCCCGCGGCAAGATCCTGCCGCGCGAGAAGTTCACCGAAGACCGCGGCATGCGGCTGCCCGAGGCCATCGTCGCCATCGGGGTGACCGGCGAGTTCCCCGAGGAGGGGCCCTACTACGACGTGATTCACGCGACCGACCGCGACATGCACCTGCGCCCCGATGCCTCCACGGTTCGCATCGTGCCGTGGGCGGTCGACCCCACCGCGCAGGTCATTCACGATTGCTTCGATCGCGACGGCAACCTGATCCCGTTCGCGCCGCGCTCGGTGCTGCGCCGCATCTGCGACCTCTATGACGCCGAGGGCTGGTCGCCGGTGGTCGCCCCCGAACTCGAGTTCTATCTGATCGAGCGCAACGCCGACCCCAACACGCCGCTGCGCCCACCCAAGGGCCGCAGCGGCCGCGCTGAAACTTCGCGCCAGGCCTACTCCATCGACGCGGTGAACGAGTTCGATCCGCTGTTCGAAGACATCTACGCCTACTGCGAAAAGATGGAGCTCAACGTCGACACGCTGATCCACGAAGTGGGCGCGGGCCAGATGGAAATCAACTTCTTCCACGCCCATCCGCTGGGCCTGGCCGACGAGGTGTTTTTCTTCAAGCGCACCATCCGCGAGGCGGCGCTGCGCCACGAGATGTACGCCACCTTCATGGCCAAGCCCATGGCCAACGAGCCCGGCAGCGCCATGCACGTGCACCAGAGCCTGCTCAACAAGGAGACCGGCCAGAACATCTTCAGCAACCCCGATGGGTCGCCGTCCAAGGAGTTCTACTGGTACATCGGCGGCTTGCAGAAGTACACGCCGGCGGCGATGGCGCTCTTCGCGCCCTACGTCAATTCCTACCGCCGGCTCGCGCGCTCGACGGCCGCGCCGATCAACATCCAGTGGGGCACCGACAACCGCACCGTGGGCATACGCTCGCCGGTGGCCACCGCCGCGGCCCGGCGTATCGAAAACCGCGTGATCGGCGCCGATGCCAATCCGTATGTGGCGCTCGCGGCCACGCTGGCGTGCGGCTATCTCGGCATCAAGAACCGCATCGAGCCTGCATCCGAGTGCAAGGGCGACGCCTACCTGTCCGAATACCAGTTGCCCCGCTCGCTGAGCGAGGCGCTGGGCTGGCTGGCCGACGAGAAAGACCTGCACGACGTGCTGGGCAAGTCGTTCATCACGGTGTATTCCGAGGTCAAGGAGATCGAGCACGACGAGTTCATGAAGGTCATCTCGCCGTGGGAGCGCGAGCACCTGCTGCTGCACGTCTGATCCGCCGGAGCCCGCATCCCATGAACGACGTTTCCAACGCCTTGCATCTCGATCAGCCCGCCAGCACCCGCAGCACCGCCGAATGGCAGGCCGCCGACGCCGCGCATTACCTGCACCCGTTCACCGATTTCAAGGCGCTGGCCGCGAAGGGTTCGCGCGTCATGACACGCGCCGACAACATCTACCTGTGGGACAGCGAGGGTCACAAGATCTTCGACGCGATGTCCGGCCTGTGGTGCGTCAACGTGGGCTACGGCCAGCAAGCGCTGGTCGATGCGGCCACGGCGCAGATGACCACCCTGCCCTTTTACAACTCGTTTTTCCAGACCGCCACGCCGCCGGCGATCGAGTTGGCTGAGTTGCTCGCCGAGGTCACGCCGCCGCAGTTCCAGCACGTGTTCTTCTCGGGCTCGGGGTCCGAGGGCAACGACACCGTGGTGCGCATGGTGCGTCGCTACTGGGACGTGCTCGGCCAACCCCAGCGCAGCGTGATCATCAGCCGCCACAACGCGTACCACGGCTCCACGATGGCCGGCGCATCGCTCGGCGGCATGACCGACATGCACGCGCAAGGCGGTTTGCCCATTCCCGGCATCGTGCACATCGAGCAGCCGTTCTGGTTCGCTCACGGCCGCGGCGCCAACCCCCAGCCACTGTCGCCCGAAGATGAAAAGGCAAGCCGCGACCGCTTCGGCCTCGAGGCCGCAGGCTGGCTCGAGGCCAGGATCCTCGCGATCGGTGCCGACAAGGTGGCGGCCTTCATCGGCGAGCCGGTGCAAGGCGCCGGTGGCGTCATCGTGCCGCCGGACACCTACTGGCCCGAGATCCAGCGCATCTGCGACAAGTACGGCATCTTGCTGGTGTCCGATGAGGTGATTTGCGGCTTCGGACGCACCGGCAACTGGTTCGGCTGCGAAACGCTGGGCTTTCGGCCCGACCTGATGACCTTCGCCAAGGGCGTGACCTCGGGCTACATCCCGCTGGGCGGCGTGATGGTGGGCGAGCGCGTGGCGCGTGTGCTCATCGAACAAGGCGGCGAGTTCAACCACGGCTACACCTACAGCGGCCACCCGGTGGCCTGCGCGGTGGGCTTGGCCAATGTGCGCCTGATCCAGCGCGAGCGGCTGGTCGAGCGGGTGCGCGATGACACCGGCCCCTATCTGGCCGAGCAGTTCCGCGCGATCGCCGAGCACCCGCTGGTGGGCGAGGCGCAGTCCATCGGACTGATGGGCGCGCTGCAACTCGTCAAGGACAAGGCCACCGGCGAATGCTTCGACTCCCGCCTGTCGGTGGGCATGGTGTGCCGCGGCCACTGCTTCGCCAACGGCCTCATCATGCGCGCCGTCGGCGACCGCATGATCATCGCCCCGCCGCTGGTGATGACCCGCGAGCAGGTCGATGAACTGATGCGCCTGATCCGTTACTGCTTTGATCTGACGCTGGCCGATGTGCGCCAGCGCGGCTGGATTTGACTGTTTTTACGCAACGCCGACTGGAGACCTTGCCATGACCCGATCGACCCTGACACCGATGTTCAAATGCGCGGCCCTGTGCGCAGCCGCCCTGCTGTGGGCCAGCCCCGCGAGCGCCCAGCAAGAGGAGAAGGTGCTCAACGTCTACAACTGGTCGGACTACATCGCGCCAGACACGCTGGCCAACTTCGAGAAGGAAACCGGCATCAAGGTGCGTTACGACAATTTCGACAACAACGAAATCGTCCACGCCAAGCTGGTGGCAGGCAAGACCGGCTACGACATCGTGGTGCC
>CANGBT010000018.1 GCA_947452135.1 Burkholderiales bacterium
GAACTACCTCGCCATGTCGTACGACCACCGCATCATCGACGGCCGTGAAGCCGTGCTGGGCCTGGTCACCATGAAAGAAGCGCTGGAAGACCCATCGCGCCTGTTGTTCGACATCTGAGGAAACTGTTCATGAGCCAGCAATTTGATGTGGTGGTGATCGGTGGCGGGCCTGGCGGCTATGTGGCCGCCATCCGCGCGGCGCAGCTGGGATTCAGCACCGCGTGCATCGACGAGTGGAAAAACGACAAGGGCGGCCCGGCACCGGGCGGCACCTGCACCAACGTCGGGTGCATTCCGTCGAAGGCGTTGTTGCAATCTAGCGAGCACTTCGAGCACGCGGGTCACTCCTTTGCCGAACACGGCATCGGCCTCGACAACCTGAGCATCGACGTGGCCAAGATGCTCGGCCGCAAGGACACCGTGGTCAAGCAGAACAACGACGGCATCTTGTACCTCTTCAAGAAGAACAAGGTGACGTTCTTCCATGGCCGCGGCTCGTTCGCGAAAGCGGTCGAAGGTGGTTACGAGATCGCGGTGGCTGGCGCGACCAGCGAGTCCATCACGGGCAAGCACATCATCATCGCCACGGGCTCCAACGCACGTTCGCTGCCCGGTGCTCCGTTCGATGAACAAAAGATCCTGTCCAACGACGGCGCGCTGCGCATCGGCTCGGTGCCCAAGCGTCTGGGCGTGATCGGCTCGGGTGTCATCGGGCTCGAGATGGGTTCGGTCTGGCGCCGTCTGGGCGCCGAGGTCACGGTGCTCGAAGGCCTGCCGACCTTCCTCGGCGCGGTCGATCAGCAAATCGCCAAGGAAGCGCACAAGGCGTTCGTCAAGCAGGGCCTGAAGATCGAGCTCGGCGTGAAGATCGACAAGGTCACCTCGGGCAAGTCGGCGGTGACCGTGAACTACGCCAACGCCAACGGCGATGCGGTCAAGCTCGAAGTCGACAAGCTCATCGTGTCGATCGGTCGCGTGCCCAACACCATCGGTCTGAACGCCGAAGCGGTGGGACTGAAGCTCGATGAGCGCGGTGCGATCACGGTGGACGACCACTGTCACACCAACCTGCCCAATGTGTGGGCGGTTGGCGATGTGGTGCGCGGTCCGATGCTCGCGCACAAGGCCGAGGAAGAAGGCGTGGCCGTTGCCGAGCGCATTGCCGGTCAGCACCCGCACGTCAACTTCAACACCGTGCCGTGGGTGATCTACACCTCGCCCGAAATCGCCTGGGTCGGTCAGACCGAGCAGCAGCTCAAGGCCGAAGGCCGCGAGTACAAGGCGGGTACTTTCCCGTTCATGGCCAATGGCCGTGCGCGTGCGATGGGTGACACCACCGGCATGGTGAAGATGCTGGCTGATGCCACCACCGACGAGATCCTCGGGGTGCACATCGTTGGTCCGTTCGCGTCGGAATTGATTGCCGAGGCGGTGGTGGCGATGGAATTCAGAGCGAGCGCCGAAGACATTGCTCGCATCTGCCACGCTCATCCATCGTTGAGCGAATCGACCAAGGAAGCCGCTCTGGCGGTGGACAAGCGCACGTTGAACTTCTGACCGAAGCGGCGGCCCCCGGGTCGCCTGGCTTTGCAGAACCGGGCGGCTGATGCCGCCCGTTTTCCTTTTTTATCTGACGCCTCATGCCTGTTCGCGAGTTGTACCTGCGCACCCTCGCCGAGAGGGGCTACACGGCCGATGCCGCACAGCTCGGCGCGATCGACGCGCTGGAGCGTTGCGAGAACGAGTGGGTTGCCTACAAGTCGCGTCGCCGAAATGCGATCACTCGGCTGCTGGTGCGTCCCGATGTCCCGCGTGGCGTTTACATGCATGGCGGGGTGGGTCGAGGCAAGAGCTTCCTGATGGATTGCTTTTTCAATTCGGTGCCGCTCGAGCGCAAGACGCGCTTGCACTTCCACGAGTTCATGCGCGAAGTGCATCGGGAACTCGCGGACCTGCACGGCACCGTGGATCCGCTGAAGGTGCTCGGCGAGCGCATGTCGAGGCGATTTCGCCTGATCTGCTTTGACGAGTTTCACGTCGCGGACATCACCGACGCGATGATCCTGTACCGCTTGCTCGAGTCGCTGTTTGCGCACCGGGTGAGCGTGGTGACGACGTCCAACTTTCACCCTGACGACCTGTACCCGAACGGGCTGCATCGCGAGCGCATCCTGCCGGCCATCGAGTTGCTCAAGAACCACCTGCAGGTGATCAACGTCGATCAGGGCATCGACTACCGGCAGCGAACGCTCGAGGAAGTCGAGATGTATCAAACGCCGCTGGGCGAGCAGGCCGATGCCGCCATGGCCGCGGCCTTCGAGCGCCTCGCCGAGACGAAGGACGAGGCGCCGGTGTTGCACATCGAGCATCGCGTGCTCAACGCACGCCGGCGTGCCGGTGGCGTGGTGTGGTTCGACTTCCGTGAACTGTGCGGGGGGCCGCGCTCTCAAAACGATTACCTTGAACTGGCGGCGCGATTTCACACCGTGCTGGTGTCAGGCGTTCCGCAGATGTCGCCGCGTTTGGCCTCGGAGGCCCGGCGATTCACCTGGCTGGTTGACGTGATGTACGACCGCCGCGTCAAGCTGATCCTGTCTGCCGAGGTCGAGGCCGAGGCTCTTTACACTGAAGGCCCTTTAGCCCACGAGTTTCCGCGCACCGTGTCTCGACTGCATGAAATGAGATCGGCCGAGTTTTTGGCGCTTGCGCGCCGTGATGTGGAGACGGCGATCACATGAAGCTGCACGAGCGCGAACGGTGGGTTGCGCGGCTGGCCTTGGCGCTGGGTGGCTGGACGCTGCTGATGGCGAATGTGGCCTGGGCCTCGGATGCTGCCGATCGAGAGCGCATCAGCCGTGCCAGGAGCGAGGCGGATGCCGTGCTGGCAGACAAGCAGGCAGAGTGCCGGCAGCGCTTTGCGGTGAACGACTGCCTGCTGGAGGCCCGCAAGGAGCATCGAGCGGTCGTTGATCCGCTGCGCAAGGAACTGCTCATGCTCGATGACAAGCAGCGCAGGCAGCGTGCTGCTGACCGAAACGAGCGCATACGTGCCAAGACCGAGGCTCAAACTGATGCGGGTTCGGCACCAGGTGCAACATCGTTTGGATCGGCGGAGGGGTTTCCTGGGGCGACGGTGCGCCCGAAGATCCGTTCAATGATGCCTTCAGCTTCATCGGTTGAGCCCGCGATGTCTGCGGAAACTGCCGCTCCGGTGGCGTCTTCCGCCGCCGTTGCGGCTGACAAACCGGTCGTTCCACCGATGACGAAAACGCAGGCCCGAGCCGAGGGCTATCAGACGCTGCGCGTGCGTCAGGCAGAGGCCAGAAGGCAAAGCGTGCTGCAGAAAAACGCTGAGCGCGATGCGAAGAAGCCGCCAGCCAAACCGCTCCCGGTTCCTGCGCCCTGAGCCTGTTGCTCCTGCGGCGGCGAGGACTCAGCCGCCGAGTTTTTCGACGCGAACCAGCACCAGCGACAGGTTGTCGCCGCCGCCTTTGGCACGCTGGCGAGCCTTGTCGATCAGCATCTTGCTGGACTCCTTGGGGGGCAGCGAATCCAGAATCTGACCGATCTCGGTGCTGTTGAAGTAGTGCCAAAGGCCGTCGCTGCAGCACATGATGCTGTCGCCCGGCTCCAGTCGGCCGATCGATGACACGCTGAGCGGCGGATCCTGAACCGTCCCGAGGCAGCCCGTCAGCAGGTTCGACTGGGGGTGGCTTTGGGCTTCATCCTCGTTCAACTGGCCCTCATCGACCAGGCGCTGCACGTAGGAGTGGTCGATGGTGCGACTGACCAGTTGCGCACCTCGGAAGTGATACACGCGTGAGTCGCCCGCATGGGCCACGTGACAGTCGAGCGAAGGGCTGATCAGGAAAGCGGCCAGCGTGCTGTGAGGTTCTTCTTCCGACGTGATGGCCGTCAGCTTGATCATCAGGTGGGCTTCGAGCACCAATTGCTTGAGCGCTTCGATCGGGTCGCCTCGGCTGGGCGAAAACCGCTCGAAAAGCTGCCTCGCAGTGAGGATTACCTGATCCGATGCCTTGCGCCCGCCGCTTTTGCCGCCCATGCCATCGGCCAGGATGCCCAGCACGCAGCCCGCCACATCCTTGTGGGCAATGAGGGCGATCTGATCCTGCTGATAGGCCCGATCACCACGGTGAATTCCGGTGGCCCCCGAGAGCCTGTGACCTTGAACTTGAGGGGTGGGTGTCATAGGTCGAGACTATAGACTTGCCCACCCTTCAAGCGCTGATGGCGCGGCCCACATTGCCTCCAGAAAACACCGAATCGACGCCGTTGCAAGATGCCGTGAAAAGCGCGTTTGCAGGCGGGGGCAGTCTCTCGCAGGCCGACCCGCACTACACCGAGCGCGAGGTGCAGATCCGCATGGCGCTGGAAGTGGCCGCTGCGATTGACGAGCGCCGTGCCCTGGTGGCCGAGGCGGGCACCGGGGTCGGCAAGACCTTCGCGTATCTGGTGCCCACGCTGCTGTCGGGCGCGCGTGCGCTGATCAGCACCGCCACCAAAAGCTTGCAGGACCAGCTGTTTCTGCGGGACCTGCCTCGCCTTCGCAGCGCGCTGCACCTGTCGACGAGCGTGGCACTGCTCAAGGGACGAGCCAGTTACCTGTGCACCCATCGCATGAGTCTCGCCCGCCACGTCACCGACCCTGGTGACCGTTGGGCGGCGCGCGTGCTGACCCGCATCGAGACCTGGGCGCAGTCGACCGGCTCGGGTGACCTGGCCGAAATCGATGGCCTCGACGAGCGCAGCAGTGTCATTCCCCTGGTCACTTCGACGCGCGAGAACTGCCTGGGCAGCGAATGCCCGGACTATCGCGACTGCCACCTCATGAAGGCGCGGCGCGACGCCATGGCCGCCGACGTGGTGGTCGTCAACCACCACCTGTTCTTTGCCGACATGAGCCTGCGCGAATCGGGTGTGGCCGAGTTGCTGCCCAGCGTGGAGGTGGCGGTGTTCGATGAGGCGCATCAGTTGGCCGAGGCCGGGGTTGCCTTTCTGGGCATCACGCTGACCAGCGGCCAACTCATCGATGCTGCGCGCGACATGCTGGGGGCCGGACTGCAGCACGCACGGGGGCTGGCGCCATGGCAAGACCTCGCTGCAAGGTGCGACCGTGCCGCCCGTGAGCTGCGCATGGCTTGCGCAGGCGAAGCCGGCTCGCGATCCACACGGGGGTCGCTCAAGCTGCGCTGGGACGATCGGGCCCATGAGCAGGCGTTCGAGGCTGCGCTCGCCGACGCGGGGGCTGCCTGCGAGGCCGCCCATGCGGCGCTCGACACTGTGGGTGAACTGGCGCCGGACTTTCAAAAGCTCACCGAGCGCATGGCACATCTGCATGAGATGACCGTACGGTTCGGTGGCGCTGCGCAGCCCGGTCACGTTCGCTGGGTTGAGGTGACGACAAACCAGTGCAGGCTGGTCGAGTCCCCTCTCGACATTCGCGAGGCGCTGACCGCGCAGATGGCGGCGGCCCCGAAGGCGTGGATCTTCACTTCGGCCACGCTGGGTGAGGACGACCGGCTGTCGTGGTTCACTGAACCGTCCGGCCTGGCCGGAGTGCCCACGTTACGGGTAGGGAGTCCGTTCGATTACGCGCAGCACGCACGTCTTTACGTGCCGGCCTCGTTTCCCAAGCCCAGCGAGCCGGGTCACACCGACGCCGTAGCGCGTCTGGCAGCAGGCTGCGCCCGGGCGCTTGGCGGACGAACCTTCGTGCTCACCACGACCTTGCGTGCGTTGCAGACCATTGGCGAGCAGCTGCGCACCACCTTTGAATCCGGCGGCGATGACATCGCCGTGCTGGTGCAGGGCCAGTTGCCCAAGCGGCAACTGCTGCAGATGTTCACCTCGCAGCCGCGCTCGGTGTTGGTGGGCTCGCAGACATTTTGGGAAGGCATTGACGTGCCCGGCGATGCGCTTCAGTGCGTGTTGATCGACAAGCTGCCGTTCCCGCCGCCCAACGATCCGCTCGTAGAAGCGCGCGTGAAACGCATCGAAGGCGAGGGGAGAAATGCCTTCAGCGACTACTTTCTGGCCGAGGCCGCCGTGTCACTGAAGCAAGGTGCGGGGCGGTTGATTCGCAGCGAAACCGATCAAGGCCTGCTTGTGGTGTGCGACGCGCGCATGTCCACCATGAGCTACGGTCGTCGGCTGCGCAGTGCATTGCCGCCCATGACGCGGATCGACAGCGAAACGGCGGCCTTCGATTGGCTGCGGTCGCTGGCTCAGGCCCACTGAGTGACAGTTTTCAGGCGGTCAGAGCCCGCCTGCCCATCACCACATCTGCCACCAGGATTTCTTCACTGACCTCACGCCCTCACCGCTGAGCAGTGCGCTCTTGGGGTAGTTGGTGCGCATGACACGTTCTGCGTCATCGCGCAATTGGTCGAGGCCCATCTTGTCGTAGCTGCGAACCAGGATCGACAGTGCCTCCTCCGTGGACGGCGAATTCTGGAAGTCCTGGACCGTTTGCTGCGCCCGGTTGGCGGCCGCCACATAGGCACCGCGTCGGTAGTAGTAGCGGGCCACGTGCACTTCGTAGGAAGCCAGCGCGTTCGAGATGTAGTCCATGCGCTGCCGGGCATCAGGCGTGTAGCGTGAATCCGGGTGCTGCTCGACAAGTTGCTTGAACGACAAATAAGCATCACGCGACGCCTGCTGATCCCGCTCGGACATGTCCTGCTTGGACAGGTTGCCGAGGAATCCCAGGTCATCGTTGAAATTGATCAGACCCTTGAGGTACAGACCGTAGTCGATCGCGGGGCTGGTGGAATACAGCTTCACGAAGCGCTCGACCGTTGACAACGCCTGGGCTTTTTCGCCGGTGCGATAGAGCACATAGGCACGCTCAAGCAATGCCTGTTGCGACAGCAAGGTGCCAGCGCCACGGCCCTCCACCTGTTCGTACAACTTGGCGGCCTTGTCGTAGTTGCCGTCGTCGGCCTCGCTCTTGGCTTCGGCGAAGATCTTCTCCGGCGTCCAGCCCGCGGTGGGATCCTTGGGGTGCGAACTGCACCCTGCCAGTGTCGCGAACAGCACCACACCGGCCGCCGAAAAGATGGCTGACCAGTTGTTTTGACGAGGAGAAAGGTGATGGAAGTTCATGGGTCGACAATGCCGGCGATGCACCGGAACTCCATACAAAAATGACGGGCGAGTATACGGTCGGGTCCCCGACGACGGGCTTGCCGACGCAGCTCGACGATGCGCTTGATGAGGTGTCCGGCGATGAGATCGAGCGACGCGAGTTGAATGTGCCCGCAGCACAGCACGGCTCCCGGCTCGACAAGGTGCTTGTGTCGATGGCCAGCGAGTTCTCGCGCAATCACCTGCAAGGTCTGATTGCGCTCGGTCATGTGCGGGTGGACGGCGTGTTGCAGTCCTCGGCGTCGCGCAAGGTGCTGGCGGGTCAGACGGTGCTGATCGAACTGACCCCGACCCAGGAGAGCCAGGCCTTCAAGCCTCAGACGATGCCGCTGTTCATCGTGTTCGAGGACGAGCACTTGCTGGTGGTCAACAAGCCTGCCGGCCTGGTGGTGCACCCGGCGCCGGGCAACTGGTCGGGCACTTTGCTCAATGGATTGCTGGCGCATCACGCAGCGGCGGCCACCTTGCCGCGAGCTGGCATCGTGCACCGGCTCGACAAGGACACTTCGGGGCTCATGGTGGTGGGCAAGACGCTGGCCGCTGTGACGGCACTGAGCCGGCAGATTGCGGCGCGCGATGTGCACCGCGTCTACCTCGCGCTGTGCCACGGTCGGGTCGAGCGAGCCTCCCAGCGCATCGAAGCTCCGGTGGGACGCGATCCCCGCTCGCGCATTCGCATGGCGGTGGTGTCGTCCGGCAGAGCAGCGCTGACCGATGTGGAGCGGCTGGCCGTCTGGCAAGACGATGCCGGACGCTGGATCAGCGCGGTGCGCTGCAAACTGGGTACCGGCCGCACCCACCAGATTCGCGTGCACATGGCCTCGATCGGTCATCCGCTGCTGGCCGACGCGACCTACGGCGGCGCCGAGAGCCTGGGCCTGACGCGGCAGGCGCTACACGCCACGCAACTGGGCTTCAACCACCCGATCAGCGCGCAGCCGCTGGTGTTCGAGGCGCCGCTGGCTGCCGAACTGGCCGGCGCATGGCAGCAGGTCCGGGGCGCGGTTTGACGGGTTGGTTCGTCCGCTACACTCTTGCCACTGATTCCGTTCCAACGACATTCGCCCGGACGGGGCGGATACCGACTCAGCAGCCATTGCAAAGTTCACTGACGCGAGAGTGCTCGCGTGGTGCGGCAAGGCCCCATGCCCCCCAGTGCCGCTGGACAGCCCGTCAACTCGGGCCAGCGCCCTGAAGCGGCTGACAAGACAGACCCTGAACATCCGTCGGCGAGATCCGACCGAGAACGACCATAGCCATGAAGACCCAGGATGCGAAGCGCGTCCTCGAAACCGCGCTCATCTGCGCTCGAGAACCCATGGCGGTTCGAGAGATGCGTGCCCTGTTCGCCGACGAGATCGACGCAGGCGAACTGCAGTCGCTGCTGGAGGAACTGGCCGTTGACTGGAACGACCGCGGCGTCGAGCTTGTCGCCGTGGCGACCGGGTGGCGCTTTCAGAGCCGCCCGGAGATGCGCGAATTTCTGGACCGCCTCAACCCGGAAAAGCCGCCCAAGTATTCGCGAGCCGTGATGGAGACACTCGCAATCATTGCCTACCGACAGCCGGTGACACGGGGCGACATCGAAGACATTCGTGGTGTTGCCGTGGCCAGCCAGATCATCAAGCAACTGGAGGACCGCGGTTGGGTTGAATCGATCGGCTATCGCGAGGCGCCCGGGCGCCCTGCCTTGCTCGCGACCACGCGGCACTTTCTCGATGACCTCGGACTCGCGAGTCTCGACGCACTTCCCCTGATCGACGGGCAGGCTGCCCAGCTTGCTCCCTTTGAAGACCTCCTGCCCCAGCAGGCCTTGTTGATCGACGACACGCCGGCTGATACGCCTGCGCTCCCGACCGAACCTGATTCGCTGCCCTCAGATGTTGCCGGGGCGGCTTCACCCATGGAATGCCCCGAATGAACGACACCCCCGAACACGCTGCCGGTACCGACGGCGAAGACGTTCCCGCACCCGCCCAGATCGACCAGGCAGAAGCCGCGCCCAAGCCGGCCAGGCGCAAACGCGCGCCCAAGCCCGCGCAAGAGGCGATCTCTGCAGAGGCGGGCGAAACCGGCGAAGCGGTCGGACAAACCGATGAGTCTGCTGGCGAATGGGCCGGTGAGGCCACCTCGTCCGAGGCTTCGGTGCTGTCGGGGCCTGGCGAAGAGGCATCGGACGACGATGAGTACGCCGCCATCATTGCTCCGCGACCCGAGCCCGCCGTGGCGGCTGAGGTCTTCGCGCAGGTGCTGTCCGGAGAGTTCGACATCGAACCACCGGCGGCTCCTGAAAGCTCAGGCCCGCCAAAGCGTGTGCTGCTACCCGAGCCCGAGGCGCCCAAACTCCACAAGGTGTTGGCTCAGTCGGGCATTGGCTCACGCCGTGACATGGAACAAGCGATCGCCGACGGCTTGGTCGAAGTCAATGGCCAGCCCGCCCACACCGGGCAGCGCATTTCGTTCGGTGATCAGATCAAGGTCAATGGCAAGCCGGTTCGCGTGCGCATCATCCCGCCGCCGCCGCGCATCATTGCCTATCACAAGCCCACTGGCGAAGTGGTGACCCACGACGATCCGGAGCACCGTCCGACAGTGTTTCGTCGCCTGCCGCGCCTGCCCCACGGCAAGTGGCAATCGGTCGGCCGGCTCGACATCAACACCGAAGGCCTGTTGCTGTTCACCAACTCGGGCGAACTTGCCAACCGCCTGATGCATCCGCGCTTCGGCGTGGAGCGTGAGTACGCTGTTCGCGTGTTGGGCACGCTGGATGCCGAGTCGAAGGCGATGCTGCTCGAGGGCGTCACCATCGAAGGCCAGCCGGCCAGTTTCCGTTCGATCGAGAACGGTGGCGGCGAGGGTCTGAACCACTGGTATCGCGTGGTGATCACCGAGGGCCGCAACCGTGAGGTGCGCAAGCTGTTCGAGGCGGTCGACCTCACGGTGAGTCGCCTGATCCGCATCCGCTACGGCTGTGTCGTTTTGCCGCGCGGACTCAAGCGTGGCGTCTGGGTCGATCTGGAAGACGGCGATGTGCGCGCCATTCGCCGCCTGGCCGGCGGCGAGGCCGAAGGAGCGCCGCGCGATGCCCGAGGCAACCCGCGCGAAGCGCCGCGCGACAACGCACCCCGTCCCCAACGAGGACGCGAAAAACCTCCGCAGGCCGAGCGCCGTGGCGATCGCGCGCCACGCCCCGGCGCAGCCGATCGGGATCGCCCGCGTCAGGAGCCGCGTGGCCCACGCCCTCCAATGGCCGAAGCGCCGGTGCGCCCCGATCAGTTTGCGGAGGACCGTCCTCCGCGTAACGATGATCTGGATGACGATTTCGATCCGTCGCGGATTCCGAATCCGCTGGAGCAGACCTTCGACAAGCGTTTTGTTCAAAACCCCCGTAGTCCGGCGGGCGGGCGTGGCTTCCGCAGCGGTGGCGGGGGCTTCGGAGCGGGCGGTAGCGCCCCGCCTCCCGGGCCAAGGAAGGGCGACGGTCCACGTCAGCCCGATCCGATGCAAACCTCGGTGGGATACATCGGCGGTGAGGCTTTCCATCGCAAGGGCCAGCGAGGCGGTGGTGGTCAAGGCCAAGGCGGCCAGGGCGGTGGCGGAGGAGGTGGCCGTGGAGGCAATCGGGGCGGCGGCTTCGGCGGCGGAGGCGGTAACAGTGGCGGCGGCGGTGGCCGTCGCGGACGCTGATTCGGCGGGTCCCCACAGTAGAATTCAAGGCTTTTCTCAGACATCTCCCAACAGGAATAAATCCCATGGCTATCGAACGCACGCTCTCCATCATCAAGCCCGACGCAGTCGCCAAGAACGTGATCGGTCAGATCTATTCCCGCTTCGAAGCGGCCGGCCTGAAGGTGATCGCAGCTCGCATGGCTCACCTGTCGCGTGGTGAGGCCGAGGCCTTTTACGCGGTGCACAAGGCCCGTCCGTTCTTCAAGGATCTGGTCGACTTCATGGTGTCGGGCCCGGTCATGATCCAGGCGCTTGAGGGCGAGAACGCGATTGCCAAGAACCGCGACCTGATGGGCGCCACGGACCCCAAGAAGGCCGACAAGGGCACCATCCGCGCTGACTTCGCTGACAGCATCGATGCCAACGCGGTTCACGGTTCGGATGCCGCTGAAACGGCAGCTCAGGAAATCGCTTTCTTCTTCGCCGGCGCGAACGTCTACTCCCGCTGAGTCGTCAATCCATCGGCCAATCGGGCCCGCCATGACCGCCGTCAACCTGCTCGACTTCGATCTGGCCGGTCTGACGGCGTACTGCGAACAACTCGGCGAGAAGCGGTTTCGCGCGACGCAGTTGTTTCGCTGGATCCATCAGCGTGGCGCATCTGATTTCTCGCAGATGTCCGATTTGGCCAAGTCGCTGCGTGAGCGGCTTGCCGGTGTGGCCGAGATTCGTGTTCCCGCAGTGCTCAGCGAGCAGGCATCGGCCGATGGCACGGTCAAGTGGCTGTTCGATGTGGGCAGCGGTGATGCCGTCGAAACGGTGTTCATCCCTGAGGATGATCGCGGCACGCTGTGCGTGTCGTCTCAGGCGGGTTGCGCAGTTGGTTGCCGCTTTTGTTCAACGGGGCATCAAGGTTTCAGCCGCAACCTGACCACTGCCGAAATCGTCGGCCAGTTGTGGTTTGCCGAGCACCATTTGCGCGCGCGGTTGCACTTGCCCGAAGGCACCCGGGCGATCACCAACGTGGTGATGATGGGCATGGGCGAGCCGCTGCAGAACTACGCGGCGTTGCTGCCCGCATTGCGGGTCATGCTCGATGACCATGGCTACGGTCTTTCACGTCGGCGCGTCACGGTATCGACCTCGGGCGTGGTGCCCATGATGGATCGCTTGCGCGCTGATTGCCCGGTGGCGCTCGCCGTGTCGCTGCATGCGCCGGAGGACACCCTGCGCGACGATCTGGTGCCCCTGAACCGCAAGTACCCGCTGGCTGAATTGCTCGCGGCCTGCTCGCGTTACCTTGAGTCAGCACCACGCGACTTCGTCACCTTCGAGTACTGCATGCTTGATGGCGTCAATGATTTGCCTGAACACGCGGCGCAGCTGGTGGATCTGGTCCAGGGCGTCGGCAGCGAGCCGCTGTCGTGCAAGTTCAACCTGATTCCCTTCAATCCGTTCCCGGCCTCTGGGTTGCTGCGCAGTCCACGCGAGCGGGTGACGCAGTTCGCCCGCGTGCTGCAGGATGCGGGTATCGTGACCACGATTCGCAAGACCCGAGGCGACGACATTGATGCGGCGTGCGGCCAGCTTGCCGGCGAAGTTCAGGACCGCACCCGACTGCAGCAGAGGTTGGCCGGGCGGGTTCACATTCCAATCAAGGCCGAGGGTTCGCAGATGTCGACCCTCAGCCTGACGACAGTCCACGAAGGTCAGGCATGACGATGAGACAACGCATCACGACCGGCGCGCTCGCTGCGGCAAGCGCGTGGTTTGCGATCGCGTTGATGGCGGTCGTCTTGACGGGGTGCGTGCACCACACCACCGAGGGAGCTCCGGGTCTGCCGTCGTCGTCCAATGGATCGAAAGATCGAGTCACGGCGTCCGATGAGTCCGAGGCCGCCAAGCGGGGCCGAACTCGGCTCGAACTGGCCTCGGCCTATTTCGGACGCGGTCAAATGACCACGGCGCTCGATGAGGTGAAGCGTTCGATCGCGGCCGATCCGACCGTCGCTGCGGCGTACAACCTGCGCGGTCTGATCTACGGCAGCCTCGGTGACAGCCGACTTGCCGAGGAAAGTTTCCGGCGCGCTTTGCAGCTCGATCCTCACGACACCGACGCGATGCAGAACTTCGGTTGGTACCTGTGCCAACAGTCGCGTTTCGCAGAAGCCGATTCCCTGTTCGCTCAGACCCTGAAGTCGCCGCGGTATCAAGACACCCCGCGCACCCTGCTGACGCAGGGCGTTTGCCAGGCGCGCAGCGGCAAGCTCGACGATGCCGAGCGCACGCTGGTACGCGCCTACGGGCTGGACGTCTCCAACCCAGCCATCGCAGTCAACCTGAGCGAGGTGCTCTATCGCAAGGGGGAGCTGGAGCGTGCGCGTTTTTACATCCGGCGAGTCAATTCATCGGCTGACCTGATCAGCCCCCAGACCTTGTGGCTGGCGGTGCGAATCGAAAACAAGATCGGCAATCGCAGTGCGGTGGTCGATCTCAGCGACCAGTTGCGCAACCGCTTCCCGCAATCCACCGAGGCCAATTCGCTCGCGGAGGGCCGATTCGATGAGTGACCAGGACGACCAGGCCGGTTCCGCGCCGAAAAGTGCGGGGGCCATGTTGCGCGAGGCCCGGCAAGCCCGGGGCTTGCACATCGGTGCACTTGCCGCATCGATCAAGGTGTCGCAGCGAAAGCTTGAGTTGCTCGAGGCCGACCGGCTCTCTGAGCTCCCGGATGCGACCTTTGCTCGGGCGTTGGCCCAAACGATGTGTCGCAGCCTCAAGATCGATCCCGCTCCGGTTCTCGCCGCGCTACCTCAGGCGCCGAGCTATCGGCTCGAGGCTGTGGATGAGGGAATCAAGTTGCCGTTTCGTGACCGGCCCGGTCGCCACGAGCCCGCGAACGCATCGGCACTGGTCTCTCCGGCAGTTTGGGCTGCGGTGCTGATCGCGGTGGCTGCGGTGTTCCTGTATCTGATGCCGCCAGACTGGATCGGCAGCGTTCGCGGACTCATCCAGGGTTCCGCAGTGCCAACGCCTGCTGACGCCGCTTCAGCGGCAGCGCTGGCTGACATCCATGACGCGCCTGCCTCCTCAGCGGGTTCAGCCGAGTCTCCAGCGTCCGGCGCAGAGGCGTCTGAAGCGAGCACGACCGGTTCGGTGGTCGAGACAGTTCACTCCGCGCCCGACGTGTCGGCTGCCTCTGGGCCGGTGGCTCCCGGGGCTGCAGCAGGACCTTTGCAGGTGAAGGCCAGCGAGCAGTCGTGGGTTGAGGTGATTGATGCCCGGTCGCAAGTCGTGTTTTCGCGCATGCTCCAGCCGGGCGAAATGGTGGCACTTGACGGTGCCTTGCCGTTGCGCATCAAGGTGGGCAATGCTGCGGCAACCCAGCTGTCTTATCGCGGCGTTGCAGTCGATCTGGCTGCATCCACGCGCGACAACGTGGCACGTCTCGAACTCAAGTAGAGGGCAAGCACATGAATATGGATGCCACCGAGCCAACGTCTCAGGGCGCAGCCCTGGGTCTCGACGAGTTCATTGAACCGGCGCGGCCCGCCGCCAAGCGCACCCGTCAAGCTGAAGTCCGCTGGGGGTCTCGCGTGGTCACGATCGGTGGCTCAGCACCCGTGCGCGTGCAGTCGATGACCAACACCGACACCGTCGACGTGATCGGTACTGCGATCCAGGTCAAGGAGTTGGCCATTGCTGGGTCCGAACTGGTGCGCATCACGGTCAACACGCCGGAGGCTGCAGCGGCGGTGCCGCACATCCGCGACCAACTCGACCGCATGGGAATTGACGTGCCACTGGTGGGCGACTTTCACTACAACGGTCACCGCCTGCTCAGTGAGCATCCGGCCTGCGCCGAGGCGCTGTCCAAGTACCGAATCAACCCCGGCAACGTGGGCAAGGGCGACAAGGGCGACCGGCAGTTCGCGCAGATGATCGAGATCGCCGCACGCCACGACAAGGCGGTTCGCATTGGCGTCAACTGGGGCAGTCTTGACTCCGATCTGCTCGCGCAGATGATGGACGACAACGCCAAGCTGCCCGAGCCGAACGAGCCTCAGCAGATCATGTACCGCGCGCTGATCACCTCGGCCATCACGTCGGCGCGGCGAGCCGAAGCGCTGGGTTTGCGGGGCGATCAGATCATCCTGTCTTGCAAGATGTCGGGTGTGCAGGATCTGGTCAGCGTCTATCGCGCACTGGCCAGGCGCTGCGACTACGCGCTGCACCTGGGTCTCACCGAGGCCGGCATGGGCACCAAGGGCACGGTGGCTTCTGCCGCGGCACTCGCGTTGCTGCTTCAAGACGGCATCGGCGACACCATCCGCGTGTCGCTCACTCCGCAGCCGGGAGAGGCGCGCACTCAAGAGGTGGTGGTGGCGCTTGAGGTGCTGCAGTCGCTGGGATTGCGCTCGTTCAACCCCAGCGTCACGGCCTGCCCCGGTTGCGGCCGCACCACCAGCACCACGTTCCAGGAGCTCGCCAAGCAGATCGACGACCACCTGCGCGCTCAGATGCCGGTGTGGCGGGCGCGTTACCCGGGTGTCGAGAGCATGAAGGTCGCGGTGATGGGTTGCATCGTCAACGGACCGGGCGAAAGCAAGCATGCCGACATCGGCATCAGCCTGCCAGGCACCGGTGAAGCGCCGGCTGCCCCGGTGTTCATCGACGGCGAGAAGGCCCTGACGCTGCGTGGCGATCGCATCGCCGAGGAATTCCATGCGCTGGTCGAGCGCTACATCGAAAAACGTTACGGGGCATCGGCTGAAGCATCAGCCTGAGGCGTGAAGGCCCGATGCGGCCCTTCACGCCGGGTCGAGGTTGCCCCTGAGGCAAATCGCCCGCGCCTGCATGAACCCATGAGAAAGCAATGAGCGAAACCATCAAGGCCGTCAAAGGCATGAACGACATCCTGCCGCCCGAGTCGGCGACCTGGGATTGGCTGGAGAGCTGCGTGCGCTCGCTGATGACACGCCACGGCTACGTGGGCGTGCGCACACCCATCGTCGAACCCACGGCGCTGTTCGTGCGCGGCCTGGGCGAAGTCACCGACATCGTCGAAAAGGAGATGTATTCGTTCGAGGACTCGATGAATGGCGACCGGCTCACGCTGCGTCCCGAGAACACCGCCGGCGTTGTGCGTGCGGTCACCGAGCACTCGCTGCTGCGCGATGGCGGCAAGCGTCTGTACTACATCGGACCGATGTTCCGCCACGAGCGTCCGCAAAAGGGCCGCTACCGGCAGTTCCATCAGGTGGGTGCCGAAGCGCTTGGCTACGCCGGCCCCGACGTCGATGCCGAGCTGATCCTGATGTGCCGCATGCTGTGGCGCGAGCTGGGCTTGGTCGACGGCCGCGATGTGCGACTCGAGCTCAACAGCCTAGGGCAACCCGATGAGCGGCGCGCGCACCGAGACGCCTTGATCGCTCACTTCGAGGCCCATGCCGAGCTTCTCGACGACGACGCCAAGCGACGCTTGCACACCAATCCGCTGCGCATTCTCGACACCAAAAATCCGGCGATGCAGGCCGTGGTCGAAAGCGCTCCACAGCTGATGTCGTTCCTGGGTGCCGAATCGCTGGCGCATTTCGACGCGGTGCGCGCCTCACTGGACGCCGTGGGCCAGCCCTACCGTGTCAACCCGCGGCTGGTGCGCGGCATGGACTACTACAACCTCACGGTCTTCGAGTGGGTCACGGAGCGGCTGGGTTCACAGGGCACAGTGTGTGGCGGTGGCCGCTACGACACCCTGATCGAGCAACTCGGCGGCAAGCCGGCACCCGCGGTGGGATGGGGTCTGGGCATCGAGCGGCTGCTGCTGCTGTTGCAAGAAGCCGGTGTGGCCGCCCCTGCGGTCAGGCCCAACGCCTACGCCGTGGTGACGTCTGCTGCTTCGATGCCTGTGGCGCTGCGAACCATTGACACGCTGCGCGCATCGGGCGTGTCAGTGTTGATGCACGCCGCGGGGCGAGACGGGCTGGGCAGCATGAAGTCCCAGTTCAAGCGCGCTGATGCCAGCGGAGCCGACTACGCGCTGATCTTTGGCGACGATGAAGTCGCGCGCGGTGAGGTCTCTGTCAAGCCGCTGCGCAACGCCGACGAGCCGCAGCAGGCCTATTCGCTCGCCGACGCAATTGACTGGGCGCTGCGACTGCGCAACGCATAATTCCCCGTTACCCGGACCCGACCCCATACATGGCCACGCATCTCGATCTCGAAGAACAAGAACAGCTCGACGCCGTCAAGCACTTCTGGAAGCGCTACGGCAACGTGATCGTCGGCGTGCTGATCGTCGTGCTGGCGGGCGCTTCGGCCTGGAACGGCTGGAACTGGTGGCAGCGTGACCAGGCAGCCAAGGCAGGTGCGATGTTCGACGAACTCGAGCGTGCCGCGCAGGCCCGCGACGCCGACAAGGCGGGCCGCATCTTCGGCGACCTCAAGGACCGCTACGGCCGCACCTCATTCGCCCAGCAAGGAGGGCTGTTGAACGCTCGTGTTCAGGTTGAAGCCGGCCAGACGGACGCGGCCAAGTCTGCGCTCACCTGGGTTGGCACGAATGCCGCGGAAACCGAATACCAGACCATCGCCAGGTTGCGCCTGGCTGGGCTTTTCCTCGACGAGAAGCAGTACGACGACGCCTTGAAGCAACTCGATTCAGCCACCGCGGCAGGTTTCGAAGGGCTGGTGGAAGACCGGCGTGGCGACGCTTTGCTGGCCCTTGGCAAGACCGACGAGGCGAAAGCCGCCTACAAGAAGGCGTGGCTGGCCATGAACCCGAAGATTGAATACCGGCGGTTGATTGAAGCCAAGCTGACATCCATGGGTGCGCCGCCCGAGGCTGCAGTGAGCCCTGATGTCGCCAATGCCGCCAGCTCAGGAGCGTCCAAATGAACCGCCTATCCGGCCTTTTGCTGGCCGGGCTTGTTGCCCTGTTGAGCGCATGCTCCATGGGCCCCGACAAGCCCAAACCGACCCCGCTGGTGGACATCAAGCCACAGATCACGGGTCGCATCGTCTGGAGCTCGCGGCTTTCGAACGTCGAGTTTCCGCTGACGGTGCCGGTCAATGCTGGCCGCTTCACGGTGGCCGACTCCGATGGCACTGTGATGGCCGTCGAGGCCGAGAGCGGCCGGGTGGTGTGGAAGGGCAGCGCCGGAGCCGTCTTGTCGGCCGGCGTGGGGAGCGATGGCAAGGTGGCCGCTGTGGTGACTCGCGAAGGCAATCTGGTGGCCCTCGAAGACGGCAAGGTGCTCTGGAAGATGCCCGTGGGCTCCAAGGTGGTGACCGCGCCGCTGGTGGCAGGCGGGCGGGTCTTCGTGCTGGGTATCGACCGCAGCGTCAGCGCGTTTGATGCTCAGGATGGAGCCAGTCTGTGGTCTGTCAAACGCCCCGGGGACGCGCTGAGTCTTTCGCAAACCGGAGTGATCGTGCCGTTCAAGGACACCTTGCTGGTCGGGCAGGGGACCAAACTGGCGGGGCTCGACCCGTCCAACGGCGCCGTTCGCTGGGACTTGACGATGGCGACGCCTCGCGGCACCAACGAAGTGGAGCGGCTGGCAGACCTTGTCGGGCCCTCCGTGCGCGTGGGCGACTTCGTGTGCGCGCGCTCGTTTCAGGCAGCGGTCGGTTGCGTGAACGCTCAGTCCGGAACGCCACTTTGGACGCGCAACGTTGGCGGTCGCAAGGGTGTTGCTGCAGATTCACAGTACGTGGTGGGTGCTGACGCTTCAGATCGCGTGACGGCCTGGAAGATGAACTCAGGCGATGTCGCCTGGACGTCTGATGCTTTCTTGCATCGTGAGCTGTCTGCGCCAGTGAGTCTCGGCCCGGTCGTGGTGTTTGGTGACCTCGAGGGGAACCTGATCTTCCTGTCTGTCGACCGCGGAGCCACACAGTTGCGTGTGTCCACCGATGGCAGCCCGCTTGCGGCTGCACCGGTGACGTCGGGGATGACCCTGCTGGCAGTCACTCGGAACGGCGGCCTGTTCGCATTGCGTCCTTGATGCTCCTCGCGGGGCTGCCGGCCAGCTCGCTCAAATGAAACCAGTCATCGCCATCGTTGGCCGACCGAATGTCGGCAAGTCGACCCTGTTCAACAGGATGACCAAGAGCCGCGATGCCATCGTCGCTGATTTCTCCGGGTTGACCCGCGACCGCCACTACGGTGACGGCCGCATCGGAGACCGCGAGTTCATCGTCATCGATACGGGCGGCTTCGAGCCGACCTGCGACAGCGGCATCGTCAAGGAAATGGCCAAGCAAACGCGCCAGGCCGTGGCCGAGGCCGATGCTGTGATTTTCGTGGTGGACATCCGCGCCGGACTCTCGGCACAGGACCATGACATCGCCCGGTATTTGCGCACCGTGGGCAAGACCGTGCTGCTGGCGGCCAACAAGGCCGAGGGCATGGTCGAGTCGCCGCTGCTGGGCGAGTTTTTCGAGTTGGGCATGGGCGAGCCACACCCCGTCTCGTCGGCACATGGACAAGGCATTCGCAGCCTCACCGATGCGGTGCTGGCTGGTTTCGATTTCCCCGACGAGCAGTCGGAGCCGGAAGAAGACGCGCCCATACGCTTGGCCGTGGCGGGGCGGCCGAACGTGGGCAAGTCCACGCTCATCAACACGTGGCTGGGTGAAGAACGGCTGGTCGCTTTCGATATGCCCGGCACCACTCGCGACGCGATCACCGTGCCCTTCGAGCGTCATGGTCAGAAGTTCGAGCTGATCGACACCGCCGGGCTGCGTCGCAAGGGCAAGGTGTTCGAGGCCATCGAGAAGTTCTCGGTGGTCAAGACGCTGCAGGCTATCGCCGACGCGAACGTGGTGCTGTTGCTGCTCGATGCCACTCAGGGCGTCAGCGAGCAGGATGCGCATATCGCTGGCTACATCCTCGAGAGTGGCCGCGCGGTGGTGATTGCGGTCAACAAATGGGATGCCGTCGACGACTACCAGAAGCAGTTGCTGCAGCGCTCGATCGAGCAGCGGTTGGCCTTTTTGAAGTTTGCTCCGGTGATGAACATCTCTGCGATCAAGCGCCAAGGTCTGGCGCCGGTGTGGAAGGCCATCGCCGATGCGCATGCGTCAGCGATTCGCAAGATGCCCACGCCCGTGCTCACGCGGTTGCTGCTCGACGCGATCGAGCATCAGGCGCCCAAGCGTGCCGGCATGTTCAGGCCCAAGATGCGCTACGCGCACCAAGGCGGCATGAATCCGCCGATCGTCGTGATCCACGGAAACTCTCTGGAACACGTGAGCGAGACCTACAAGCGGTTTCTCGAAGGGCGCATTCGTGACCACTTCAAGCTCACCGGAACGCCTCTGCGCATTGAGATGCGATCCGGGAAAAACCCATTTGATGGCAAGGACTGAGGGCATTTGGAACCGGCCCGAGCCGTCTCGAAACGCTGTGTTATGTTCCTCATCCAATAGTTTTGAACACGGAGGATATCGTGAACAACAAAGGTCAGCTCCTGCAGGATCCGTTCCTGAACCTGCTGCGCAAAGAGCACGTTCCAGTGTCGATTTACCTGGTCAACGGCATCAAGTTGCAAGGCCACATCGAGTCTTTTGACCAGTATGTGGTCCTGTTGCGCAACACAGTGACTCAGATGGTCTACAAGCACGCCATTTCTACGGTGGTGCCGGGTCGTGCGGTCAATTTCAGCGCGGCCGAGACGCCGGAGTTGAGTTGAACGAAACGTTCGTCGTGGTCCGGTGTTTCGGGACGTGGTCGTGAGTTCTGACGCCGCGTCCTTTGATGCTGCGGGCCCGGCGCGCGCCATTCTGGTGGGCGTTGAAGTCGGCCGTGCCCCCACGTTTGACGAGTCGCTTGATGAACTCGCGCTGCTGGCTGAATCAGCGGGTGATTTGCCGGTGGCCCGCGTCATCGCGCGCCGCAAGAGCCCCGACCCGGCCTTGTTCGTCGGCAGCGGCAAGGCAGACGAGATCAAGTTGTTGGTGGGCATGCATCGCGCCGAGGTGGTGCTGTTTGATCAGGCGTTGGGAGCTGCGCAACAGCGTAACCTCGAGCGTCATCTGGGCGTGGCCGTGGCCGATCGCACCATGCTGATCCTCGAGATTTTTGCCGACCGTGCGCAGAGCCACGAAGGCAAACTGCAGGTGGAACTGGCGAGGCTGCAGTACCTGTCGACTCGTCTGGTGCGCCGCTGGAGTCACTTGGAGCGTCAGCGTGGCGGCATCGGCAACCGCGGCGGTCCGGGCGAGGCACAGATCGAACTCGACCGGCGCATGATCGGTGAGCGCATCAAGTCGGTGAAGGAACGCCTCGTCAAGGTCAAGCGCCAGCGCAATACACAGCGTCGCTCGCGCGAGCGCAGCCAAACGTTTCGTGTCTCGCTGGTCGGCTACACCAACGCCGGCAAGTCGACGCTGTTCAATGTGCTGGTGAAAGCTCGCGCTTATGCAGCTGATCAGTTGTTCGCCACGCTCGACACCACCACCCGGCAGATGCACATCGCGCAAACCGGCCGCAATGTGGCGTTGTCTGACACCGTGGGATTTATCCGCGACCTGCCGCACAAGCTGGTCGAGGCCTTCGAGGCCACGCTGCAGGAGGCCGCGCAGGCCGATCTGCTGCTGCACGTGGTCGACGCCTCCAGCCCCAACCGCGACGAGCAGATGGCCGAGGTTCAGCGCGTGCTCGAGAGCATCGGTGCGGGCGACATCCCGCAGCTGCTGGTGTTCAACAAGGTGGATCGCCTTGAGCCTGATCAGATGCCGCGGACCAGCGTGGATGCGATCATCCTCCCCGACGGGCGCAGCTTGCCCCGCGTTTTCATCAGCGCGGCTGACGGGCAGGGCATTGAGGCTCTTCGCCAACTGATGGCCGATGCCAGTGCGGTTGCCTCAAGCGACTCCGACCTCTTGGCGGAACCTTCGACACGGGACCAGTCGTCGTCTTGCGACGACGACTTGGCCGAGACATTCACAGCCTTCAACGGGACTCATCCCCTTACTGTATGAAGACCAGCCGAATGACAGAAGACTCGGGTCAAACCCGTCACGGGTCGATCTTCTCGCGCAGCGCCAAGGCGCTGTCGGGACTCCTCTGGAACAAGGGCGACGGCCCTCCGGATCTCGACGAACTTTGGCGCGACTTCAACAAGAAGTTGAGCGGCATGTTCTCGGGCAAGCCTGGTGCGCCTCGCCCGCCAGGCTCCGGTGACGGCGGCGGCGTACCGCCCGACCTGAAGGGCGCTGGCATTGGTGCCGGTCTCATCGTGGGGGTGATCGCGCTGCTGTGGCTGGGCAGCGGTTTTTTCATCGTCCAGGAAGGCCAACAGGCCGTGGTCACGTCGTTCGGCAAGTTCAGCCACACGGCAGATGCCGGTATTCAGTGGCGCATGCCCTATCCGTTTCAGGCCAGTGAAACGGTGGCTGTGACGCAGCTTCGTTCGGTGGAGGTCGGGCGCAATTCGGTGGTGCAAAGCACCGGGCTGCGCGACTCTTCCATGCTCACGCAAGACGAAAACATCGTCGACATCCGTTTCACGGTTCAGTACCGTCTCAAAGACGCGCGCGCTTACCTGTTTGAAAACCGCAACCCCGACGACGCCGTGGTGCAGGCCGCCGAGTCTGCCGTGCGGGAGATCGTTGGCAAGAGCACGATGGACTCAGTGCTTTACGAGCAGCGCGACGCCATCGCCAATGAGTTGGTTAAGTCGATCCAGGCCCAGGTTGATCGACTCAACACGGGCATTTTGTTGGTCAACGTGAACGTGCAAAACGTTCAGGCGCCTGATCAGGTTCAGGCGTCGTTTGACGATGCCTTCAAGGCCGGCGCCGACCGCGAGCGGCTGAAAAACGAGGGCCAAGCCTACGCCAACGACGTGATCCCGAAAGCACAGGGCACGGCAGCGCGGCTGCGTGAGGAAGCCGAAGGCTACAAGTCGCGCGTGGTGGCGCAGGCCGAGGGTGATTCGCAGCGCTTTTCCAGCGTGCTGGTCGAGTACAAGAAAGCTCCGGCCGTGACGCGCGACCGGCTCTACATCGATGCCATGCAGCAGGTTTATTCCAATGTCAGCAAGGTGCTCGTGGACAGCCACGGCAATTCGAACTTGCTGTACCTGCCGCTCGACAAGCTCATGCAGCAAGCCGGCGGTGCGCCGACTCCTGGCGCACCTGCCGCGGCTGAAGGTACCCCCGCGCCGGCCCCTGCTCAGCCCGCTGCCGTTGACTCGCGATCGCGCGATGGTCAACGTGGCCGCGACCGCGACGGTCGCTGAACCCACACGGAACGAAATCCCATGAACCGCATTGGCTTTTATGTCGTTGGCGCTCTGATCGTGCTGATGGTGGCGTTCTCGACGCTCTTCATCGTCGATCAACGCCAGTTCGCCGTGATCTACGCACTGGGCGAAATCAAGGAAGTGGTCACCGAACCCGGACTCAAGTTCAAGCTGCCGCCGCCTTTGCAAAACGTGGTCTTCATCGATCGGCGCACGCAAACGCTGGACAGCCCGGAAACCCGTCCCATCTTCACCGCCGAAAAGAAGAGTCTGGTGATCGACTGGCTGGTCAAGTGGCGCGTGACCGACGCGCGCCAGTTCATCCGCAACAACGGTGTTGACATGCGCAATGTCGAAAGCCGTCTCAGCCCGATCGTCCAAGCCGCCTTCAACGAAGAAGTGACCAAGCGCACCGTGCAGGCGATGCTGGCCACTGACCGCGACCGTGTGATGCAAGGCGTGCGCGTGCGCCTGGGTGATGAGGCCAAGTCGTTCGGCATCGAGATCGTCGACGTGCGCATCAAGCGCGTTGATTTTTCGTCGAACATCACCGACTCGGTGTACCGACGCATGGAGTCCGAGCGCAAACGCGTGGCCAACGAGTTGCGTTCGACGGGGGCCGCCGAGGCCGAGAAGATTCGCGCCGATGCCGATCGTCAGCGCGAAGTGATCGTGGCCGAGGCCTACCGCGATGCCCAAAAGGTCAAGGGCGAGGGCGACGCCAAGGCGTCTGCGCTGTATGCCGAGTCGTTCGGGCGTGATCCGCAATTCGCGCAGTTCTATCGCAGCCTTGAGGCCTACCGCATCAGCTTCCGGAACAAGACCGACGTGATGGTGGTCGATCCCTCGAGCGAGTTCTTCAAGGCCATGCGTGGCAACACGACGCCCGCCAAGTGATCGACCCGGCCGATTTCTGGAGCTTGCTGCTGCCGGCAGTCGGCTTGATGCTGGTGCTTGAAGGGCTGCTTCCCTTGATCAGTCCGCAACGCTGGCGATCCGTCTTCGAGCAAGCCGCAAAATTGGCCGATGGTCAGTTGCGGTTTTTGGGGCTGTTGGCGCTGCTGATTGGCGGCGCGCTGCTGATCTTTTCGCTGCCCTGATCGGTTGCCGCAGCCGCGGCTTTCTACAATCTCCCTTTTAACAGGCTGGTGATTTCCATGGTGTCTGCTTGGCTGCTGCCTGAGCACATCGCTGACGTTTTGCCCGCCCGCGCCAGACACGTCGAGCGCATGCGCCGCAGTCTGCTCGATGTGGCTGGCCACTACGGCTTCGAGCTGGTGATTCCTCCGTTGCTCGAGCACCTCGAGTCGCTGCTGAGTGGCACCGGGCGCGAGCTCGATCTGCGCACCTTCAAGCTGGTCGACCAGCTCAGCGGGCGCACGGTGGGGATTCGTGCGGACAGCACGCCGCAGGTCGCTCGCATCGATGCGCACTTGCTCAACCGCGAAGGCGTGACACGCCTTTGCTACTGCGGCCCGTTGCTGAACACCTTGCCTTCGGGCCTGCACGGCACGCGCGAGCCGCTGCAGTTTGGCGCCGAAATCTTCGGCCACGTCGGGCTCGAAGCCGATCTCGAAGTGATCGATCTGGCACTCGATTGCGTGAGGGCTGTGGGTCTCCAGGAGGCCACGCTCGACATGGGTGACGCGCGCATCGTGCGCGGGGTGCTGGCCGGCGTGCAGGTCGATGCCGCACAAACCTCGGCGCTGATCGATGCCCTGGCCGCGAAGGATGGCGCGCTGCTGAGCGAGTTGTCGTGTGGACTGTCGTCGTCAGTGCAAACCGCGTTGCAACTGCTGGTGCGTTTGTATGGCGGTGATGAGGTGCTTGATCAGGCCGAACAGGCGCTTCCGAAGCATCCGCTCATCGCCGCTGCTCTGCGAGATCTGCGTTTGCTGGCGCGCCATGTTCGTGAGGCCTACCCCGAGGTGCGCGTTGGTTTCGACCTGGGTGATCTGGGCGGTTCGGCCTACTACAGCGGAGCGCGCTTTGCGGTGTATGCGCCGGGATCCAGCGATGCGCTGGTTCGCGGTGGTCGCTACGACGAGGTGGGTGCTGTCTTCGGTCGCAGTCGCCCGGCAGTGGGCTTCAGCGTGGTCGATCTGAAGGAGCTGGCTGAGCGGCTCGACGTGGACCACGCGGTGCCCATGATTCGCGCGCCCTGGTCGGAAGATCCTGCCCTGCGTGCCGCGGTGCGGCAGTTGCGCCAGCGCGGGGAGTCCGTGGTGTGCCTGTTGCCGGGACATGAATTGGAAGGTCAAGGCTGCGACCGCGAACTGGTGTTTGACGGTTCGCATTGGGTCGTCAGGGTTTTGTGATTCGACCGGCACCGCGCCGGTCTTTTTCTGGATGAACAAGTGATGCGTGAGTCTCAATCTGGCACGGCCGGACGCAATGTGGTGGTGGTCGGAACCCAGTGGGGTGATGAAGGCAAGGGGAAGGTCGTCGATTGGCTCACCGACCATGCGCAGGGCGTGGTGCGTTTTCAGGGCGGCCACAACGCCGGGCACACACTGGTGATCAAGGGCGTAAAGACGGCGTTGCAACTGATCCCCTCGGGAATCATGCGTGACGGCGTGGCCTGCTACATCGGCAACGGCGTGGTGGTCGATCCATCGCACCTGCTGCTTGAGATTGGCCGACTCGAGGCCATCGGTCTCGATGTGCGTTCGAGGCTTTTCATCAGTGAGTCGTGTCCGCTCATCCTGCCGTTCCATGTGGAGGTCGACAAGGCCCGCGAGGCGCTGCGCGAGACCAGCGGCGCCGGCAAGATCGGAACCACCGGCAAGGGCATTGGCCCGGCCTATGAAGACAAGGTGGCGCGCCGCGCCCTGCGCGTGCAGGACCTGAAGCACCCCGAGCGGTTTGCCGAGAAACTGCGCGAACTGCTGGCACTGCACAACTTCGCGTTGGAGGGATACCTCAATTCGACGGCGCTCGAGTTCCAGCCCATCTTCGACATGGCCATGCTGGCAGCCGAGCAGATCAAGCCGATGATGGCCGACGTGGGCTATGCGCTGCACACGGCCAACCGGGCCGGGGCCAACCTGCTGTTCGAAGGTGCGCAAGGCACGCTGCTCGACATCGATCACGGTACCTACCCGTATGTCACCTCGAGCAACTGCGTGGCTGGCAACGCGGCCGCAGGCGCGGGTGTCGGTCCTGACCTGCTGCACTACATCCTGGGCATCACCAAGGCGTACACCACCCGCGTGGGCAGCGGACCGTTCCCAACCGAGTTGCCGATGGACGAGCCGGGCACGGTCGGCCACCATCTGTCCACCGTGGGTCAGGAACGGGGCACGGTCACTGGCCGTCCACGTCGCTGCGGCTGGCTCGATGCGGCAGCACTCAAGCGCTCGATCATCATCAACGGCGTGTCTGGTCTGTGCATCACCAAACTCGACGTGCTCGACGGGTTGGCCGAGATCAAGGTGTGCGTGGGCTATGAACTTCACGGCTCGCGCGTCGACATCCTCCCGCTCGATGCAGACGACATCAAGGCCTGCGTGCCGATCTACGAGTCGTTCCCGGGCTGGACCGAAACCACCTTCGGGGTGACCGCTTGGGATGCGCTGCCGCTCAATGCGCGCCGCTACCTCGAGCGTGTGCAGTCTTTCATCGGCGCGCCTATCGACATGGTCTCTACCGGTCCCGATCGCGACCACACCATCTTGTTGCGTCACCCTTACCAGAACTGATCCCGATGACCTCACGCCAACCTCGCCGGCCCAACGAACGCGTTTCATGCTGACCGACGACGGCAAGCACCTGTACGTCTCATGGGACGAGTACCACATGCTCATTGAGCGTTTGGCGCTGAAGATTCACGCCTCGGGCTGGCAGTTCGATCAGATTCTGTGTCTTGCACGCGGTGGCATGCGCCCGGGCGATGTGCTCTCGCGGGTGTTCGACAAGCCGCTGGGGATCATGTCCACCAGTTCGTACCGCGACCACTCAGGTTCGGTGCAGGGGCGCCTCGACATGGCCAGTTACATCACCTTGCCGCATGGCGAACTGGGCGGTCGGGTGTTGCTGGTTGACGACCTGGCCGACTCGGGCGTCACGCTGAGCGCCGTGGTCGAGCGCTTGCGCGGCATGCCGGCCATCAGCGAGTTGCGATCCGCCGTGATCTGGACCAAGGGCGTGTCGTCCTACGTGCCCGACTATCACGTCGAACTGCTGCCCACCAGCCCCTGGATTCACCAGCCGTTTGAAGAGTACGACGCCTTGCGACCGGACGGCCTGGCCAAGAAATTTTCGATCTGACTCCGTCGCGCGGAGTCCAGAAACAACAAAGCCAGCGAAAGCTGGCTTAGTTATATTTGGTGCCCAGGAGAGGACTCGAACCTCCACGAAGTTACTCGCTAGTACCTGAAACTAGTGCGTCTACCAATTCCGCCACCTGGGCCTTCAGGAAGCCTGAA
>CANGBT010000019.1 GCA_947452135.1 Burkholderiales bacterium
GCCGCCGTTGCTCATGCACAGCACATGGTCGCCGGGGCGAGCTGCGGCCACCACCTGCGAGACCAGCTGATCGATGGTCGGGCTGACCACGGCTTGCTGGCCCAGCGGTGCGAGCACCTGCGTGGCGTCCCAGTCGAGGCCGCCGCTGTGGCAAAACGACAGATCGGCTTCTTCGAGCGCCCACGGCAGTTGCGCCTTCATGGTGCCGAGCTTCATGGTGTTGGAGCGGGGCTCGAACACCGCGAGCACGCGCGGGCGCGGCTGAGCAGGGCTCCAGCGTGCATCGACCTGACGGCGCAGCCCGTTGATGGTGGTGTGCATCGCCGTGGGGTGGTGGGCGAAGTCGTCGTAGACGCTGATGCCGGCGGCGCTGCCGCGCAACTCGAGCCGCCGGCGCACGTTTTCGAAGCTGGCCAGCGCGCTGGCCGCGACCTCGGCCGGCACGCCCAGGTGGTCGGCCGCAGCGATGGCCGCCAGCGCATTGAGCTGGTTGTGTTCGCCGGCCAGCGCCCACTCGACGCGGGCCATCTTCATGCTGCCGCGCAGCACGTCGAAGGCGTGCGGCTCGCCGCGCGTGCGCCACTCGCCGGGGGTCTCGCGGCGCGCGCCAAAGCGCACCACATCGCTCCAGCAACCCATGCCGAGCACGCGCTGCAAAGACTCGTCACGCGCGTTGACCACCAGACGCCCTTGCGCCGGCACGGTGCGCACCAGGTGGTGGAACTGCCGCTCGATGGCCGCGAGGTTGTCGAAGATGTCGGCGTGGTCGAACTCGAGGTTGTTGAGCACGGCCGTGCGCGGGCGGTAGTGGACGAACTTGCTGCGCTTGTCAAAGAAGGCGGTGTCGTACTCGTCGGCCTCGATCACGAAGGGCGGGCGCGGCGCGCCGGCATCGGCCGGCACCGGTGCGCCCAGCCGCGCCGAGATGCCGAAGTTCAGCGGCACGCCGCCGACCAGAAAGCCCGGCTGCAGTCCGGCGTGTTCGAGCACCCAGGCCAGCATCGAGGTGGTGGTGGTCTTGCCGTGGGTGCCGGCCACCGCCAGCACATGGCGGCCTTGCAGCACGTGCTCGGCGAGCCACTGCGGGCCGCTGGTGTAGGGCGCGCCGGCGTCGAGCACCGCTTCCATGAGCGGGTTGCCGCGCGAGACCACGTTGCCCACGACAAACAGATCGGGCTTGAGCGCGAGCTGGTCGGCGCCCCAGCCCTCGATGAGGTCGATGCCCAGCGCGCGCAGTTGGTCGCTCATCGGCGGGTAGACGCCGGCGTCGCAGCCGGTCACCCGGTGACCCGCCTCGCGCGCCAGCGCCGCCAGGCCGCCCATGAAGGTGCCGCAAATGCCGAGGATGTGGATGTGCATGGAGGGAGTTGAGCAGTAATCGGGCCAGCGCCGGCGCGCTCATCGGGCGAGCGCGCGGCGATTGACGATCAGAAACAGCTCAGAGCGCGAGCTTGAGCGACTGCCGCGCGGCTTCGATCGTGGCAGCGAGGTCGTCGGGGCGGTGCGCCGCACTGACAAAACCGGCTTCGTACAGCGCTGGCGCCAGGTAGACGCCGCGGTCGAGCATGGCGTGGAAGAAGTGGTTGAAGCGCGCCTTGTCGGTGGCCAGCACCTGCGTGTACTGCTGCGGCAGCTGCGATGCGAAGAAAAAGCCAAACATGCCGCCTTCGCTGTCGGTGACCATGGGCACGCCGGCCTCGGCGGCCGCAGCCGCGAAGCCGTCGACCAGCTGCCGCGTGCTGGCGGTGAGCGCTTCGAAGAAGCCGGGCTTCTGGATCTCGCGCAGCGTGGCCAGACCGCAGGCGGTGGCCACCGGGTTGCCCGACAGCGTGCCGGCCTGATAGACCGGTCCCTGTGGTGCGAGCTGCTCCATCACGGCGCGCCGGCCGCCGAAGGCCGCCAGCGGCATGCCCCCGCCGATCACCTTGCCGAACACGCTCACATCGGGTGCGAAGCCGGGGATCAACTTGGCGTAGACGCTTTGAGCGCCGCCGAGCGCCACGCGGAAACCGGTCATGACCTCGTCGAACACCAGCAGCACGCCGTACTGGGTGCACAGCTCGCGCAACCGTGTCATGAAGGGCACGCTGGCGCGCACGAAATTCATGTTGCCGCAGATCGCCTCGATCATCACGCAGGCCATGTCGGAGCCGTGCAGCGCAAAGGCTTCTTCGAGCTGGCCGATGTGGTTGTATTCGAGCACCACGGTGTGCTTGACCACGTCTTCGGGCACGCCCGCGCTGGTCGGGTTGCCGAAGGTGGCCAGACCCGAGCCGGCCTTGACCAGCAGCGCGTCGGCGTGACCGTGGTAGCAGCCCTCGAACTTGACGATCTTGTTGCGTCCGGTGGCGCCCCGCGCCAGGCGCAGCGCGCTCATCGCGGCTTCTGTGCCTGAGCTGACGAGGCGCACCTGGTCCATGCTGGGCACGAGCTTGAGGATTTCCTCGGCCAGTTCGATCTCGCGCTCGGTGGGCGCGCCGAACGAGAAGCCGTCGAGCGCTGCCTTTTGCACCGCCTCGAGCACGGCAGGGTGGCCGTGGCCGAGGATCATCGGTCCCCACGAGCCGATGTAGTCGATGTAGCGCGTGCCTTCGGCGTCGAAGATGTACGGGCCTTGCGCACGCGCAATGAAGCGCGGCGTGCCGCCGACCGCCTTGAAGGCGCGAACGGGTGAGTTGACGCCGCCGGGGATGACCCGCTGGGCGCGTTCGAAAAGCTGAGCGTTGGTGGAAGTCATGTCAGGCCGGAGTGCGCGCGTGCTGCGGGGCGAATGCCAGCGCGTTAGTGGATGTGTCGAGTGCCCGGGGTGTCGGTTTCGGCACCATCGCCTTCGGCGCCGCTCTCGTCTTCTTCACCGGGCGCCAGCGCCCAGAAAAATCGGTCAGGAACCACGTTGCCCATGCCAGGGCGAAAGCCCGCGTCGAGCGACTGGTCGAGGAAGGCGAGCGCCTCGCCCACTGCGTTTTGCAATTCGCTGCCCGTGGCCAGCAAGGCGGCCAGCGAGGCCGACAGGGTGTCGCCCGCGCCGTTGAAGCTGGCCTCGAAGCGCTCGAACTTTTCGCCGGTGATGGCGCCTTGCGCCGATGCGAGCACGTTGTCGAGGAACTGTTCGGGGTTCTTGCTGGTGGTCATCAGCACCCCGGTCACCAGCACGAACTGCGCGCCATGCTCCGCGGCGGCGACCGCAATCTCACGAGGCGATGCGGGCCGGTCGGCTTCCCAGTCGGGCAGCAGAAAGTCGGTGAGCGTCTGGTGGTTGCCCACCAGCACCTCGGTCTGCGGCAGCACCAGCTCGCGGAACGCGTCGGCGTAGGACTGCTGCTGATCTTCGTCGAGCCACGACAGGCTGGGCATGTAGGCCACCAGCGGCACATCGGGGTAGTCGGACAGGATCTCGGCGACCGCGCCCACGCCCTCGGCGGAGCCCAGAAAGCCGACCTTCCACGCCGCGATGGTGATGTCTTCAAGCACGCAGCGCGCTTGCTCGGCGATGACGTCGGGATCGAGCGCATGGAAGTCGAACACCTCCGCGGTGTCACGCATCACGATCGAGGTGGTGATCGGCAGACCGTGCGCGCCCATGGCGGCGATGGTGGCCACGTCGCCCGCAACGCCGCTCGCACCCGTGGCATCGGTGGCGTTGAAGCTCATCACGCAGGAGGGGGAGGGGGCTTCCTGCAACGCGTCAGCGGCATCGGAAGCCGGTTGGGTCTGTGCAGTCATGGAGGAAGGCTCGGGTGAAAAAGGAACAACAGGACTGCTCAGCACCGTCGCCCGTTCGGGCTCGGAAATGCTCGAAAAGGGCGTCGGTAGAATTGCACAGATTGTAATGACGCCCCAACACCACCGTGACTGAAGCGCGAACCTGGATGTGCCTGATCTGTGGATGGATCTACGACGAAGCTCTCGGCGACGCGGAGCACGGGATTGCCCCGGGCACCCGCTGGGAAGACATTCCGATGAACTGGACCTGTCCGGAATGCGGCGCGCGAAAAGAAGACTTTGAGTTGGTGCAGATCTGACCGATAAAAGCCGTAGGCGGGATGCGATGTTCGCGTCCTGATAGGGAGAAGTCAGTGAACGAAGACTCCGCGGCAGCAGCGCCCAAGGCCAGGGTGTTGGTCATCGATGACAGCAACACCATCCGGCGCAGCGCCGAAATCTTTCTCAAGCAAGGCGGCTACGAGGTGTTTCTGGCCGAGGACGGCTTCGACGCACTGTCCAAGGTCAACGATCACTCACCTTCGCTGATCTTCTGCGACATCCTGATGCCGCGCCTCGACGGCTACCAGACCTGCGCCATCATCAAGCGCAACGCGCGCTTTGCCGACGTGCCGGTGATCATGCTGTCGTCCAAGGACGGGTTGTTCGACAAGGCGCGCGGGCGGATGGTCGGCTCGCAGGGCTACCTCACCAAACCTTTCACCAAGGACCAACTGCTCGATGCGGTGCGTCAGCACCTCCATGTGCTGGCAGAGGCGCACTGACGCGTGTGGTCGAGTCGCCCGCCTGAGGGCGACTCTTGCAAGGACGAAGCATGGCAATCAAGGACATCTTGCTGGTGGACGACTCGAGGACGGAGTTGCACTACGTCTCCGGGTTGCTTTTCAGCCAGGGTTACAGCGTGCGCACCGCGCAAAACGGCGAGGAGGCCATGCGCCGCCTCGAGGAACAGATCCCCGACCTGATCCTGATGGACGTGGTGATGCCCGGCCAGAACGGCTTTCAGCTCACGCGCACCATCACGCGTGACCCGCGTTACGCCGGCGTGCCGGTGATCATGTGCACCAGCAAGAATCAGGAAACCGACAAGGTCTGGGGCATGCGCCAGGGCGCGCGCGACTACATCGTCAAGCCCGTCAATCCCGAAGATCTGGCGGCCAAGATCCGTGCCTTCGGCTGACACCGGCTTTCCGCATCCGTCCCACGATCAGTCCGACCTCATGCCCAGCCAGGAAGCCCTTCGAGACCACCCCGCGCACCCGGTCGATGAGGCGCAACCAGCGCAGCCGACGCCGTCCGGGCGCTCGTGGCTGGCCGTCGAGAGTGCCGGGCACCGTTTCCTGTTTCCGCTGACCGAGGCGGGCGAGATCTTTCCGACCGTGCCATTGATGCCGCTGCCTCACGCGCAGCCATGGTTTCTCGGCGTGGCCAATTTGCGCGGCCACCTGCACGGGGTGGTGGATCTGGGCCGTTTCCTGGGGCTGACGGCGCCCGAGTCCGTTCGCGAGCCGACGATGCTGGTGGCGTTCAACGCCTCATTTGAAGTCAACGCGGCCTTGCGCGTGGATCGTCTCGCCGGACTGCGCGGCGAAGCCGATTTTTCGCTGGAGCGCGAGGCCGACGCCGCTGCCCCTGCCTTTGTGGGTCAGCGCCTGCTGGACGCCACAGGGCGTGTCTGGCAAGAAATCCACCTGGCCGCGCTGGTCAGGCACGAGGCCTTCCTGCGGATCGTGGGCTGATGAGGCGCCGGCCTGCGCGCATCAGCGTTTGCCCCTGGAGATGAACATGAACACCGACATGGAGCGCACCGTGGTGCTCGAAGGCTCCGTTTCGAGCGGGTCGAGAGACTTCACGCATTCCATCATTGCCGAGGCCTCGCCATCCGATCGCGTGGCGTTTGATATATCGCGTGCGCGCGATTCCACCGTCAGCCCCGAGGAGACGGTGCCTGCTGCGTTGCGCGCCAAGCCTGCGCAGCCCTGGCTGGCTTTGCTGACGGTCGTCGGGCTGTGCGGCGTGCTGGCGATCGCGTTGCTGCCGTTCGTCAGTGCCGAGATCGTGCTGGCGCCGCGAGTGGCGAGTCTCGGCCTGCTGATGTCGGTGCTGCTGGCTGGCATCGGGGTGCTCGGCCAGCGCAAGCGGATCTCCGCCGATGAATCGCAGCGAGCCCTGGAACTCGATGGCCAGCGCATTGAAGCCCAGCGACAGCGCGACGAATCCAAGCGCATCAACGATGCCAACCAGGCTGCCATCCTGCGTCTGATGAACGAGCTGCAACTCGTCGCCGAGGGCGATCTGACGCAGCAGGCGACCGTCACAGAAGACATCACCGGCGCCATCGCCGACTCGGTCAACTACACCGTCGAGGAACTGCGCACGCTGGTCGCGCAGGTTCAAGGCACGGTCAGCCGCGTGACTGAAACCACCCAGATGGTCGACCTGACGTCGACCGAGCTGCTGGCTGCATCGAGCGAGCAATTGCGCGAGATCCGCGACACCGGCGAGTCGGTGCTGCAGATGGCCGGGCGCATCAACCAGGTTTCGGCGCAGGCCCAACAAACGGCGCAGGTGGCGCGCCAGTCTTTGAGTGCCACCGAATCCGGGCTGCGCGCGGTGCAAGACACCATCGGCGGCATGCACTCCATTCGTGATCACATCCAGGAAACCTCCAAGCGCATCAAGCGGCTGGGCGAGTCGTCGCAAGAGATCGGCGAGATCACCGAGCTGATTTCCGACATCACCGAGCAGACCAATGTGCTGGCGCTCAATGCCGCCATCCAGGCCGCGTCGGCCGGTGAGGCGGGTCGCGGATTTTCGGTGGTGGCGCAAGAGGTGCAGCGGCTGGCCGAGCGTTCGGCCGACGCCACCCGGCAGATTGCCGCGCTTGTCAAGGCGATCCAGACCGATACCCAGGACGCGGTGGCCGCCATGGAGCGTTCCACGCAGGGCGTGGTCGAGGGCACCCGGCTGACCGACAAGGCCGGCAGTGCGCTGGGCGATATCGACCGCGTGTCGCGCGAGCTGGCCGATCTGATCATGCACATCTCCAGCCAGGCGCTGGGCGAGGCGCAGTCGGCCAACGTCGTGGCCACCAACATCCAGCACATTTTTGCGGTGACCGAGCAGACCGGTGAAGGCACCCGCTCGACCGCGCAGATGGTGCGTGAGCTCTCGCACACGGCCGAAGAGCTGAAGCAGTCCGTCGCCCGCTTCAAAATCGACTGATCGGCCCCGCGCCCCGCCGCTCGGCTGCACCCAACCACAAGGCACTGCATGGACAGCTTGCGCAACCCTCCAACGGCATTCGGCCGTGGTGCCGAAACCGAAGGCACCAGCGATCTGAGCGCGCTGTCGTGGGTGCACGAGGAGTTGCGGCGGTCCATCGAACTGGCCCTCAAGGGCCTGCGCCGGCACGCCCGGGAGCTTGATTCCGCCGTCAGTCCGGATGACGGTCTGGTCGACCCCGCCCAGATGCGGGCCGCACGCCAGCATTTGCACCATGGCGTGGGTGCGCTCGAGCTGACAGGACTGCCCGCCGGTGCCAGTGTGCTGCGAGCCTGCGAGGCGGCCGTACAACGGTTTGCCGCAAAGCCGCGTCTGTTTGACGCTCAGGCGGTGCAGACCATCGAGCGCGCCTTGTTCGCGCTGCTGGATTACCTCGAGCGGGTGCTGGCGGCCAAGGCGGTTTCTGCGCTGTCGATGTTTCCGCAGTACCAGGCGGTGCAGCAACTCGCGGCTGCCGACAGGGTGCACCCGGCCGACCTGTGGGACTTCGAGTGGCACTGGCTGGCGCTGCCTGATGACGCGCAGGCACAGCCACGTGCGAGCGATGCGGCTGCGCGCTCGGCGGTCGAAAGCAAGATGTTGGCGCTCATGCGTGGCTCGTCGGCTGCTGCGGCCGCTCAGATGAGCGACATCTTTGCCGGGCTGGGCGCAGGTGCGTCGGATGTTCGTGCGGCCACCCTGTGGAAGCTGGCTGCGGCGATGTTCGAGGCCCAATCCAAGGGCTTGCTCAAGTCCGATGTCTTCAGCACGCGGGTGGTTTCGCGATTGCTGTCGGTGCTGCGCGGTTTCGAGCGTGGCGCTGGCGAGGTGCCCGAACTGCTTGCCCGCGATCTGCTGTTTTTCTGCGCCCAGGCCGAGTGGCCAGGCGATGGCGGCAGCGCTGCGCGGCTGGTCGCCGTGCGCCAGGCCTACGAGCTCGAAGGCCATGTCGCCACCGATTACCAGAGCAGCCGGCTGGGCCGTTTTGATCCGGCTCTGACTGCTCAGGCGCTCAAGCGAGTGGCTGCGGCGAAGGAGTCGTGGTCCGGTGTGGCCGCAGGCGAAATGCACCGTCTGCACGGGTTGGGCGAGCAGTTCTCGCTGGTGGGCGAGTCGCTCAAGCGGTTTTTCCCGTTTGGAGATTCGCTGGCCGAGGCGCTGCGTCAGGCTGCGGCTCAGGCGCAGCAGTCCGGCGCGCCACCCTCGGCCGCGCTGGCGATGGAAGTCGCCACCTGCTTGCTGTACGTCGAGGCGTGCCTGGAAGACGGCGACTTTGACCACCCCGAGCTCGGTGCGCGCTCGCAGCGACTGTCCGAGCGGATGGCCGAGGTGCGTGAGGGCGCGCCCTCGCAGCCGCTCGAAGGCTGGATGGAAGACCTGTATCGACGCGTGTCCGACCGCCAGACCATGGGCAGCGTGGTGCGTGAATTGCGCGCGTCCCTGTCAGAGGCTGAGCGTCAGGTGGATGCGTTCTTCCGCAACCCCGGCGATTCCAAGGTGCTGATCCCGGTGCCCCAGCAACTGGCCGCCATGCGCGGTGTGCTGTCGGTGCTGGGCATGGACCATGCCGTCGCGGCACTGCTGCGCATGCGCGACGAGCTCGACGGCCTGACGTCCACCGAGATCGATGTCGCCCGCGTGTCGCAAGCCGGCGTGTTTGACCGCTTTGCCAACAACCTGGGCGCGCTCGGGTTCCTGATCGACATGCTGGCGGTGCAACCCGCGCTGGCGAAGACGCTGTTCGTCTATGACGCGGAGTCGGGCAGCCTGTCGCCGGTCATGGGCCGCAGCGGCCGGGCTGCGGTGGTCCTCGGCGAACCCGTGGCCATCCCGGTTGAACCGGTGCTGTCAGCGCCAGCTGCGCCGGCCAAGGCTCCCGCCGACGAGTCGGACGGCGACCCGGAAATGCGCGAGGTATTCCTCGAGGAAGCGCGCGAGGTCTTCGGTAGCGCCCGTCAGGCCTGTGCCGATCTGGCCCAAGCGCCCGACGATTTGCAGGGCATCACGCTCGTGCGGCGTTCTTTTCACACGCTCAAGGGCAGCGCGCGCATGGTGGGGTTGGCCGAATTCGCCGATGCGGCCTGGGTGTGCGAGCAGCTCTTCAACACGCTGCTGTCCGAACAGCGCCCCGCGAGCACTCCGCTGCTTGAGTTCACGGGTTGGGCGCTCGAGCAGCTCGGGTCCTGGGTCGAGGACATCGCAGCCTCTCGCGACACGCCACACAGCGCCGCACGCATCCGCGAGGCGGCCCGCCAGTTCGAAGCTGCTGCCCAGCCGGTGGTCGTCGAGGTGGCACCGAAAGCGGCTGAGTTCCCCGACCTCGGCATGGACGCCTTCGAGGCCGCCGAGCTCGATCTCGAGCTGACGGATGCCGCGCCGACGCTCACCGAGGCGCCGGATCTTGATCTGAGCGATCTCGGTGATTCCGCGCCGACGGTGGTGCTCGGGCCCGATCCTGTGACCGAGACCGAGACCGAGCCCGAGCCCGAGCCCGAGCCCGAGCCCGAGCCCGAGCCCGAGCCCGAGCCCGTGTTCGATCTCGACTTGTCGGTTGCCGCCAGCGATGTCCGCGCCAGCGTCTCTGCCGAGCCGCCTCCATCCGACGATCTGGACCTGCTCGACTTCGGTTCGATGTTCGGGCCGCTGGGCATCGAGGCCACGCGGCCGATACCGCTCGAGGGCGAGACGGCTGCCAGCCCGGTGCCGCCAGCGGCGGTCCAGGCTTTGCCGCCAGAGCTGTTTGACCTCGATCTCGATCTGGGCACGCCCGCCAGCGCGGCCGCGCCGGACACGGTTCAGCCGGTGGAGCCTGAGGCGCTTGAGCTGCAGCCTGATGAAGTTGGCGACGAGCCCGGCAAGGAGCAGGCGCTGTCAGACGAGGAGGAGTTCAAGCGCGTTGGCCCCTTGCGCATCAGCCTGGCGCTTTTCAACATCTATCTCAACGAAGCAGACGAGTTGTCGAGGCAGCTCGTCACCGAGATTGCCGAATGGTCGTTCGATCTCGAGCAGCCGGTGAGCGAGACCGCTGTGGCGCTGGCGCACTCGCTGGCTGGCAGTTCGGCCACGGTGGGCTTTGCCGAGCTGTCTGAGCTGGCGCGCACGCTCGAACATGCGCTCGAGCGCAACCGTGCGTTGGGCTCGGGCACCCCGCTGGAAGCCGAGCTGTTCCGCGACGCCGCCGACGAGATCCGCAGCCTGCTGCACCAGTTCGCCGCCGGCTTCCTGAAGAGCCCGTCCGACGAACTGCTGCAGCGTTTGTCCGAGCACGAACTGGCATCGGCGCATCGGCTGGAGTCGGTGGTGGCCGAGCTGGACGCCGGCGCCTTGCTGGACTCGGGCGCGGCGCCGCTGGAAGAGTCTGGCGGCGACGAGCCAGAAGAGGCCGTGATCGAGGCGCCAGCAGCCGCGGAGTCTGCGGAGGGCACCGCAGACGCTGAGCCGCTCGAGGCGACAGCGCCCCCCGAAGCCGACGACGACATCGATGCCATTGATGCGCTGCAGCCCGAGCTGTTCTCGATCTTTGAAGAAGAGGCCGAGGAGTTGTTCGGCCGGCTGGCCAGCCACCTGCAGGACTGGTCGCGCAGCCCCGACGATGCGCAGCACGGTGCGGGCGCCATGCGCGACCTGCACACGCTCAAGGGCGCAGCCCGCCTCGCAGGCGCGATGCGGCTGGGCGAGATGCTGCACCGGCTCGAGAGCCGCATCGAGCACCTGACCTCGGTGCTGGCCGAAACACCCGTCTCGAGCGATGACATCGAGCCTTTGCTGGCGCGTTGCGACGCCTTGCAACAGGTGTTCGAAACCTTGCGGCAGTCGGTGGTCGCTGAAGCCACCGAGCCCACACCACGGTCTGTGGAGCCCGCTGCTGCGCGAGCCGACGTGGTCGAGCCGGCACCGCTTGCCACCGCTGCCGTCACCGACGAGGAAACGCTCGACGATGATGTCGGCGCAACGGCCGGGGCCGCCAGCGCATCGGCGCCGGCTGGCGATGACATCGACTGGTCGCGCTTTGGCACCACAGCCGCCGCCGATGACGTGCCTGCCGTGTCTGCACACACGGCATCGACCTCGGCGGTGCGCGTTCGAGCGCCGCTGCTCGACCGGCTGGTCAATCAGGCCGGCGAGGTCAGCATCACCCGTTCGCGCATCGCGTCCGATGTCAACCACATGAAGGACTCGCTGGTCGATCTGAGCGACAACCTTGAGCGCTTGCGCGGCCAGTTGCACGACATCGAGATCCAGGCCGAAACCCAGATCAGCTCGCGCATGGAAGCTGCCAGGTCGGCCTCCGAAGAGTTCGACCCCCTGGAATTCGACCGCTACACGCGGCTGCAGGAGCTCACCCGCATGCTGGCCGAGTCGGTCAACGACGTGGCCACCGTGCAGCGCACCTTGCAAAAGTCGCTGCAAAGCACCGAGGACGGTCTGGCCGCGCAGGGCCGGCTCACCCGTGAACTGCAAGACGACTTGCTGCGCACGCGCATGGTCGAGTTCGAGGGCCTGTCGGAACGGCTGCACCGCGTGGTGCGGCAGGCGGCCAAGGAGACGGGCAAGCAGGTGCGCCTGGACATCGAAGGCGGTTCGATCGAGATCGACCGTGGCGTGCTCGATCGCATGACGGGTTCTTTCGAGCACCTGTTGCGCAACAGCGTGACGCACGGGATTGAATTGCCGTCAGTGCGCGTTGCCGCCGGCAAGGACGCGACCGGCTCCGTGGTCATCGCCGTGAGCCAGTCGGGCAATGAGGTGAGCGTTGAGGTGCGCGACGACGGCCGTGGCCTCGATCTGCCACGCATTCGCGAGAAGGCGCAAGCCGGTGGGCTGATCACCGCAGACCGCACACCCAGCGCGGGCGAGCTCGCGGATCTGATATTCCGCCCCGGCTTTTCCACTGCCGACAAGGTGACCGAACTGGCCGGGCGGGGCGTCGGGCTGGACGTGGTGCGCTCGGAGGTGGACGCCATCGGCGGTCGCATCGAGACCACCAGCACCGCAGGTCGTGGCACCGATTTCAAGCTGTTACTGCCGCTGACCACCGCCGTCACCCAGGTGGTGATGGTGCGTTGCGGCGAGCTCAAGGTGGGCGTCCCATCGACCCTGGTCGACACGGTGCGTCGGGTGCCGTCAGGCGAGGTGGCCGTGGCCGCGCGCAGCGGGCGTTTCACCGTGGACAACGAGGCGCTGCCCTTCTTCTGGCTGGGCGCCTTGCTGCAAACCAGTGCTTGCAGCACCGAGGTGGCCGCCCGCGCCAGCCAGGTGCTCATCGTGCGTAGCGCATCGCAGCGCATCGCGGTGCATGTGGACGACGTGATCGGCAACCACGAAGTGGTGGTCAAGAACCTCGGCCCGCAGCTCTCGCGCATGCCCGGACTGGCCGGCATGACCTTGCTGGCCGGTGGCGACGTGGCGTTGATCTACAACCCGGTGGCGCTGTCGGCGCTGTACGGCGTGGCCGCGCGCAGCGCGACGCAGGCTGCCAGTGCAGACGGCGCCACCCAGGCCTTCGTGGTCGAGGCGCCGCTGGCACCGCTGGTGCTGGTGGTCGACGACTCGCTCACCGTGCGCCGCGTCACCGAGCGCATGCTGCTGCGCGAGGGCTATCGCGTGATGCTGGCCAAGGACGGCATCGACGCGCTGGAGCGTCTGGCGCAGGAACTGCCGGCCATCGTGCTCAGCGACATCGAGATGCCCCGCATGGACGGCTTCGATCTGGTGCGCAACCTGCGCGCCGATCTGCGCCTGAAGGGCCTGCCGGTGATCATGATCACGTCGCGCATCGCCCAGAAGCACCGCGACCATGCGGCGCAACTCGGCGTCAATCACTACCTGGGCAAGCCGTATTCGGAAGAAGACCTGCTGGCGCTGATCGCCCGCTGCACCGGCAGCCCGGGCACAGCGCGCAGCTCCTGAGGCTCAGCCGGCGGCCTTGACCACGGCGTAGCGCTCGAGCGTTCGTGCGCGGGCCACGTCGTGCTGCACCACGGGCATCGGGTAGTCGCGATCCAGCACCAGCCCGACCGCGGCCAGATCCACCGGTCGCGCGGTCCACGGCGCATGCAGCGACTCGTCGGGCAGCGCGGCGAGTTGCGGCAGGTAGCGGCGGATGAAGCGGCCTGTCGGGTCGAACTTCTCGCTCTGGCTGATCGGGTTGAAGATGCGGAAATAGGGCTGCGCATCGCAGCCGCTGGAGCTCGCCCACTGCCAGCCGCCGTTGTTGGCGGCGAGGTCGAAGTCATTGAGCTTCTCGGCAAAGTAGCGCTCGCCCCAGCGCCAGTCGATGCCCAGGTCCTTCACCAGAAAACTCGCCACCACCATGCGCAGCCGGTTGTGCATGTAGCCGGTCTGGTTGATCTGCGCCATCGCCGCATCGACCAGCGGGTAGCCGGTGCGTCCCTCGCACCAGGCGGCGAACAGTGCCTCGGCCTTCTTGCCGTGCTCCCAGACGATCCGGTCGTAAGCCGGCTTGAACGAACCCGTGACCACATGGGGGTGGTGGTGCAGCACCTGGTGATAGAAGTCGCGCCAGATCAGCTCCGACAGCCAGACCTCGGCGCCGCGTGAGCCGGCTTGGGCGCGCTGCCAGGCCTCGCGCGCGAGCCTTCGGATCGACACGGTGCCAAAGCGCAGGTGCACCGACAGGTAGCTCGGGCCCTTGACGGCAGGGAAGTTGCGCGTGTCTTCGTAGTCGTCGATGCGGGTGAGGAAGTCATCGAACACGGCGCGTGCGCCCGACGCTCCGTGACCGATCTTCAGCGACGACAGGTTGGTCGCCTCAAAGCCGATGTCTGCCAGCGCGGGCGGGGCCGCGGCCCATTCCGCGCTGATGGGAGCGAGGCGGGCTGCGTGCTCGTCGATCGGCCAGGCGGTCAGGTGTTCGGTCGTCAGCCGCTTGAGCCAAGCGTTCTTGTACGGCGTGAACACGCCATAGGGCGTGCCTGACGCAGTGAGCACCTCGGAACGCTCGAACACCACATGATCCTTGCTGGTGTGCAGCGCAATGCCCAGATGCGCGAGCTGGCCGCGCACCCGGGCGTCACGCTCGAGTGCGGCGGGCTCGTCATCGTGGTTTGCGTAGACCGCCTGCACGCGCAGCGCCTGTGCGAGCGCCGGGATTTCGTCGCGCGCCCAGCCGTGGCGCACGATCAACCCCGCGCCCGGAACGCCATGGGCCGATCCGAGTGCCGCCAGCTCGGCGTGCAGGTCTTTCAGCCCGCCGACGATGAACTCGACACGGCGATCCGCGCGAGGCAGCCCATCGAGGATTTCGCGGTCGAGCACGAACACGCACCACACGTGGCGCGCCGATTTGAGCGCGTGGTGCAGCGCGGCGTGGTCGTCGGCGCGAAGTTCTCGGCGAAACCAGACCAGTGCGGCATCGAGTGAAGGAAGCATCGGCGCGAGTGTGCCGCAGGAATAAAATCTGACGCATGAGTGCCCACGGCGTGAACTTCACCAACCAGTTTCTGATCGCCATGCCGGGCATGGTGGGCGACACCTTCGCCGGCACGGTGATCTACCTGTGCGAGCACACCGAAAAAGGCGCGCTGGGGCTGGTGATCAACAAGCCCATCGACATCACGCTGAAAAGCCTGTTTGAAAAGGTCGAGTTGCCGCTTGATCGGCCCGATCTGGCGGAGTCGCCCGTGTTCTTTGGCGGCCCGGTTCAAACTGAGCGCGGCTTCGTGCTCCACGAACAGTCCTCGTCGGAGGGCTCCGGCTTCACCTCGTCGCTGAAGATTCGCGGCGGCGGTCTGGAAATGACCACCAGCAAGGATGTGCTCGAAGCGCTGTCCAGCGGCACCGGCCCCACCCGCGTGTTCGTGAGCCTGGGTTACAGCGGCTGGGCGGCTGGCCAACTCGAAGACGAAATGAGCCGCAACAGCTGGATCAACGTCGACGCGCAGCCCGAGATCATCTTCAGCACGCCGATCGATCAGCGCTACGACAAGGCGCTTTCCCTGCTGGGCATCGACCCGGTCATGCTCAGTACCGACACCGGGCATGCCTGAGCCCGGCCTGCAACCCGCCGGCGTGCCGGCCGCTCGGCCGAGGCTGCGCGATCAAACCTTTCTGGCCTTTGACTTCGGTACCAAGCGCGTGGGCGTGGCCAGCGGCAACACGGTGACGGGGACGTCACAGCCCCTGCGCACCATCGCCAGCACCGGTGATGCCCGCTTCGCTGCGATCGCACGTCTGATCGACGAGTGGCAACCCGACGCGCTGGTGGTGGGCGTACCCTTCCATCCTGATGGGGCTGCGCACGAGAACACCGCGCTGGCACAGCGCTTTGCCCGCCAGTTGCGTGCACGGCACCGGCTCGAGGTGCACGAGGTGGATGAGCGCTACACCACCACCGAGGCTCACAGCCTGGGCGCGTGCGACTTGGACGCGGCTTCGGCCGCCTTGATCCTGGAACAACATTTGCGAAGCCTGGCCCCATGAGCGCACTGCAACTCGACGCCGAAGCCCTGTTCGAAGACCTGCTGGTCCATGTGCGTGGCTTGCTGCGGCCCAACACGGTGCTGGTGGGCATCTGGTCGGGCGGCGCTTGGCTGGCCGAGCGGCTGCAACGCGAACTGCCGCTGGAAGGCGAGCACGGCGTGATATCGAGCGCGCTGCACCGTGACGACTTCGGCTCGCGTGGCCTGACCGCCGGTGCCGATCACACCCGATTGCCGTTCGAGATCGAAGGCCGGCACATCCTGCTCATCGACGACGTGCTGTTCACCGGCCGCACCACGCGCGCGGTGATCAATGAGTTGTTTGATTTCGGCCGGCCGGCCAGCGTGACGCTGGCGGTGCTGGTCGACCGCGGCGGGCGCGAGCTGCCGATCCATCCCGCCTACTCAGCTGCCCGCATCACATTGCCGGCGCACCAGAAACTGTCGTTGGCGCGCGATGACGCCGGCCGGTTCAGTTTCGACATCCAGGAGCGCGCTGCTTGAACTACCGCCACAACCCGCAGCTCAACAAGCACGGTGAGCTGATCCACCTGCTGTCGATTGAGGGGCTGCCGCGTGCTCTGATCCATCAGATCCTCGACACCGCAGGCACCTTCCTGAGCGTCAATGACCGCGAGGTCAAAAAAGTGCCGCTGCTGCGCGGCAAGAGCGTGTTCAACCTGTTCTTCGAGAACAGCACCCGCACGCGCACCACCTTCGAGATTGCGGCCAAGCGCCTCAGCGCCGACGTGATCAACCTCGACATCGCACGTTCGAGCGCGGCCAAGGGTGAGAGCCTGCTCGACACCATCGCCAATCTGAGCGCGATGCACGCCGACATGTTCGTGGTGCGCCACAGCCAAAGCGGTGCGCCCTACCTGATCGCCCAGCACTGCGCGCCGCACGTCCATGTGGTGAACGCCGGCGACGGCCGCCATGCGCACCCCACGCAGGGGCTGCTCGACATGTACACGATCCGCCACTACAAGAAGGACTTCACCAACCTCACGGTGGCGATCGTCGGCGACATCGTGCACTCGCGCGTGGCGCGCTCCGACATCCATGCGCTCACCACGCTCGGGGTGCCCGAGGTTCGTGCGGTCGGGCCGAAAACCCTGGTGCCGGGCGATCTGCGCGAGATGGGTGTGCGCGTGTGTCACGACATGGCCGAAGGTATCCGCGGCGCTGACGTGATCATCATGCTGCGACTGCAAAACGAACGCATGAGCGGCGCGATGCTGCCTAGCGCTGGCGAGTTCTTCAAGAACTACGGGCTGACGCCAGACAAGCTGGCGCTGGCCAAACCCGACGCGATCGTCATGCACCCCGGGCCGATCAACCGCGGCGTCGAGATCGACTCGAGCGTGGCCGACGGCCTGCAAAGCGTCATCCTCCCGCAGGTGACCTTCGGCATTGCGGTGCGCATGGCGGTGATGTCCATGATCGCCGGTAACTCGGCCTGACAGCCCGGCCCAACCACTCATGAAAATCCTCATTCAAAACGGTCGCGTGGTGGATCCGGCAACGGGCCGGGACGAGCTCGCTGACGTGGCGATTGCCGCCGGGCGCATCGTCACGATCGGCCGCGTCAACCCCGAGTTCAACCCCGCCCGCACGATCGACGCCAGCGGGCTGGTCGTGGCACCCGGGTTGGTCGATCTGGCCGTGCGCCTGCGCGAGCCGGGCCATGAACACGAAGGCATGCTCGAGTCCGAAATGGCCGCGGCGGTGGCTGGTGGTGTGACCAGCCTGGTGTGTCTGCCCGACACCGATCCGCCGCTTGACGAGCCGGGCCTCGTCGAGATGCTCAAGTTCCGCGCGCGCAACCTGAACCATTCGCACCTGTATCCGCTGGGTGCGCTCACGCGCGGGCTGGCAGGCGAGGTGCTGACCGAGATGGCCGAACTCACCGAGGCCGGGTGCGTTGGTTTCTCGCATGCCGAGGTGGCGCTGAAAGACACGCTGGTGCTGCACCGCGCGCTGCAATACGCGTCGACCTTCGGCTACACGACCTGGCTGCGCGCTCAGGACGGTTATCTGGGAGGTGGTGTGGCCGCCAAGGGGGCGCTGGCCACCCGCATGGGTCTGAGCGGCGTGCCGGTGATCGCCGAAACCGTGGCCCTCAGCACCCTGTTTGAACTGGTGCGCGACACCGGTGCGAGGGTGCACATCTGCCGCCTCAGCAGCGCGGCGGGTGTCGAACTGGTTCGTCGCGCCAAGGCCGAGGGATTGCCGGTCACCTGCGACATCAGCATCAACCACTTGCACCTGACCGACATCGACATCGGGTACTTCAATGCGGCGATGCGCCTGACGCCGCCGCTGCGCCAGGTGCGCGACCGCGACGCGCTGCGCGCCGGGTTGTCAGACGGCACCATCGACGCGCTGGTGAGTGATCACACCCCGGTGGACGCCGACGCCAAGACGTTGCCGTTCGCCGAGGCCGAGCCAGGGGCCACCGGGCTGGAACTGCTGCTCGGCATGGCGCTCAAGTGGGGCGAGCAATCGGGGCACGACCTGAACCGTACGCTGGCCACGATCACCGCCTCGCCCGTTCGGGTGCTGGGGGATGCGCTTGGTTCGCTGGCCTCGAGCGCGGGGCGGCTCGTCGAAGGCGGTGTGGCTGATCTGTGCCTGTTTGATCCCGCCGGTTACTGGCGGGTCACGCCGCAGACCTTGAAGAGCCAAGGCAAGCACACCCCGTTCGCCGGGCATGAACTGGCCGGCTGCGTGAAGTACACCGTGGTGTCGGGGCACGTGGCCTTCGAGGCTGCCTGAACTGCGCGATCCCATGGTGCGCAGGCTGCGGGGTGTGGTTCGGCTGAGCTGCTTTGCCGCGGTCACGCTGCATTGCGCGGTGGTGTTCGCGGTGGTCTTCCCGTTTGCGTCTGATCCGCGCCGCATGGCACATGTGGGTCGGTTTTCGGCGCGGATGCTGTCCGCCTTGGGGCTGACCGTGCGGTCGTCGGGTGAAATGGGGGCCGGTTCGACCTTGCTGGTCGCCAACCACGTGTCGTGGCTCGACATCCTGGCCATCAACGCGGTCCAGCCGGTGCGCTTCGTGTCGAAGGCCGATGTGCGTGGCTGGCCTCTGGTCGGTTGGATCGTGGCTTGCGGCGGCACGCTGTTCATCGAGCGCGAGCGTCGCAGCGACGCGATGCGGGTGGTGCATCAGGTGGCCGAGGCGTTAAGCAGCGGCGGTCAGATCGCAATCTTCCCTGAAGGCACCACCAGCGACGGACGCGATGTGCTGCCCTTCCATGCCAGCTTGCTGCAAGCCGCAGTGACCACCGGTGTGTCGACGCAGCCGGTCGTGCTGCGCTTTTCAGACGCGAGCGAGTCGTTCAGCCTGGCAGCGCCCTACATCGGCGACATGACGTTGATGCAGTCGCTGTGGTCGGTCGCGAACGCCCGGCAACTGACGGCACACGTCAATTTCCTGCCGCCGCTGAGCGGCCCACACGCTGACCGGCGCAGCTTGGGCGAGCAGTTGCGCAGCGGCATCGTGCAAGCCCTCGTCGAGGCACAGGCGGCCGAAGCCTGACGCCACCTCAGTCGCCTTCGAGGAAACGGCGGCTCAGCGGGCGAAGGTTGTCATCGAGTTCATAGATCACCGGCACGCCGTTGGGGATCTCGAGGCCCACGATGTCGGCATCCGAGATGCCGTCGAGGTGCTTGATCAGCGCGCGGATGCTGTTGCCGTGGGCCACCACGATCACCCGTTTGCCCGAGCGGATGGCAGGCGCGATGGTGTCGTTCCAGAAGGGCAGCACGCGCGCCACGGTGTCTTTCAGACATTCCGTGAGTGGCACCTCACCGGCTTGCAGGCCGGCGTAACGAATGTCGTTGCGCTCGCAGCGAGGATCGCTTGGTTCGAGCGCCGGCGGCTGCGTGTCGTAACTGCGCCGCCACTGCAACACCTGCGCGTCGCCGTAGCGCTCGGCCGTGTCAGCCTTGTTCAGGCCCTCGAGTGCACCGTAGTGCCGCTCATTGAGGCGCCACGAGTGAACCACCGGCAGCCAGGTGCGTTCGAGCTGATCGAGCGTGTGCCACAGCGTCCACACGGCGCGCTTGAGCACCGAGGTGTAGGCGATGTCGAACTCGAAGCCGTCGGCCTTGAGCCGTCGGCCGGCTTCCTGCGCCTGAGCGGTGCCCAGAGGCGTCAGATCGACATCCACCCAGCCTGTGAAGCGGTTTTCGAGGTTCCACGTCGATTGACCGTGGCGGATCAGTACGAGTTGATGCATGGTGGCGCAGGGCTTTTCGTATGGCGGGGAGGGATTCCCAGCCGGGGGCGAATTCTATAATTCGGCTCCTTGCCGATCACGCTAGCAACCTCGGGCCCGCTTGTGACTTTCCTGATTGAAAACTGGTTTTTGCTCCTGGCCGCTGTGGTTTCGGGCGCCATGCTCTTCGTGCCCATGCTGTCGCGACGCTCCGGCGCCGCGGGGGTCAGCACTTCGGAGGCGGTTCAGCTGATCAACCGCGAAAAGGGCGTGTTGATCGATGTGAGCGAGCCGGCCGAATACGCGTCGGGCCATGCCGGCGGCTCGAAGAACCTGCCTTTCGGCAGCCTGGAAACGTCAAACGATCTGCCCAGAAACAAGACTTTGCCGTTGCTGCTGATGTGCCCGACGGGAGCCCGCGCTCAGCGCGCAGTCGCGATCCTGAGCAAGCGCGGTTACGAGCGGGTCAGTTCGGTGACGGGTGGGCTTGCCGCCTGGCGCGAAGCCAATCTGCCCATTGAACGCTCTACCTGAGACGAGGCCACAGCATGTCTACCGAGATTCAGCCCAGCCAAGCCGCCGTGAGGATGTACACGACGCAGGTCTGCCCTTATTGCCAAAGAGCCAAGGCACTGCTCAAGGCTCGAGGTGTGGTGGCCATCGAAGAAATCCGGATCGATCTGGATCCGGCGGCCCGCAACGCGATGGTCGAACTCACCGGGCGGCGCACCGTGCCGCAAATCTTCATCGGCGACACCCACGTGGGCGGTTGTGACGATCTCGTCGCGTTGGACCAGCGCGGTGGCTTGAGTCCGTTGCTGGGCGGGCACTGATCGCGTTTCAGCGGCCGTGCGGTTGAGCGCAACCGTCCGACACACCCCGGCACCATAATTTGCCTTCGCGCGCGGGCAACCGGCGCACTTCCCGAACCCACCAAGAGACATCCCATGGCAGACGACAACAAAAATCCCGTGTTCCAGATCCAGCGCCTTTACCTCAAGGATCTGTCAATGGAGCAGCCCAATTCCCCGAAATTGCTGCTCGACATGACGCCTCCCCAAGTTGATATCAACTTGGGTGTTGGTGCCGAGACGATTGCCGAGAACACTTACGAGGTGGTGCTCACGGCGACGGTAACCGCCAAGATTGGCGACAAGGTCCTGTTCCTGGTCGAGGCCAAGCAGGCAGGCATCTTCGAGATCAAGAACATCCCAAAGGATCAGATGCAGCCGGTGGTCAGCATCATGTGCCCCAGCATCGTGTACCCGTACTTGCGCGCCATCGTGTCCGACGTGTGCACGCGAGGCGGCTTCCCTCCCGTGGTGCTGGCCGAGGTCAACTTCCAGGCCATGTACGAAGCGCAAAAAGCCCAGGATGCTGCCAACGCGCCGGCTGCCGGCACGACGGTCAACTGATCGTCCAACGGGCATCGGCCGTCCGGACTTCGTGTGTCTGGCAATCTGACGGTACTGGGCGCCGGAGCCTGGGGCACGGCGCTCGCCTTGAGCGCGTGCCGCAGGGGCTCTACGCTTTTGTGGGCCCGAGACGCCGAGCAGGCCGATTCGGTGCGCGCAAGGCGCACCAACTCCCGCTACCTTCCAGGCATCGAGCTGCCTCGGTCCCTGGAGATTTCCAGTGATTTCAATGCTGCCATAGAGCATGCGCGAGGCGGCTTGATCGTGGTGGCAACTCCCATGGCAGGGCTCGCCGGCGTTTTGCAGGCCTTGCCGCCTGTGGCCGGCGCCTCCGGCTTGTTCTGGTTGTGCAAGGGATTCCAAGGGGGTACTGGCTTGCTGGGCCACGAGGTGGCCCACCGAGTCTGGCCGGGCGGGCGAGTCGGAGTGTTGTCGGGGCCCAGCTTCGCTCAGGAAGTGGCCGTCGGAAAGCCGACAGCCTTGGTGGCCGCCAGCGGCGATTCCAGCCTGTGCAGGTTGGCGGTTGATGTGTTGCACAGCGACAACCTTCGGATTTACACGTCCGACGACCCCATCGGCGTCGAGGTCGGCGGCGCTGTCAAGAACGTCATGGCCATCGCCACCGGCTTGGCCGATGGCTTGCAACTCGGGCTGAACGCGCGTGCCGCCCTGATCACGCGCGGCTTGGCTGAAATGGTCCGGCTCGGCGTCGCGTTGGGTGCCCGGGCTGAAACCTTCATGGGATTAAGCGGTCTGGGAGACCTCGTCCTGACGGCCACCGGTGACCTTTCGCGAAACCGCACCGTCGGGCTGCAATTGGCCCAAGGCAAGCCACTGGCTCAAATCCTGAGCGAACTGGGCCATGTGGCTGAGGGTGTCTTGAGTGCCTCAGTGGTGCTGAACCGAGCTCGGACCTTGGGGGTCGATATGCCCATCACCGAGGCGGTCGTTGCTGTACTGGATGGTCGGACCACGCCGACTCAGGGCGTCGAATTGCTGATGAGTCGAGATCCGCGATCCGAGTTCTGACCAAACCCTAGCGTCCGCCGGCATACCCGTTCTGGCGCCAGGCCTCGAACACGGCCACTGCCACGGCGTTGCTCAAGTTAAGGCTGCGTTGTCCGGCCAGCAGTGGGAGGCGCACCCGGCGATCCGGCGGGAATGTGTCACGCAGTTCCGCAGGAAGCCCTGCGGTTTCCGATCCAAAGACCAGCCAGTCACCCGCTTGCCACGCAACCGCATCTGGCGTGGCATGGCCGCGGGTCGTGAACGCGAACATCCGAAGCGCATCCGGTTGGCATGCGCTGATGAATTCAGACCAAGAGGCGTGCCGCCGTACGCGGGCATGCTCGTGGTAGTCCAGGCCTGCACGCTGCAGCAACTTGTCGTCCATCGAGAACCCCAGTGGCTCGATCAGGTGCAGTTCGCAGCCGGTGTTGGCCGCCAAGCGGATCACATTGCCGGTGTTTGGCGGAATTTCAGGGTGGACCAGAACAATCTTGAACATGCTGTGCTTGGTTGGTTGGGCGCGGGTCATTGACCCGGCGCCGGGGTGCGAGCCACCACCCACAGATGCACTTCGCTGGCGCCGGCGGCCAGCAGTGTGCGGGTCGCCTCGCTGGCTGTGGCTTGGGTGGTCATCACATCATCGATCAATGTGATCGAGCGGCCGCGCAGCTCGCCTCGTCGGCTTGGTTCGACGGCGAATGCCCCGAGCACGTTCGCTGCCCTTTTCCCTCGCGGCAAATCCGACTGTTGGGAGGTGTCCTTGATGCGTAGCAGCAGACTGGCGTCAGCTTGGCAATTCAACCTTGCTGCGCACCGATGCGCCAACTCCCAAGACTGGTTGTAGCCACGTTCACGCAACCGTCCATGGCTCAAGGGAACAGGAAGCATCAGATCCGGCGCAAGTTGTGCCTGCGCGCCTTGTCGATCGACAAGCAGGCGAGACAGAGGTTCGGCGAGGTCCAGCTGGCCGTTGAACTTGAAGCCATTGATCAAACGGTCCCAGGGGTAGTCGTAGTCGACAGCGGCCCGCGCGCTGCGAAAGGGGGGCGTTGCCAGCAGGCACCCCCCGCAGACTTCGATTTCCGCCGGGACGGTAGCCGCGCACCTTTGACAACGGAAGACTGGCTCGGAGAAGCGCTCTGTACACGCGCAGCACACGCGACCGGCACCCCACCCGCTACACACGGCGCACTGGCTCGGCCAGCCGCTCAAACGGGGCGCGCGCCATTGCCGCTTTGGCCTGAGGGGGGTGTTCACCGGCTCAATATACTGGTTGCATGACCCCCTCCAGCCCCTTGAATCAGCGTTTTGTCGATGAGACCGCCGTAGCCGCCAATCGGGCGCGGCTGGCCGGCTTGAACGATCCACCTTGGCTGAATGTGGAGGTCGCGCGTCGCATGGCAGAGCGCCTGACTCTTTTCAAGAGGCCGCCACAGCGTGTTGTCGATTGGGGTGCGCGGCTCGGGGGTGGCGGGCCCCTGTTGATGGCTGCTTACCCCGGTGCCAGCCATGTGGTTGTGGAGCCAACGGAGTCGGTGGCAGTACACAGCCGAGGGGCACTCGGAGCGCCGTGGTGGGCTATTTGGCGGTCGCAAAGCCGCTCGACCAAGGTGTTTGTTGATTCGGAGCCCTTGAAGCTCAGCACGGATCTGATCTGGTCCAACATGCAATTGCACGCCGAGAAGAATCCTCCAGCGCTCTTCGAACGCTGGGCTCAAATGTTGTCACCGGACGGTCTCGTCATGTTTTCATGTCTCGGGCCCGGCACCGTGCAAGCCCTGCGCGCTGTCTATGCCGGGCAGGGTTGGCCTGCTCCCACCGTCGATTTCGTCGACATGCACGACCTGGGCGACATGTTGGTGCGAGCAGGCTTCGCCGATCCCGTGATGGATCAAGAGACTCTCACCATTCAGTGGGACAGCCCGCAAGCCCTGTGCGATGACCTGCGCCTGCTCGGGGGCAACGTATCCCCGTTGCGGTTTCGGGGTCTGCGCACTGCCCGCTGGATGGCATCGCTGCACCGCGCTCTGGAGTCCCTGCGTGGCAGCGGGGGCAAACTGACGCTCGACTTTGAGGTCGTCTACGGGCATGCCTTCAAGTCAGCGCTGACAAGGTCAGTTGATGGAGAAACGCGGGTCCCCCTTGAAGACATTCGACGACTGATGCCGTCAGCCAGAGCGTCGAATTGAGAGTGCATTTCGTGGTCGTATAAACTCGCGCACGGAAATTTGCACGGTGCTAACAGAGTTTGGCTTTTGCTGGTGCAAATCGCCCAATTTGAATTCGAGACCTTGTACGTCACGGCGTTGAGTAGCAGTAACACGATGTCCGCCATCTCACCACTACCTGTAGCGAGCGCTCATCCGGAGAGGGAGTCTTGGCGCTTTGGTAAAGAAAGCAGTGCGGAGAGAAGCGACTGGTCGATCGAGTGGATACTCAAGCGCAATTGCTCGATGGCGCCGCAGCAACTGTTCGGTCTGTTCGGCGGTTTGTGCGTGCTTTCGATGAGCATCGCGAGCTTTTTCTGGGCGCAGGGCGCGAAGCTGGTGATGCCTTTCGCCTGGTTGGAGATGGTTGCCGTCGGCGTAGCGCTTTTGATTTACGCGCGCCATGCGGCGGATCAGGAGTTGATTGCGTTGAACCGGGGCACGCTGATGGTTCAGCACACTTCAGGCAACAGCATTGAGACAGTGGAGTTCGTGCCGGAGTGGGTGATCGTTGAACCCGTGACCGGAGGAAAGTCGCTGATCGAATTGTCCGGTCAGGGGCAGAGGGTTGAGGTAGGAAGGTTCGTGCGCCCAGAACTGCGCCAGCAACTTGCGAATGAGTTGCGCCGAGCGGTTCGGGTGGCCCGGGGATGGCAGCCTTGCGCTAGCTGACCTCATGGTTTTGAAAACAGAAGCAGTGACGATGAACAAGATGAATTCAATCTGTGCAAAAGCGTGGCAAACCTTTGCGGGCCTCGGGCTGCTCATGTTTGCGAAACTGGCAATCGCGACTGGCGATCTGCCCGGTGGCCCGGCGGTAAATCAGCTTGATTTGCACCCTGCTGCCACAAAGATCGCAGAAGACCAGCGCTGGTTGCACTACTTCATGATGATCATTTGCCTGGTGATTTTTGTGGGTGTTTTTGGCGTCATGTTCTATTCGATCATGGCGCACAGGAAGTCCAAGGGCGCCAAGTCGGCTAACTTCCATGAAAGCACCACGGTCGAAATCATCTGGACGATCGTTCCCTTCATCATCGTCATATTCATGGCGCTTCCTGCGACGAAGGTGGTTGTGGCCATGAAGGACACCAGTTCGGCTGATCTCACGATCAAGGCGACTGGCATGCAGTGGAAGTGGGGCTATGACTACATCAAGGGCGAGGGCGAGGGTATCGGCTTCGTTTCGACGCTAGATGCTGCGCAGCGTCAAATGTCCGATTCGGGTAAACCGTCCGGCGACGATTACCTCTTGAAGGTCGACCACCCGTTGGTGGTGCCGGTGGACAAGAAGGTTCGGATCATCACGACGGCCAATGATGTCATTCACGCATTCGCGGTGCCTTCATTCGGTATCAAGCAGGACGCCATCCCTGGTTTCGTACGGGACACCTGGTTCCGAGCCGAAAAGGTGGGTGACTTTCATGGCCAGTGCCAAGAACTGTGTGGCAAGGAGCATGCCTACATGCCCATTCACGTGAAGGTGCTGTCTCAGGCGGACTACACGAAGTGGGTCGAGGCTCAGCGCGCTGAGCTGGCAGCCAAGGCGGATGACCCCTCCAAGGTTTGGGAGCTCGCTGACCTGATTGCCCGCGGAGAGAAGATTTACAGCGGTAACTGTGCTGCATGCCACCAACCTTCGGGTAAGGGCGGCGGAGCGGTCAAGCCGCTGGATGGAGCCGCAGTGGTTCTGGATGCTGACAAAACGAAGCAAATTGCCGTCTTGCTCAATGGGCAAAACGCGATGCCTTCTTGGAAGCAGCTCTCGGACACAGAAATTGCCGCCGTGATCACTTACACCAAGAACAACTGGTCCAACAAGACCGGTCAGCTGGTGCAGCCGTCTGACGTGGTGGCAGCCCGCCATTGAACTCCCTTTTTCAAAGATCGACATCCCGCTTTTTTAAGGATTCGCTATGAGCGCAGTACTCGACCATCACGGTGACCACGGTCACGCACACGATCATGACCATGATCATGGGGCGCCGCATGGCTGGCGCCGCTGGTTGTTCGCAACGAACCACAAGGACATCGGCACGATGTACCTGTTGTTCTCGTTCACCATGCTGATGATCGGCGGCGTACTCGC
>CANGBT010000020.1 GCA_947452135.1 Burkholderiales bacterium
AGTTCTGGCTCATCCACAGCACCAGCTCTTCGGCCAGACGCGAGATGTGCACCATCGTGATCGAGGCGAAGGCGCTGAATTCGAGCGCGCAGTCGCGGTCGCTGACCGCGTCGAGGCTGTTCTGGCACACGCCATCGAAGCCCAGCGTGCGCGCCACGCGCTCGCGATCGAGCGGGTAGCTCGTGCCGGCCAGGGCGGCCGCGCCCAGTGGCAGGCGGTTGACGCGCCGGCGCAGATCGACCAGCCGTTCGGCGTCACGCGCGAACATTTCCACGTAGGCCAGCATGTGGTGCCCGAAGCTCACCGGCTGAGCCACCTGCATGTGGGTGAAGCCCGGCAAGATGGTCTCGACGTTCTTGTCGGCCACATCGACCAGCGCAGTCTGCATGGCGCCCAGCAGCGGCAAGATGGTGTCGATCTCGCCGCGCAGCCACAGCCGCACGTCGGTGGCCACCTGGTCGTTGCGCGAGCGCCCGGTGTGCAGCCGCTTGCCGGCGTCACCCACGAGTTGCGTCAGGCGCGCCTCGATGTTGAGGTGCACGTCTTCGAGGTCGAGCTTCCATTCGAAGCGCCCGGCCTCGATGTCCTGCGTGATCTGTGACATGCCGCGCTCGATGCTGGCGGCGTCTTCGGCGCTGATGATTCCCTGCGCGCACAGCATCTCGGCGTGCGCGAGCGAGCCGGCAATGTCGGCGCGCCACAGGCGCTGATCAAAGAACACGCTGGCGGTGTAGCGCTTGACGAGCTCGCTCATGGGCTCGGAGAAAAGCGCGGACCAGGCTTCGGATTTCTTGTCGAGCTGGTTGGACGATGGGCCTGTGGCGGGGCCGTTTGACGGTGCAGACATGGGCTCGCGGCGATCGGCGAGGGCGCCGTCGACGGTGTTGTTGCGGGAGTTGTAGACAATGCGTCGCAGCGCCGCTGATTCTATCGACGCCCCTCCCTCGCCACCCGATGAACCTGCCACGGCACGACGACCCCGCGCCTCGCTCGGCTCCCGCCGAGGCCGACTCACGGCACGCTTCGGCCAGCAGCTTCGGCCTGAGCACGCTCGACCTCCCTCATGCAGCGCCCCGGGACACCCAGGCCGACCACGTCTTCGACGTGTGCCACGTCGGTGTGGTGCTGCGCGCCACGCTGTTCGTGCATGCGGCGCTGGCCGCGGGCCTCTTGTTCACCGCGCACACGCCGGGCATCTGGGCGCTGCAGCTCGCACTCGGCACGGCGATCGCGCTGCCGGCGGTGCTGGCCTGGCTGATCGCGAGCTGTTTGCTGAAGCAACCGCTGGCACGGCTGCCTGCGCTGGCGCAAGCCGCGCTGACGGCGGTGCTGGGTGCGGCCTGTGCGCTGGCCGGCCGTGCACTGGCGCTGCAGGCCAGCCCGCTGGGGCTCGACCACCTGGAGCCGTTGGCCACGGCGGTGGCCGGTGGTGCGCTGGCGCTGGTGATGCACCAGTGGCTGCGCATGCAGGCGCTGGCGCGCACGCCGGCCGACACCGCCGCGCGGCTGGCCGAGTTGCAGTCGCGCATCCGGCCGCACTTCCTGTTCAACACGCTGAACTCGGCACTGGCGCTGGTGCGGCTGGACCCGCAGCGGGCCGAGTCGGTGCTCGAAGACCTGGCCGAGCTGTTTCGCGCCGCACTCGCCGACACCGACAGCGAGGTGCGCCTGGCCGACGAGGTGGCGCTCGCGCAGCGCTATCTGGCCATCGAACAAATTCGCTTCGGCGGCCGGCTGCGCGTGAGCTGGGATCTGGACGAAGCCGCCGCCGGCGCACGCGTGCCGCCGCTGCTGCTGCAGCCTCTGGTCGAAAACGCGGTGCGCCACGGCGTTGAGCCGGCCGCAGAAGGCGGCGACATCCGCATCAGCACACGGCTCAAGGGCGCACGTGTGCTGATCTCCATCGTCAACAGCGTGGCGGGTGCGGCGTCGCAACCCGGCCACGGGATGGCGCTGGCCAACGTGAAAGAGCGCTTGCGCCTGATGCACGACGTGGCCGCGCAGTTCGATGCCAAGCTCGACGGCGATCACTTTCGTGTGCACATCATGGTGCCGCTGTGAGCACGACCGCCGATCCGCTGCGCATCCTGCTCGTCGACGACGAGGATCTGGCGCGGTTGCGGCTGCGCGGACTGATCGAGGCGTGCACCGAGCCGCGAGCCACGGTGGTGGGCGAAGCCGCCAATGCCGCGCAGGCGATGGTGTGGCTGCAGCAGCACGGCCAAGGCCCCGATGCCGAGGCCGGCGCCGCGCAGCCGGGCTGCCATCTGGTGCTGGCCGACATCCACATGCCTGGGCGCGATGGCCTGCAACTCGCCGATGAGCTGCGCCGATTGCCGCATCCGCCGATGGTGGTGTTTGTCACCGCGCACGCCGACCATGCCGTCAAGGCCTTCGATCTCGACGCGGCCGACTACCTGACCAAACCCGTGCGGCTCGAGCGCTTGCAGCAATCGCTGCGCCGAGTGGCCAGCCGGCTCGGCCAGATGCCGCCGCCGGCGGAGCCCGCCTCAAGCGAAGAACACGTGCTGGTGGTCAGCGAACGCGGCCGCGTGGTCCGCGTGCCGGTGGCCGAGGTGCTGTACCTCAAGGCCGAACTGAAGTACGTCACGCTGCGCACCGCCAGCCACACCCATGTGCTTGACGACGCCCTGAGCGATCTGGAGCAGCGCCTGGGCGCCCGCTTCATGCGGGTGCACCGCAACGCGCTGGTGGCGCGCTCGGCGGTGCGCGCGCTCGAACGCCGGGCGATGGCCGATGACGACGAACCCGGCCAGGGCGAACCGTGGGCGGTGTGCGTGGCGCCGGTCGACGAGTGGCTCGTGGTGTCGCGCCGCCAGATGGCCGCCGTGCGCGAGGCGATCGAGGCCAGCGGCCTGTGATCGACGGCGCGCAGCCGCTCAGCCGGTGTTGCGCAGACCGGCGGCCACCCCGTTGATCGACAGGTGGATACCGCGCTGCAAGCGCTCGATCCCGGGGTCGCCTTCGTGGCGCTGCCGGTGGCGGCGCATCAGCTCGACTTGCAAGTGATTGAGCGGGTCGAGGTAGGGAAAGCGGTGCTGGATCGAGCGCGCCAGTGACTGGTTGCCAGCCAGCCGGTCGGCGTTGCCGGTGATCAGCGTGAGCGCGTCGTTGGTGCGCGTCCACTCGGCGCGGATCAGCCCGAAGATGCGCTTGCCCAGTTTCTTGTCTTCGACCAGTTCGGCATAGCGCGCGGCGATGGCCAGATCGCTCTTGGCGATCACCATGTCGAGGTTCGACAGCAGCGTCTGGAAGAACGGCCACTGCCGGTGCATGCGCTGCAGCAGCGCCAAACGCTGCGCGCGGGTGGCCTCGTCGGAGGTCAGGAACGCCTCGATCGCCGAGCCGAAGCCGCACCAGCCCGTCAGGCCCACCCGGCACTGGCCCCAGCTGAAGCCCCAGGGAATTGCGCGCAGGTCTTCGATCGCCTGCGTGGCCTTGCGAGAAGCCGGACGCGAGCCGATGTTGAGCCCGGCGATCTCGCGGATCGGCGTGGCGCTGAAGAAGTACTCGGTGAAACCCGGCGTCTCGTAGACGAGCTTGCGGTAGGCCGCATAGCTGGCCGCGCTGATGGCCTCGGCCGCTTCGAGGAAGGTCTTGGGCGCGCCCATGCGGCCGCCCTTGCCCGAGTGCAGCAAGGTCGCCTCGAGCGTGGCGGCGATCAGCGTTTCGAGGTGCCGCCGGCCGATCTCGGGGTGCGCGTATTTCGAGGCGATCACCTCGCCTTGCTCGGTCAGGCGGATCTGCCCGTTCACCGTGCCGGGGGGCTGCGCCAGGATGGCCTGGTAGCTCGGGCCGCCGCCGCGCCCCACCGTGCCGCCGCGGCCGTGGAACAGCCGCAGCGTGATGCCGTGTTCGCGGCCCAGCTCGGTGAACAACTCGACCAGCGCGATCTCGGCGCGGTACAGCTCCCAGTTGCTGGTGAAAGTGCCGCCGTCCTTGTTGCTGTCGCTGTAGCCCAGCATGATGTCCTGCTCGGCGAAGTCACCGGTCTTCGAACGTTTGACCAGATCGGCGATGCCCGGCATGGCGTAGAAGCTGCGCATGATGGGTTCGGCGCGGCGCAGGTCGCCGATGGTCTCGAACAGCGGCACCACGATCAGGTCGGTCACCGCACCGTCGTGCAGCGTGCCCCGCATCAGCCCGGTTTCCTTCATCAGCAGCAGCACTTCGAGCAGGTCGCTGGCCTCTTCGGTGTGCGAAATGATGCAGTGGCGCAGCGCCTCGGCGCCGTAGCGCTCGCGCATGAGCAGCGCGGTTTCGAACACCTCGAGCTCTCCCACCGCGAGCTCGCTGTAGGCTGCCGCGCGCACCCGCAGCGGACGGGCGTCATCGAGCAGCCGCAGCAGCAGCGCGCAGCGCGACGGTTCGTCAAGCGCGCTGTAGTCGGCCTCGATGCGCGCCACTTGCATCAGCTCGGCAAGCACCGCTTCGTGCTTGTCGGAGCTTTGCCGCAGGTCGACCGTGGCCAGATGGAAGCCGAACACGCGCACCGCACGCATCAGTGGGTGCAACCTGGGCGCGGCCAGCGCGCGGGCGTGGTGGGCGTTGAGCGAGACCTCGATCACCTGCAGGTCGGCCAGAAACTGGTCGGCCGAGACATACGGGTCTTGCGGCGGCACCGCGTGGCGCAGCGCTTCGGTGCCGGTCAGCTCGTGCAGCGTGGCGGCCAGCCGCGCGTACATGCCGATCAGCGCGCGACGGTAGGGCTCGTCTTCGCGGTGCGGGTTGTGGTCGGGCGAGGCCTCGGCCAGCGCGCGCATCTCGGCGCTCACCGGCATCAGCGTGGCCGAGATCGACAGCTCGGCACCGAGCTGATGAACCTCGGTCAGATAGAAGCGCAGCGCGGTCTCGCTTTGCCTCGACAGCGCCATGCGCAAGGTGCTGGCGGTGACAAACGGGTTGCCGTCGCGGTCGCCGCCGATCCAGTTGCCCATGCGGAAAAAGCTGGCGATCGGGTGGCCGGGCAGCGCCTTTTCGATCTCGCCGTAAAGCCGCGGCACCTGACGCAAAAACGTCGACTGGTAGTAGCTCAGCGCGTTTTCGATCTCGTCGGCCACCGTGAGCTTGGTGGTGCGCAGCATGCGCGTTTGCCACAGCTGGATCACCCGCGCGCGCATCAGCGCCTCGTTGTCGGCGCGGTCGCGCGGCGTGTGCAGGTCGTCGCGGTGCTCGAGCAGTTCGGCGATCGCGCGCTCGGCATCCAGGATGCTCTTGCGCTGCACTTCGGTCGGGTGCGCGGTGAGCACCGGCGAGATGTAGGCGTGATCGAGCGTGCGGGCGATGTCCACCGCGCGGATGTCGGCGGCGACCAGCCGCTCGAAGGTGAGTGCGATCGAGCCCACCTGCAGTTCGCCGCTGCGCTCGCGCACTTCGCGCAAGCGCACTTGGTGGCGGTCTTCGGCGATGTTCGCCAGGTGCGAGAAGTAACTGAACGCGCGGATCACGCTGACCGTCTGGTCGCCCGACAGGTTCTTGAGCAGCCGGTCGAGCGCGCGGCCGGCCTGCGCATCGCTCTTGAGCCGGTAGCCCACCGAGAGCTGGCGCACCCGCTCGATCAGCGCAAAGGCGTCCTGGCCTTCTTGCTCGCGGATGACATCGCCCAGGATGCGGCCGAGCAGCCGGATGTCCTCGACCAGCGGTCTGTTTCTGTCGGCAGCGGATGCGGGGTCGGTCTTCTTGGCCATGGTGTTGAAGGCTCCGGATCTGGGATTTCTCTCGAGGCGCAGCAAGACCCGCGCCTGCTAGGATCTTGCATGACCTCAAACATCATCATCGCCACGCGCGAAAGCCGCCTTGCCCTTTGGCAGGCCGAACATGTTCGCGACCTGCTGCAAGACCGCTTCGGCTTGCAAGTTCAACTGCTCGGCATGACCACGCGAGGCGACGAGATTCTCGACCGCACGCTGTCCAAGGTCGGCGGCAAGGGGCTTTTCGTCAAAGAGCTCGAGACCGCTCTCGAAGAAGGCCGCGCGCAACTCGCCGTGCATTCGCTCAAGGACGTGCCCATGGACCTGCCGGCCGGATTCGAGCTGGCGGCCGTGATGGAACGCGAAGACCCGCGCGATGCCTTCGTGTCGAACGACTTCGCCTCGCTGGCCGACCTGCCTCAGGGTGCGCGCGTGGGCACCTCGAGCCTGCGCCGTGTGGTGCAGCTGCGCGCGCTGCGGCCTGATCTGCTGATCGAGCCGCTGCGCGGCAACCTCGACACCCGGCTGCGCAAGCTCGACGAAGGTCAGTACCACGCCATCGTGCTGGCCGCCGCAGGGCTCAAGCGGCTCGGGCTGGCTGCACGCATCCGCAGCGAATTCCCGACCGATCAGATGCTGCCGTGCGCCGGCCAGGGCGCGCTCGGCCTCGAGGTGCGCAGCGATGCCACCGAGCTGCGCCAGACGCTGTCCGCGCTGATCCACACCCCCACCTTCCTGGCAGTGCATGCAGAGCGTGCGGTTTCGCGCGCGCTGGGCGGCAGCTGCAGCATGCCGCTGGCGGCGCACGCGGTGTGGCAAGGCAGCGAACTGAGCCTGCGCGCTGCGGTGGGCCACCCTGAGGACGCCGCTGCCCCGCTGCTGTGGGCCGACGTGCGTGGTGCGGTCACCAGCGAAGCCGAAGCGCGCTCGCTGGGCGAACGCGCGGCTGCCACCTTGCGCGACGCGGGTGCCGCCGCCTACCTGTCCTGCGTCTGAGTCTGGCGGGCCCATCGCCCGCCACACCGCGGCCCCTGCAGGTCTCAAGGATCTGACCCATGCGCGTCATCGTCACCCGACCCGCCGCGCAGGCCGCCTCTTGGGTTGAGGCCCTCGCAAGCCACGGCGTCGAGGCCGTGGCGCTGCCGCTGATGCGCATCTGCGCGCCGCTCGATGGCGCACCGGTCACCCATGCGTGGCAGCAACTCGGTGCCAACCGGCTGGTCTTTTTCGTGAGCGCCAATGCGGTGGCTCACTTTTTCGCGATGCGTCCGGCCGATGCGCGCTGGCCTGACGGCGTGATGGCGGGCTCGACCGGGCCCGGCACCACCGCGGCGCTGCGGACTGGTGGCCTGACTGCGGCGCAGATCGTCGAGCCGGCGGCCGACAGCGCCCAGTTCGACTCCGAAACACTGTGGCAGCAACGGCTGCGCCAGCTCGACTGGCGCGGCACCTCGGTGCAGATCGTGCGTGGCGATGGGGGCCGTGAGTGGTTGGCCGACACCCTGCGCGAACACGGCGCCAACGTGAATTTCGTAGCCGCTTACCGACGCGGCGAGCCCGACTGGAGCGCACCGGCACCGGAGTTGCTGGCCCAAGCCTTGGCGGCCCCAGCCGATCACCTGTGGCTGTTCAGCAGTTCCGAATCCATCGAGCACCTGACGCGCCATCTGGCGCACTCCGGCCCGCCGCTGGCGCTGCCCGCCGGGGCACGCGCGCTGGCCACTCACCCGCGCATCGCCAGCACGGCGCGGCTCGCCGGCTTTTCGTCGGTGCAGCTGGTGCGTCCCGGGCTGGCTGACATGGTGGCCTCCCTACAATCTCCACCATCGTGAACGACACCTCCAGCGCCGCACCATCCGTCGATCCAGCGCTGCCGCTGCCACAGCCAGTCACGTCCGTTTCAACTCATCGTCCCGCGTCAAGCCCGGTAGATGCGCGTGGCTGGTACGCACTGGCCGCCGTGCTCGCGGTGGTGGCCGGCGTGAGCCTCACGATCGCCTGGAAGACCAGCCAGCGCGTCAATGTCATCGAAAAAGAGCTGGTGCAGCGCATCGAGGAATCTCAGGCGCAGGCTGGCGAAGCCCGCTTGCTGTCCAAGCAGTCGCAAGACAGCGTGCTGGCCGCAGCCGCCAAGGTGGCGCTGCTCGAAGCGCGGCTGGCCGAAGTCGCGATCCAGCGCACCCAGCTCGAGGACCTGATGCGTTCGCTGTCGCGTTCGCGTGACGAGAACCTGCTTGTCGACATCGACACCGGGCTGCGAGTGGCGATGCAGCAAACCGCACTCACCGGCAGCGCCGAGCCGCTGGTGGCGATGCTCAAGCAGGCCGACGAACGGCTGATCCGCTACGACCAGCCCCGGCTCGAGGGCGTGCGCCGTGCCATTGCGCGCGATCTCGACCGCGTCAAATCGGTGGGCGCGCCCGACATCCCCAGCCTGAGCATCAAGCTCGACGAAGCAGTACGTCTGATCGACGAGTTGCCGCTGCTGTCCAACGCCGAGACGCGCACCGCTGCGGTCGCCCCTGTGGCGGCAGCGGCATCGAGCGTGCTGCCCGCCTGGTGGCCTGACTGGAACGCTGGCTGGAAGGCAATTTCCGAGCGCGTGTGGCTGGAGGCGAAATCGCTCATCCGCGTGACCCGCATCGACCACCCCGATGCCATTCTGCTGGCGCCCGACAACGCCTTCTTCGTGCGTGAAAACATCAAACTGCGGCTGCTCAACGCGCGGCTGGCCTTGCTGAGCCGCCAGTTCGAGACCGCGCAGCGCGACCTCCAGGTGGTGCAGACCGCACTCGACCGCTACTTCGACCACAGCTCACGGCGCACCGGTCTGGCCACCGATCTCGTGCGTCAAGTGGCCTCGTTGGCGCGCCAGGTGGCAATGCCCAAGCCAGACGACACGCTGGTCGCGCTGGCGGCTGCCTCGGCGGGTCGCTGACCGGTATCGGACCCCGATGCGCGCGGTCATCTGGTTCATCTTGCTGTTCGCCGCAGCCGTGGTGGCGTCGTCCACGCTGGGCGCCAATGACGGGCTGGTGAGCATCTACGGCGGCTCATGGCGCTTCGACATGTCGCTCAACCTGTTCTTGCTGCTGCTTCTTGGCAGCTGCTTTGCGCTGGTGTCGCTGATCGATGCGGTCAACGCGCTGGTGGGTCTGCCCGAGCGCGCCCGCCTGTGGCGCGTGGCGCGTCGCGACCGCAGTGCACAAGCCGCGTTGCGCGAAGCGCTGGCTCAGTACTTCTGCGGCCGCTTCAGCCGCTCGAAGGCCGCCGCGCAGCGTGCGCTGGCCATCCAGGACGGCACCCCCGAGTTGCAGCAAGACGCTGAATTCAGTGCACTCGGCCTGCTGCTCGCCGCAGGCAGCGCGCACCGGCTGCAAGACCGCAACACACGCGACGAACTGCTGGCCCGCGTCTTTCAACGCGCCCAAGGCAACTCGGCAGCGCGCTCAGCCGAAGAAGGCGCTCGCCTGCTGGCCGCTGAATGGGCCATCGACGACCGCGACGCCACGCGCAGCCTGAAGCTGCTCGGCGAACTGCCGGCGGGCGTGGCCCGGCGCACGCAGGCGCTGCGCTTGCGTCTGCAGGCATCTCGGCTGGCGAAGCAGCCGCACGAAGGGCTGAAGACCGCGCGGTTGCTCATCAAACACCAGGGTCTGTCCAAGGACGCCGGGCTCGGGCTGCTGCGCTCACTGGCCATGGAGTGCCTGGACACCGCACACGACATCGACCAGTTGCGCCGCACCTGGGCGTCGCTCGACCCCGCCGACCGGCGTGATGCCTTCGTGGCCTCGCGAGCCGCCGTGCGGGCCGCACGACTCGGCTCGGCGGAAGACGCACGAATCTGGCTGCGCCCCGCCTGGACGCGCATCGAGGGCTGCGCCGATGACGAGCGTCAGGCGTTGTCGCATGCGCTGGTGTGCGCCGTGCCCGGCATCGGCGTTGACTGGCTGCCGCGCCTGGAATCGGCTCGCCTGGCATTTCCTCGCGACGCCTCGGTGGCCCATGCGGTGGGCGCGGTGCTGGCCGAGCGTCAGCTTTGGGGCAAGGCTCGTGAGCCTTTGGAGACTGCAGCCAACCACGCAGACCTTCCCATCGCATCGCGCCGCATGGCGTGGCTCACGCTCGCGCAGCTCGCAAAGACAGAGAACAACACCGAGCGCGTTGAAGAAAGCTATCGGAAGGCAGCAATGCTCGGCTGAATTGCGTTTTGTCGGTGTATATTCCTCCCTCGCTGCGGCTGTAGCTCAGCTGGATAGAGTACTTGGCTACGAACCAAGGGGTCGTGGGTTCGATTCCTGCCAGCCGCACCAGTGAATCAAGGGGTCAGTTCTCACAAGGGACTGACCCTTTTTGATTTGTGGCGTTGACATCGCTTTGGGTGCACGCTCGGTGCACGCGAACACGGCCAACGGAAATCATTGAGCAAAGCCCTGCTTTTCCCACAGGTTCTGACCTCACCCCCTCAAATGTTCAGCGGCCGACTCCGTGAGGCTGGCAGGCAAATCATGAACGCCGCACAAGGCTGCCTGTCCCGACGGGGCGAGGCACCCGGAAGCTCAGCCGAAGTTCACGGCGACGCCCAGCAAGACACACGAGCGGCTCCTTTGCGCGGGCCTGTGGCCCCGTATCCATGAGATTCGATGCCCAGTGAATGAGCCGACGGGGGCTGTAGTAGCATCCCGCCCGCCATTGAATACCCATGTCCTGAAAATCGGAAACACAATATCCAGCACCCATCTGCAATATCAGAAAACCATGGATAAAAAATTATTCGAGCGATTCGCCATCAGCTGCACCCACTGGGCTGAACGATGGTTTCCGGATCCCTGGGTTTTGGCCGTGGTGACGATTTTGGTGGTGGCCTTGGCAACGCTGTCCATCGGCGCGTCGCCCATCGATACCGCCGTGGCATTTGGCAATGGTTTCTGGTCGCTCATTCCATTCACCATGCAAATCGCATTTGTGGTGATTGGCGGCTATGTGGTGGCCAGTTCGCCTCCGGCCATGTGGCTGATCGAAAAGATCGCCACGGTGCCCGGCAACGGCCGCTCGGCGGTGTGTTTCGTCGCGCTGATATCGATGGGATCCTCGCTGCTGAACTGGGGGTTTTCGATGGTCTTCAGCGGGTTGCTGGTACGGGCATTGGCTCGCCGCACCGACATGACCATGGACTACCGCGCAGCCGGTGCTGCTGCGTACCTGGGGCTGGGCTCGGTGTGGGCATTGGGAATCTCATCGTCGCCTGCGCAAATGCAGGCCAACCCGGCCAGCCTGCCGCCGGCGTTGCTGGCCATCACGGGCGTCATTCCATTCACCGACACCATCTTTCTGTGGCAGTCGGGCGTGCTGCTGGTTTGTCTGCTCGTGGTTTCGCTGGTGGTGGCGTACGTCACCGCTCCGGGTCCGCAATCGGCCTGCGTAGCCGCTGATTGCGGGGTGGACGTGAGCGTGGCACCAGCGAAGGCGGCCGGGCGCACCCGGCCGAGCGAATGGCTCGAGGAAAGCCCCCTGCTCATCATCGTGCTGTCGCTGCTGGCGGCGGGCTGGCTGTATCACGAGTTTTTAACCAAGCCTGCGATCACGGCCATCTCGGCCTTGAATACCTATAACTTCCTGTTCCTGATGTTGGGAGCCTTGCTGCATTGGCGCCCGCGCAGTTTTCTGGATTCAGTATCAAAGTCAGTTCCGTCGATCACGGGCGTTCTGATTCAGTTTCCACTGTACGGATCGATTGCGGCACTGCTCACGCAGGTCAAGGGAGTGGATGCCAAGACGTTGGCGCATCACATATCCGAGTTGTTCGTCAGTATTTCATCGCACGACACCTATGCGGTACTGATGGGAATCTATTCGGCTGTCCTCGGGTTTTTGATTCCGTCAGGCGGCGGCAAATGGATCATTGAGGCGCCTTATGTGATGCAAGCCGCCAACGATTTGCATTACCACCTGGGCTGGGCCGTTCAAATCTACAACGCGGCCGAGGCCTTGCCCAATCTCATCAACCCGTTCTACATGCTGCCGCTGCTGGGCATTCTGGGTATTCGGGCGCGCGAAATCGTCGGTTTTTCGTTCGTGCAACTGCTGTTCCACACGCCTTTGGTGCTGTTCCTGCTGTGGGCGCTGGGCACCACGCTGACCTACAGCGCACCGGTCATGCCCTGAGCCCTGCGGCAACGCCATCCCGGTGCCACACGGCCGCGGCTACATGCGGATTTGCACCTTGTTGCAGTCCTTGAGTTCGGCCTTGTCGCGTTCCTTGCCCATCTCCACCGAACGCCAGTGCATGTTTTCGGGGCTGTCGGCACCACCGCATGAGCGCGGCCGGATGTAGTCGATCACGAAGCCCGGGCAATGGCCTGAGGTCTCGCCATTCGAGGGGCACGGGTTGGCCTGCCGGAACGCCGCGCGCTGGGACGAATCGCCATGCGAGCTTTTCTTCGCCTGAGCGCACGGCGCGACCGCGAACACAAGACAGGCGATGAGGGGACGGGTCAGGTTCATGGATCGCTGAGCAAGGTTGTCGATGCGCTCATCAATATAAGCGCGCTCCTGCGGCCAAAACGGCGCTTTGGCCGGTGCCGTCAGCGGGGTGACCTCGCCCTGCGGGCCTGCCAATCGCTGGCCAGGCGCTGCGCGGCTTCAAGCTGCGCCGGCGTCATCTCCCTGGCCACCAGAGCCTCGTTTCGAGCGGCCTCCTTGTCGCCCGACGCCGCCGCGAGGTGCAACCACATGTGCGCTCTGACCAGATCGCGGGCCACGCCCTGCCCGCTGAAGTAACTCAGGCCGAGGTTGAGCTGTGCCGATCCGTGGCCTTGCACCGCGGCCATCTTGAACCAGCGCACTGCCTCGGCTGGATCCTGCGCCACGCCCTGCCCGCGAGCACAAGCGATTGCCATGTTGAACTGCGCCACCGCCAGGCCCTGTTCGGCCGCCAGCGCGTACCAACGAACCGCCTGAGCGTCGTCGGGCTCGACGCCTTGGCCCTTGCGGTAGGCGTTGCCCAGGCCCAACTGCGCATCGGGATCACCTTGCTGCGCGGCAAGCCGGTACCAGTGCACGGATTCGGCATGGTCTTGCGCCACACCCTGCCCGCTGCCGTACAGGTAGCCCAGGTTGAATTGCGCAGGCGCATAGCCCTGCACGGCCGACATGCGGTACCAGGCCAGCGCCTCGGCCAGATCCTGGGGCGCGCCTCGACCGCTGATGTATGCATTGCCCACGGCAAACTGCGCGGCCGCAAATCCCTGCTCGGCGGCCCGCTGGTACCAACGCACGGCTTCGGCCACGTCTTGCGCCACAGCCTGGCCGCTGGAATAAGCATTGCCCAGGTTGAACTGAGCCACCGCCAGGCCCTGCTCGGCCGCCAGCCGGTACCAGCCCACCTCGGCCGCAGGGTCCGCAGCCACGCCCTCGCCCAGACCGTGCATCACCCCGAGGTAGAACTGCGCGCCCGCCGACCCCTTGGCGGCTGCGCGCTTGAATTTCTGCAGGGCGACCGGAAACTTCTGCTTTCCGTAAGCCGCCAGCCCGTCCTCGAAATCACCGGCCCACGCCAGGCCTGTGCTCAGCATCAGCGCCGCAACGAAAGCCCTCAGCAACGACCGCATCTCGATCCCATCTCATGTCTGTTCCGGAACGAGTAAACCACAGCCGGGCGCCTTGGCGGGCTGCACACGGCCCGCTCAGATCAGCTCGTTGCGGTGGGCCAGCAAGGCCTGCCTCACGAGAGGCAGCAGCTCACCACCCCCGGTGCGGTCGAGGTGCGCGAACAGCTCACGCCGCATGCGCGGCTCCCAGAACTTGTGCAGGTGCTGGGTGATCTCAAGGGCTGCTTCCTCGCGATCAGGCATCGCCTGGAAGAACTCACCGATGCGATTGGCCATGTGGACGAGGTTGTCAGTGTCCATGTTCACCACCCACCTCTGAGGTGGCCTGCTGGGTCAATCCGAGTCGTTCGGCAAAGCTGTACGCCACCAGGCCATCGCCGCGCACGAACCCGGCCAGCGCCAGGCCGCAGCTGCGGGCAACGTCCACCGCCAATGCCGTCGGTGCAGACACCGCGGCGAGTGTGGCCACGCCGGCCATGGCGGTCTTTTGAACCATCTCGAAGCTCGCGCGGCTGGTCACGCAGATGAAGCCCTCGGCGGGGTTCGCTGCCGATCGAACCATGGCGCCCACCAGCTTGTCGAGCGCGATGTGCCGGCCCACGTCCTCGCGCACCAGCAGCACCTGGCCGTCCACCGCGCACCAGGCCGCCGCATGGGTGGCACCGGTCAGCTTTTGCATGGCCTGCGAGCGCTGCAGTTCGCGCTGGCCACGCGCCAGGGCTTGCGGCGTGAGATCGAGCGCGGCCACACGCGGCAGTTCACGGCGCACCTGGCTGAGGCTCTCGGCACCGCACAGCCCGCAGCCGGTGAACCCGGCCAGCGTGCGCCGGCGCTCCTTGAGCCGCCAGGCGCAAGCCGCCGCCACCTCGAGTTGCAGCTCGATGCCGTTGGCCACCTCGCGCACCTCGACGCCCAGCAGCTCCGACGCGCTGGCCAGCAGGCCTTCGGTGAGGCCGAAGCCGAGTGCGAAATCCTCCAGGTCTGCCGGGCTGGCCAGCATGACGGCGTGCGAGATGCCGTTGAACACCAGCGCCACCGGCACCTCATCGGCCAGCCAGTCGGACTGTTCCCGCCGTTGCGCGTTGCGCCACGTCGTGACCGGCACGGCACGCACGCCCGCCGGCAGCACCGCAGCGTCGGACGGCTTCACCGCGCGGGCGCCTCGGGGCGTGCCTGTTCAAGCAACTCGAGCTGCTCGCGGCTGAAGTCGGCGTGCTCGCGCTGCCAGTCCGAAGGCCCCATCACCTTGGCCACCTGCACCGCCGTCACTTTGTACTCAGGACAGTTGGTGGCCCAGTCGGAGCTCTCGGTGGTGACCACGTTGGCGCCCGATTCGGGAAAGTGAAACGTGGTGAAGACCACGCCCGGTGGCATGCGTTCGGTGATGTCGGCGCGCAGCACCGTGCTGCCGGCGCGGCTGGCGATGCTCACCCAGTCGCCCTGGCTCACACCGCGCTCTTCGGCGTCGTGCGGATGGATGTCGAGGCGGTCTTCCTCGTGCCACTGGTGGTTGGGCGTGCGGCGCGTCTGGGCGCCCACGTTGTATTGCGACAGGATGCGCCCGGTGGTCAGCAGCAGCGGGTACTTGCGCGTGACCTTCTCCTCGGTGGGCACGTACTGGGTGATGAAGAAGCGGCCCTTGCCGCGCACGAACTGATCGCGGTGCATGACGGGCGTGCCGGCCTCGCCGGTGCTGTCGTTGCAGGGCCACTGCACGCTGCCCAGGCGGTCGATCTTTTCGTAGCTCACGCCCTGGAAGGCCGGCGTGAGCCGCGCGATTTCCTGCATGACCTGTTCGGGGTGCGAGTAGCTCATCGGATGACCCAGCGCGTTCGCGAGCTTCAGGGTCACTTCCCAGTCGGCCAGCCCGGCCAATGGCGGCATCACCTGGCGCACCCGCGAGATGCGCCGCTCGGCGTTGGTGAAGGTGCCGTCTTTCTCGAGGAACGAGCTGCCAGGCAAGAACACATGCGCGTACTTGGCGGTCTCGTTGAGGAAGAGGTCCTGCACGACCAGACACTCGAGCGACTCCATCGCGGCTGCGACCTGCTTCGTGTCGGGATCGGACTGCGCGACGTCCTCGCCCTGGCAGTACAGGCCCTTGAAACTGCCGGTGCGTGCCGCGTCGAACATGTTGGGAATGCGCAGGCCCGGCTCGGGGCTGAGGCTCACGCCCCAGGCGGCCTCGAACTGCGCGCGCACCGTGCTGTCGGACACGTGCCGGTAGCCCGGCAACTCATGCGGGAAGCTGCCCATGTCGCAACTGCCTTGCACGTTGTTCTGGCCGCGCAGCGGATTCACGCCCACGCCTTCGCGCCCGACCATGCCGCACGCCATGGCCAGGTTGGCGATGCCCATCACCATGGTCGAGCCCTGTGCGTGCTCGGTCACGCCCAACCCGTAATAGATGGCCGAGTTGGGGCCGGCCGCGTACAGCCGCGCGGCGGCACGCACCTCGGACGCACTCACGCCGGTGACCGCCTCGAAGGCCTCGGGCGAGTTTTCCGTGCGCGCCACGAACTCGCGCCAGGGCGCGAAGCTGTGCGCGTCGCAGCGCTCGGCCCCATAGGCCTCGTTGACCAGCCCCTCGGTGACCACCACGTGCGCCATGGCCGTGATCAGGGCCACGTTGGTGCCTGGCTGGAGCGCCAGGTGGTGCTCGGCGCGCACGTGCGGGCCGTCCACCAGATCGATGCGGCGCGGGTCGATGACCACCAGCCGCGCGCCCTCGCGCAGACGGCGCTTCATGCGCGAGGCGAACACCGGATGCGCGTCGGTGGGGTTGGCGCCGATCACCACGATCACGTCGGCGTGCGCCACCGACTTGAAGTCCTGCGTGCCCGCCGACGTGCCGAAGGCCTGACCCAGGCCATAGCCGGTGGGCGAATGGCACACCCGCGCGCAGGTGTCGACGTTGTTGTTGCCGAAGGCCGCGCGCACCAGCTTTTGCACGAGGTAGACCTCCTCGTTGGTGCAGCGCGATGAGCTGATCGCGCCCACCGAATCGCGTCCGTGCGCCGCCTGGATGCGCTTGAACTCTGCGGCCGCATGGCCGATGGCCTCGTCCCAGCTCACCTCGCGCCACGGGTCGGTGATCTTGTGGCGGATCATCGGCTGCGTGATGCGGTCGGGGTGGGTGGCGTAGCCCCAGGCGAAGCGGCCCTTCACGCAGGCGTGGCCCTCGTTGGCCTGACCGTTTTTCCACGGCACCATGCGCGCGACGGTGTTGCCCTTCATCTCGACCTTGAAGCCGCAGCCCACGCCGCAATAAGCGCAGGTGGTGATCGCGCTGTGCTCGCTCTGCCCGAGCTCGATGACGGTTTTTTCCTGCAGCGTGGCCGTCGGGCAGGCCTCGACGCACGCGCCGCAGCTCACGCAGTCGCTGTCCATGAATGGCTGATCCTGGCCCGCCGACACCTGGCTGCCGAAGCCGCGGCCGCTGATCGTGAGCGCAAAGGTGCCCTGCGTTTCCTCGCAGGCGCGCACGCAGCGGTTGCACACGATGCACTTGCTCGGGTCGAAGGTGAAGTACGGGTTCGACTCATCCTTGCCGGCCTGCGTGTGATGCGCGCCGGCCACGCCATCGACCACCGCCCCGCCCACGCCGTAGCGCACCTCGCGCAGCCCGGTGACGCCTGCCATGTCTTGCAACTCGCAGTTGCCGTTGGCGCTGCAGGTCAGGCAGTCGAGCGGGTGGTCGCTGATGTAGAGCTCCATCACGCCCTTGCGCAGCTGCTGCAGCCGGGGCGTTTGAGTACGCACCACCATGCCGTTATCGGCCGGCGTTGTGCACGAAGCCGGGTAGCCCTTGCGGCCTTCGATCTCGACCAGACACAAGCGACACGAGCCGAAGGGCTCGAGGCTGTCGGTCGCGCACAGCTTGGGCACCTGGATGCCTGCGTCTGCCGCGGCGCGCATCAGCGAGGTGCCACGAGGGACGGTGACGCCAAAGCCATCGATGGACAGGGTGACGGTGTCGGCCGAGGTGCGCGCCGGCGTGCCGTGGTCGATCTCGGGGAGCAGGTGTTTGAGCACGGGTGGTCTCCTCAGTCGGCGCCCGGGTCGGCGGCAAGGCCGAAGTCAGCCGGGTAGTGATCGAGCGCCGACAGCACCGGGTACGGTGTCATGCCACCCATGGCGCACAGGCTGCCGTGCAGCAGGGTGTCGCACAGATCGCGCAGCAGGTGCACCTGCGCCAGCTGCTGCGGCTGCCCGCCGGGTTGGGTGGTGATGCGATCGATGACCTCGACGCCGCGTGTTGATCCGATGCGGCACGGCGTGCACTTGCCGCAGCTCTCGATCGCGCAGAACTCCATCGCGTAGCGCGCCAGCTTCGCCATGTCGGCCGTGTCGTCGTGCACCACGATGCCGCCGTGTCCCACGGATGCGCCCATCGCCGCGTAGGCCTCGTAGTCGAGCGGCACGTCCCACTGCGATTCGGGCACGTAAGCGCCCAGCGGGCCGCCCACTTGCACCGCCTTGATCGGCCGGCCGCTGCGTGTGCCGCCACCGAAGTCGTACAGCAGTTCGCGCAGCGTCAGCCCGAACGCCTTTTCGACCAACCCGCCGTGCCGGATGTTGCCGGCCAGCTGAAACGGCAGCGTGCCGCGCGAGCGGCCCATGCCGAAGTCGCGATAGAACGCCGCGCCGCGCGCCAGGATGAGCGGCACGCTGGCCAGGCTGATGACGTTGTGGATCAGCGTGGGCTGGCCGAACAGGCCCTCGATGGCCGGCAGCGGCGGCTTGGCGCGCACGATGCCGCGCCGGCCCTCGAGGCTCTCGAGCATGGCTGTTTCTTCGCCACAAACGTAGGAGCCCGCTGCCTTGCGCACCTCAAGGTGAAACGCGTGGTCACTGCCGCACACCCGCTCGCCCAGAAAGCCTGCGGCGGTGGCCCGCGCGATCGCCTCGTTCAGGGTGGCTATGGCGTGGGGGTACTCGGCGCGAACGTAGATGAAGCCACGCGTGGCACCCACCGCGACCGCCGCGATCGCCATTCCTTCGATCAGCAGGAAGGGGTCGCCCTCCATCGTCATGCGATCCGAAAACGTGCCCGAGTCACCCTCGTCGGCGTTGCACACGACGTACTTCTGCGCGGCCGGCGTTTGCAGCACGGTGCGCCACTTGATGCCGGCCGGAAATGCCGCTCCGCCGCGTCCGCGCAAACCCGAATCGAGCACCTCCTGCACCACGCCGGCGCCGTCCAGCGTCAACGCGCGGCGCAGGCCGGCCCAGCCGCCGTGCGCTTCGTGGTCAGCCAGCGAGAGCGGATCGATCACGCCCATGCGGGCGAACGTCAGCCGCTCCTGCCGCGCCAGATACGGCATCTTCTCGGTGAGTCCGTGGCACAGCGCATGGTGGCCGCCGCCCAGCATGCCGGCATCGAGCAGCGCGGCGATGTCGTCGGCATGCACCGGCCCGTAGGCCACGCGACCCGCGGGCGTGTCGACCTCCACCATCGGCTCGAGCCAGAACATCCCCCGCGAGCCGTTGCGCACGATGTCGATGGCCGCCCCGCGCCGCGCGCACACCGCGGCCAGCGTGGCCGCCACCTCATCGGCGCCCACCGCCAGCGCGGCCGAATCGCAGGGCACGAACAAGCGCACGGTGCTCACTGGGAAATCTCCAGCGCGGCCAGCAACTGCTCGAGCCGCTCGGGCGTGAGGCGCGCGTGCAAGCGCTCGTCGATGCGTATCGCCGGCGACATCGCGCACAGCCCGAGGCAATACACCGGCTCGAGCGTCACCGCACCATCGGCCCGCGTGTGGTGGCGCTCGCAGCCGAGCACGCGTTCGGCGTGCGCGAGCAACGCCTCGGCGCCGCAGGCCTGACAGGCCTCGGCGCGGCAGACCTGCACGACATGGCGGCCCGCAGGCTCACTGAGAAAGTACGGGTAGTAACTCACCACGCCGTGCACCTCGGCGCGCGACAGGTTGAGCGCGGCGGCGATCAGCGGCACGCCGTCGGCGGGGATGTGGCCGAGCTCGTCCTGGATGTCGTGCAGCACGGGCAACAGCGCAGCCGGGCGCTGCGCGTGCCGGGCGAGCGCGCGCTGAACGGCCGGGATGGCAGAGGACGGAGTGACTTCGGTCATGGGGCAATAGCCGTCGGGAGCCCCTTCGAATCGACGGGACCACACCGCGACAACCAAGCACCCATCATGCGGCTCGCCAGCGTGCTCCCGCAAGCATCACCGGCGACTACGCGCGCAGACATTGCGCTGCATCAACGCAGCGCGGCCCTGCCCTTCAACGACCCTGCCCGGGGCCGTCTGGCGCCGGGGCGAATCAGTCCCGCAACGCCATGGCCAGCGACTTGGCCGTGTTGGGCGAACCGATCATGAGGGCCATGTCGAGGGTGCCCACGCGCATGACCAGCTGCTTGCGCGACTCGTCCAGCTTCACGACATCGATGGCCGAGGCCGGAATCTGCACGGCCTGAGCCGGGTCGCTGTCCTTGATCGACGGCAGATCGGTGCGTTTCTTGGCGCACAGCGTCGACGACTCCATCAGCGCCATGAGCAGCTGCTTGAGCCGCTCGTCGTCCAGCTCGAGATCGAGGACGCTGTCGGCCAGTTGCAGCCGGATCGCGAACGCCTTGCCATCGGTCGATGGCCAGGCCATGGTGATGCCTTTGAGTTGCTTGGGGTTGGGTCCGCTGGTTTCCATGGTTCTTGTTGCCGTTGAGATACTGGTTGAAAAATTCATGCGGCCATCAGCACAACTGCTGTCATGCTCGAGGACGCTCGTGAGATAAATTACAAGCCTGCCCCCACCGCTTACCGGAGCCCGCCATGAACAACACCGCCGCCAACAGCAACGCGCCTCAACTCACCGGCTGGGCCGCATGGCTTGACGCACGCATGGAGCGCATCTTCACGCTGCTCGAGCGTTCGTACATGACGGGCAATCGCCCGCAGTATTGATCTGCGCGGCGAGCTCACTTCTCGCCGCAGGCGAACCTGAACAGCTCGCCGGCCACCGTGCCCGATGCCACCGGGCTCCACACGCCGGAGTTGGTGTTCGAATAGACCACCTGACCCAAGCCAGTGAGGTCGCTGTAGCGGCTGAACTCGAGCCGACGGCTCAGGCGTTCGACACAGTCGTATTCCAGATGCTGCTTTGACGACAGATAGGTCTTGTCGTCCTCGGTCTTGCGTGGGCTGGTGTAGTTGATCACGCTCCACATCGTCACGATGTCGCCGCTGCGGCGAATGGAGCCCGGGTCGGCCATCACCCTGACCTTCGGATCGGCCTTGACGGCCATCCAATCGGCCATCGCCGACCCAGCCACCAGCAACAGCAACACGCCCGCAGCGGTTTTCTTGAACGTCATCGAAGGCTCCGTGCGCTCAGGCGCCTGACGGCTGCAGCCGGTCTAGCGCGGCGGCCAGCCGGGCCACGGTGCCATCCACGTCGTGCAGTTTGTCGAGGCCGAACAGCCCGATGCGGAAGGTCTGGAAGTCCGCGCCCTCGTCGCACTGCAGCGGCACGCCGGCGGCGATCTGCAGACCTTGCGCCATCAGCTTGCGGCCCGACTGCATCTCGATGTCGTCGGTGTAGCTGACCACCACGCCGGGCGCCTGAAAACCCTCGGCGGCCACGCTCTTGAAGCCGCGGCTCACCAGCAGCGCGCGCACGGCATCGCCGAGTTGCTGCTGTTCGCTGCGCACCTTGTCAAAGCCGTAGGCCCGCGTTTCGAGCATCACGTCGCGCACGCGGGTGAGCGCGTCGGTGGGCATGGTCGCGTGGTACGCGTGAGCGCCGCCCTCGTACGTTTCCATGATCTGCAGCCACTTGCGCAGGTCGCATGCGTAGCTGGTGCTTTGCGTGCTGTCGATGCGCTCGCGGGCCAACTCGCTGAGCATCACCAGGCCGGCGCACGGCGAGCCGCTCCAGCCCTTTTGCGGCGCGCTCACCAGCACGTCAACGCCACAGGCTTGCATGTCGACCCAGATGGTTCCCGAGGCAATGCAATCCAGCACGAACAGACCACCCACCTCGTGCACCGCATCGGCCACGGCGCGCAGGTAGGCGTCGGGCAGGATCATGCCGGCCGAGGTTTCCACGTGCGGCGCGAACACCACGTCGGGGCGCTGCGCGCGGATGGCAGCCACCACCTCGGCGATCGGCGCCGGTGCAAACGGGTCTTGCTTGCCCGGCCCGGTCCGGCACGCCTTGATCACGGTCGACTCCGACGGGATGCTGCCCATCTCGAAAATTTGCGTCCAGCGGTAGCTGAACCAGCCGTTGCGAATCACCAGCGCCTTGCGCCCGGTGGCGAACTGGCGGGCCACGGCTTCCATGCCGAAGGTGCCGCTGCCCGGCACCACCACCGCCGACTTGGCGTGATAGACCTCCTTGAGCGTGGCCGAGATGTCCTTCATCACCTGCTGGAAGCGCTTGGACATGTGGTTGAGTGCACGGTCGGTGTAGACCACCGAGAACTCGAGCAGACCGTCAGGATCGACGAGGGGCAGCAAGCCGGACATGAGGAACTCCATTCATGGGGTTGGCCGGGTCGGCGACTGAGCGCCGCGACACCGCTAGGGCCGCGATTTTGACTGCAAGCGCGTGAACGGCTGGCGGTACAGCCACACCGGGCGGCCATCGGGGCAGCGGTGCACGGCATCGGGCTGCAGCTCGGTGGCCTCGAACTCCAGGCTGGCCAGCCAGGCGCCGGGCTTCAGCTCACCGCTGGCCTTGTCCACGGCGCGCGGCATGCTCTCGGGCCGCTGGAACGCATAGACCATCTGATAGGCCGACCAATCAGCCAGCCAGATGTCACCGCGCATCACGCGCGCGAACCGGCAGCGCCACTGGCACGCCAGGCGCAGCGGCCAGCTCCATTCGATGCCGTCGATGCGCGTTTGCGGGTATTCGGCGTGCAGCTCGCGCAAGCCGTGGCCGAGGCCGCAACCGGCTTCGAGCACGCGCGCATCGCCCGGAAGTGGCGCGAGCCGGCTCAGGCCGTGCAGAGCACCGCGGGGGGTCGGGAAGAAAGGCGCATCACGCCAGGCCTTGAGCGGATACAGCAGCACCAGCAAGGCCAGCGGCAGCAGCCACGACCAGGCGGGCAGTTCACCGGCAACGCTGCCGCTGAGTGCCAATGACAGCGGAAAGCCCGCCGCCATGAACAAGCGACGCCAGCGGGTCAGCGGCCACGGCAAGACCAGCGCGGGCAGCGCGCCGGCCAGCACGCCCGACGACAGCGACAGTAGCGCCGGCGCTTCGATGGAGCGCAGCGCAACAAACACCGCCCACGCCAATGACCAGCTCAACAGAGCCGGCAGGGGCCAGGGCCAGGACTTCAAGACAGGGGGAACCGGGCCGAGCGCCCGATCAGTACTCGCGCAGCTTGACGCGCAAACGGGCGATCGACTGGCTGTGCAGTTGGCACACCCGCGACTCGGTGACCTTGAGCACGGCGGCGATTTCCTTGAGGTTCATGTCGTGCTCGTAGTACATGCTCATCACGTACTGCTCGCGTTCGGGCAGCACCTTGATGCCGGCCACCAGCGCCTCGCGCATGCGGTGATCCTGCAACTGGGCCAGCGGGTCGAAGGATTCGTCGCCCACATGGCGGTCGAGGAAGTCCTGGTCGCCGTCGTCGCCCGACATGTCTTCGAGGTACACGAGCTGCGTGCCGCGCACCTTGCCGAGCAGTTCCTGGTATTCGAGCAGCGAGATGCCCATCTCTCGCGCGATTTCGCTTTCAACCGGCGCGCGACCCATGCGCTGCTCGAGCTTGTGCACCGCCGTCTCGATGCTGCGCTGCTGCTTGCGCGTGCCGCGCGAGAGGTAATCGTTGCCGCGCAGCTCGTCGAGCATGGCGCCGCGGATGCGCTGGGTGGCGAAGGTCTCGAACTGCACGCCCTGCGCCGCGTCGAAGCGCGTGAGCGCGTCGGCCAGTCCGATCATGCCGACCTGGATGAGGTCATCGAGCTCGACGTTGGCCGGCAGCTTGGCGATCATCTGATGGGCGAGTCGGCGCACCAGCGGGCTGTACTGCTTGAGCATCGACGAGTTGTCGAGCTGTCCTTTGGCGGTGTACGTGGACATGGTTCGGCTCCGGATAGTCAGTTGAACGCGGGGGCACGCAGTTCCATCGGTGCGGGATGCCCGCTGGCGGCAAGGCCGGCAGCAGGTTGCAGTGTTTCACGGACCCAGCGTCGCAGGTCAGGCGTCGACGGGCTGCGAGCGTCGCTGGCCGGATCGACCTGGATCCAGTCACGCAGCACGGCGCCCAGAAAGTCGTCGGCACAGGTGGCAATCTGGATCGCGATGCGCTCGGCACGCGGTGATTCGGGAGCCGCCGCGAGCATCAGGTCGTGAACCACCAGACCAGCGCGCTGCGTGAGCAGTTTCATGCTGGCGTAGGCCTGCTTCACGCTGAGCGGGTGGTCATCGGCCAGCAGCAACGGGCGCGGCCGCCACAGCAAGTCATGGTGCATGAACAAGCGGCACAGGTCGCTGGCCGAGGCGTGCACCAGCACCACGTCGGCCGTCGGGGCGGCGCGCTGCACCGCATCGAGCATGCCGGCCGTGGAGCCGCGGGCATCGACGTATCTCAGCGGCAAGCCGCGTGCAGCCAGGTACGAGACCTCGCTCGACAGTGTCTCGACACAGGCCGACAGGTCCACCCAGGCCATCTCGTTGGGTTCGGGCGAAGACTCGGCCGCATCGACCACCAGCGTGTGGCAGCCCTGCTCGGCAAAACCGCTGCACAGGCGCTCGAGCATCACGCCGCCAAAGGCCACGTGGGGGTTGGACACCACCGGCACGAAGCGAACCTGCGCGTGTGCGAACAAGCGTCGCAAGCCGTCGGCCTGGTCCAGGGGTCTCGAAGTGGGGTGTGTCGTCGCGGTCATCGGCGTCGGGGGTGATGAATCGTTGGACAGAAGTTCGCGCAAGGGCTGTGTTCGTCTTCAGGCCGGCATGGCCATCGTGTCGAGGCGCGTGCCCTTGGCCAGCGGATGCGACTGGTGCTGCGGTGCAGCAAAGATCAGGTTCACTTCGCTCGAGTCCATGCGGTAGGCGCTGCCCACGGTGGGGTGCAGCGAGCGGTGGATCAGCGCATGCGACGACAGGCGGTGCCAGTCTTCGGGCACGCGCTGGCCGTTGGCCACGCCGAGCACGGTGAGCTTGTGGCGGATCAGCGCGTCGAGCGCCGGGCCGAGCTTGACCGCTTCATCCATCTTCGACAGCACCACGCCGCGGCAGGCGCTGGCGCGGTACGACACCAGCACGTCTTCGATCGTCTCGCCCTGGGCTGCCGAGTTGACCACCAGCAGCTTGTGGATCGAGTTGTGGCCGAGCATGTCGAGCAGTTCACGGGTGCGCGTGTCGCGCTGCGCCATGCCGGCCGTGTCGATGAGCACCATCTTCTTGGCCGACAGCAAATCGAGCAGGTCTTCAAGCGACGCGCGGTCGTGCGCGGTGTGCACCGGCACGCCAAGGATGCGGCCGTAGGCGCGCAGTTGTTCGTGAGCACCGACGCGATAGGCGTCGAGCGTGATCAGGCCGAGGTGCGCCGCGCCGTAGCGGGTGGCAAAAGCGGCCGCGAGCTTGGCGGTGGTGGTGGTCTTGCCCACACCGGTGGCACCGACCAGCGCGAACACGCCGCCCTGATCTTCGAGTGCCGGTTCGCGGTCGGCGCTTTGCAAGTTGCGCTCGAGCACGTGCGATGCCCAGGCCATCTCGTCGGTGACTTCAGGGCCCATGCCGTCGGCGAGCTTGCGGATCAGCGCAGGCGAGTAGCCGCAGTCGAGCAGCTTTTGGGTCAGGCGTGCCTGCGCCGGCTGGCGCTGCAGTTTTTCCATGAAGGCCAGCGCGCCGAAACGCTCTTCGATCATGCCCTTCATGCTGCGCAGCTCGTTCATCATGTCTTGCTGATCGCGCCGGGCGACCACGCCTTCGGTGGCGACTGCACCTGGCTGCGCCGGAGCGCGCACGCGGCTGATGACTTCTTCGCGCAGCACCGGCGGCTCATGGGCCAGAGCGATCGGAGGCGGATCGACATACAGCACCGCCGCGTCGCTGTGCAGCGACGACAACACGGGCACGTTGGGCACCGCAGCGGCGGCCTTGGCGGCGCGGGCGGCGGGTGCAGCGGGTGTTTCGGTCATGCGCATCGACAGCGGGCCGGGCTGGGGCTCGGCCACCGGTGCGGCAGCGCGTGCGGCAGCCGACTCGGCCTGCATGGCGATCTGGCGGCGCTTGAGCATGCGCTCACGCACGTAGTCCTGGAACGACAGCGTGCTCATGCTCAGGCGGGCGGCATCTTCTTCAACCGACGACTCGGCCAGCGGCTCGGCCGGTGTGCGCGGGGCACTGGCCGAAGCGCGTGCGGCGAGCGAGCCGCGTGAACGCGGAGCGCTCGATGCAGCCGGCGTGGTCGGTGCGGCAGCGGCGGGCGGCACGTTGTCGGTGGCCATGCGCTCGATCTGCTGCATGCTTTCCGGCGCCATCGCCAGCACCTCGACGCCGTCGCCCGAAGGCTTGGTGGACAGCACGACCGCATCGTCGCCCAGGGCCTGGCGAACCAGGGCCAATGCTTCGCGCGAGCTGCGCGCGGTGAAACGTTTGACGTTCATGCGGTACCTCCAATAACCGACCCGATGCGGATCGAATGCGTTTCAGGAATTTCGCTGTGTGCCAGCACGCGCAGTCGCGGTGCAGCACGCTTGAGCAGGCGCGCCATCGGGGCGCGGATCATGTCGGGCACCAGCAGGCACGCTGGCAGGCCCAGGTCCTCCTGGCGCTTGGCCGATTCGGCGGCGTGGCGGCCCAGCGTGTCGGCCACGCCCGGGTCGAGTGCGGCGCCGTGCGGCGAGGTGAGCGCCTGGGTGACCAGCCGCTCCAGATCGGGTTCGAGCGCGATGACGTCGAGCTCCTTG
>CANGBT010000021.1 GCA_947452135.1 Burkholderiales bacterium
CGCGGTCTCGACTTACAATGAGCGACTCATCTGAGCATCCCCCGCCCCCAGAGAAACCCTTTCAGTTTCCCACCGGATTCGAACTTGCAGCTCGCGCTGCGGGGCAGAACTGGGTGCATCAACGGAGTTTTCCTTGCTGCCCGTCTTGCCCCCCGCAATCCTCGTACTCGCAGACGGCTCCCGCTTCATCGGCACTTCCATCGGCTCACCGGGCCAAACCGTTGGTGAGGTGGTGTTCAACACCTCGCTGACCGGTTACCAGGAAATCCTGACCGACCCGAGCTACTGCCGCCAGATCGTCACGCTGACCTACCCTCACATCGGGAGCTATGGCGTCAACCCGGAAGACGTTGAATCCGATCGGATTCATGCTGCCGGCTTGATCATCCGTGACCTTCCCCTGCGGGCGTCTAATTTCCGAATGACCGAGACCCTGGCGCAGTACCTCCAGCGCGAGGGCACCGTGGCGATTGCCGACATCGACACGCGCCGCCTGACACGCCTGCTTCGCACCACGGGTGCGCAAAACGGTTGCATCCTGTCATTGGGTGTGGGCCAAAGCATCGGCGAGTCGCATTTCGACGCGGCCCTGAGTGCGGCACGCTCGGCCCCCAGCATGGCCGGTCTCGATCTGGCCAAGGTGGTGAGCAATCCAATCAGCCATGTCTGGGCAGAGACCGAATGGGCGCTCGGCGAGGGCTACGGCAGCTTGGTCGATGCGAAGTTCCATGTGGTGGCCTATGACTTTGGCGTCAAGCGCAACATCTTGCGCATGTTGGCCAGCCGCGGCTGCAAGGTCACGGTGGTGCCCGCCCAGACCTCGGCCCAGGATGTTCTGGCGCTACACCCCGACGGCGTCTTCTTGAGCAATGGCCCTGGCGATCCGCAGCCTTGCACCTATGCCATCGAAGCCACGCGCCACCTGATCGAGACAGGTCTCCCTACGTTCGGCATTTGTCTGGGGCACCAGATCCTGGCGCTGGCCTCGGGTGCCAAGACCTTCAAGATGAAATTCGGGCACCACGGTGCCAATCACCCGGTCAAGGACCTTGATACCGGCCGGGTGAGCATCACCAGCCAGAACCACGGCTTTGCCGTTGACGAGAGCACTTTGCCGAACAACCTGAGACCGACGCACGTGAGTTTGTTTGACGGCACCTTGCAAGGCCTGGCGCGTACCGACCGCCCAGCGTTCTGTTTCCAGGGCCATCCCGAGGCATCGCCAGGTCCGCACGACATCGGCTACCTGTTCGATCGGTTTATTGGCCTGATGCAAGCGCCACGCGCTGCTTCGATGGGAGGCGCAAATGCCTAAGCGCACCGACCTCCGCTCGATCCTGATCATTGGTGCCGGCCCGATCATCATCGGGCAAGCCTGCGAATTCGATTACTCCGGAGCACAGGCCTGCAAGGCGCTGCGCGAAGAGGGCTATCGCGTCATCCTCGTCAACAGCAACCCTGCGACGATCATGACCGACCCGGAAATGGCCGATGCGACCTACATCGAACCCATCACCTGGCAGGTGGTCGAAAAGATCATCGCCAAGGAGCGGCCGGATGCAGTGTTGCCGACCATGGGCGGTCAAACGGCGCTCAATTGCGCGCTCGATCTGCACAAGCACGGCGTGCTTGCCAAGTACGGCGTCGAGATGATCGGCGCCAACGAAAAGGCCATCGAAAAGGCCGAGGACCGGCTGAAGTTCAAAGACGCGATGACCGGCATTGGCCTGGGTTCAGCGCGCAGCGGCATTGCCCACTCGATGGAAGAGGCGCTCGCCGTTCAGCAGCGGATTTCTGCCGAGATCTCCGGGCCGGGTTTCCCGATGGTGATCCGCCCGAGTTTCACGCTGGGTGGAACCGGCGGTGGCATCGCCTACAACCCCGAAGAGTTCGAGGAAATCTGCAAGCGTGGGCTGGACCTTTCGCCGACCAAGGAACTGCTGATCGAGGAAAGCCTGATCGGCTGGAAAGAGTTCGAGATGGAGGTGGTTCGCGACAAGGCGGACAACTGCATCATCGTTTGCGCGATCGAAAACCTTGACCCGATGGGCATCCACACCGGCGACTCCATCACGGTGGCTCCGGCACAGACCCTGAGCGACAAGGAGTACCAGCTCCTGCGCAACGCGAGCATCGCGATCCTGCGCGAGATCGGCGTGGACACCGGTGGTTCCAACGTGCAGTTCGCCATCAACCCGCAGGACGGCCGCATGGTCGTCATTGAGATGAACCCGCGCGTGTCGCGATCGTCTGCGCTGGCCTCGAAGGCCACGGGCTTCCCGATTGCCAAGGTCGCCGCCAAGCTGGCGGTGGGCTACACGCTCGACGAGTTGCGCAACGACATCACCGGTGGCGCGACCCCGGCGAGTTTCGAGCCGAGCATCGACTACGTGGTGACCAAGATCCCGCGTTTTGCGTTTGAAAAGTTTCCCGCAGCCGACTCTCATCTGACGACGCAAATGAAGTCGGTGGGCGAGGTGATGGCGATGGGGCGCACCTTCCAGGAAAGCTTCCAGAAGGCGCTGCGCGGTCTCGAGACCGGCATCGACGGATTGAGCGAACGCACCACCGACCGCGACGAAATCGTCGAGGAAATCGGCGAGGCCGGTCCGGAGCGCATCCTCTATGTGGGCGACGCATTTCGCATCGGCATGAGTCTCGACGAAGTGTTCGAGGAAACAGCCATCGATCCATGGTTTCTGGCGCAGATTGAAGACCTTATCAAGGTCGAGAAATCGCTGACCGAGCGCACGCTCGAGACACTGAGTGCCGATGAGCTGCGGCACCTCAAGCGCAAGGGGTTCTCCGATCGGCGCATCGCCAAGTTGCTGGGCACCAACCAGCACGAGGTACGGGCCCGTCGCCATGCGCTTAACGTGCGCCCCGTCTACAAGCGGGTAGACACGTGCGCGGCCGAGTTCTCGACGCAAACGGCCTACCTCTATTCGACCTACGACGAAGAGTGCGAGGCCGAGCCCACCGACCGCAAGAAGATCATGGTGCTGGGCGGCGGACCGAACCGCATCGGCCAGGGCATCGAGTTCGACTACTGCTGCGTTCACGCAGCGCTGGCGATGCGCGAAGACGGCTACGAGACCATCATGGTCAACTGCAATCCGGAGACCGTGTCGACCGATTACGACACCTCCGACCGTCTGTACTTCGAGCCGGTGACGCTCGAAGACGTGCTCGAGATCGTCGCCAAGGAAAAGCCCGTTGGCGTGATCGTCCAGTACGGCGGCCAGACGCCTTTGAAGCTGGCGCTTGATTTGGAGCGCGCGGGTGTTCCGATCGTCGGCACCTCGCCAGACAGCATCGACATCGCCGAGGATCGCGAGCGCTTCCAGAAGCTGCTCAACGAACTGGGCCTGCGGCAGCCTCCCAACCGCACGGCGCGCACCGAAGAATCGGCATTGCGTCTGGCTCAGGAAATCGGCTATCCGCTGGTGGTGCGTCCGAGCTATGTGCTGGGTGGCCGTGCAATGGAAATCGTGCACGGTGACAAGGATCTCGAGCGCTACATGCGTGAGGCGGTCAAGGTCAGCGAAAAGTCGCCGGTGCTGCTGGACCGCTTTCTTGATGATGCGATCGAGGTCGATGTCGACTGCATCGCCGATGGCAGCGACGATCCGTCCGGCGTGATGATCGGCGGCATCATGGAGCACGTCGAACAGGCTGGCATCCACTCGGGTGACTCGGCCTGCTCGTTGCCGCCGTATTCCCTGCCGGCCGCGTTGCAAGACGAGTTGCGTCGGCAGACGATGGTGATGGCCCGAGCCCTGAAGGTCAAAGGCCTGATGAACGTGCAGTTCGCCATCCAGGGTGAGGGCGCGAGCGCGGTGGTCTACGTGCTCGAGGTCAACCCGCGAGCATCGCGCACGGTGCCCTTCGTGTCGAAGGCCACTGGGCTGCAACTGGCCAAGATCGCCGCACGCTGCATGGTTGGGCGCAAGCTGGCCGATCAGCAGCGCGCCAATGGTCGCGTTCCAGCCGAAGTGGTTCCTCCTTATTTCAGCGTTAAGGAAGCGGTGTTCCCGTTCAACAAGTTTCCGGGTGTGGATCCCATTCTTGGCCCTGAAATGCGCTCTACCGGCGAAGTGATGGGCGTGGGTCGCAGTTTTGGCGAAGCCATGCTCAAGAGCCAGTTGGGTGCTGGTTCGCGCTTGCCCACCCGCGGCACGGTGTGCATCACGGTCAAGAACGGCGACAAGCTTCGGGCGGTTGAAGTCGCTCGTGATTTGCAGGGTCTGGGTTTCCAGATCGTGGCGACCAAGGGAACTGCGGCGGCAATTGCTGCTGGCGGTGTGACGGTCAAGGTGGTCAACAAGGTCAAGGATGGCCGGCCGCACATCGTCGACATGGTCAAGGCGGGCGAGATCCAGTTGGTGTTCACCACCGTGGATGAGACGCGCACTGCGATCGCTGATTCACGCCACATACGACAAGCTGCGCTGGCCCACCGGGTGACTTACTACACCAGCATGGCCGGTTGCGAGGCGGCTGTTGAGGGTATGAAGCACCAGGCGGATCTGGTGGTTAGGCCGCTGCAGGAGTTGCACGCCGAGTTGAACTAAACTGATTTCACGACTCAGGCTTTTGACCTTCGGCCGCCGCTGGATCTTCCGGCGGCGGCTTCATTTTTGTCTTGGATATTCATCATGCAGACCATTCCCCTCACCAAGCGCGGCGCCGAAAAACTCAAGGAAGAGCTTCAGCGTTTGAAGACGGTTGAGCGACACGCCGTGATCCAGGCCATCGCCGAGGCCCGCGCTCAGGGCGACCTCTCCGAGAACGCCGAATACGAGGCAGCGAAGGACAAGCAAGGCTTCATCGAGGGGCGCATCCTCGAAATCGAAAGCAAGCTGGCTGCAGCCAAGGTGATCGATCCCTCGACACTGGATGCCGAAGGCCGCGTGGTGTTCGGGTCCACGGTCGATCTGGAGGATGAGAGCAGCGGTGCCAGCGTGACGTACCAGATCGTGGGCGACGATGAGGCCGACATCAAGCTGAGCCTGGTGTCCATCAGCTCACCGATCGCGCGCGCGCTGATTGGCAAGCAAGTCGGTGACATTGCTGAGGTGCAAGCGCCCGGCGGAGTCAAGAGTTACGAGGTGATGGCTGTGCGTTACTGCTGATTCGGCGCCATCGTGATTCTCAAACGTGTCGCCAATTGCATCGCCGGACTTTGGTGCGGTGTTCTGATCGGCGTGGGGTTGATCGGCGCGCCTGCTGGGTTTTCCGTGGCACCGTCCGACATCGCAGGCCGCAGTGCGGCCAGGATGTTTGCCATTGAGGCTCACGCGAGTTTGGCTGTGGCCGTCGTGCTGCTGATCTTGCTGCGCCGGATGGGCGCGAGGCGCGCTCAACCACCGGGTATTGACGCGAACGTGCTGCTGGTTCTGGGCAGCCTGTTCTTCACGATCACGGGATACTTTGTGCTGCACCCCATGATGGCCGCAGCCAGAGCCGGCGAGGGCGCTTTATCTTTCGGAGCGCTGCACGGGTTGTCGGCTGCGCTCTTCGCGCTGAAGGCCGTTTTGGTGCTGGCGCTGGCCTGGCGGTTGACCGCCGCCTGAAGCGGCTCCAAGGCGGTCTACCGGTGCGGCAGCCGGCGCCCCTGGGAGATTCAGTCCAGAACCTTGCGCTTCACGCTGACCACGCGTTTGCGGGCACGCTTGATCTCGCCACCCGCAGCCAGTCGCTCATTGCCCAACACCCGGATCTTCTTGACCTGAGGCCGGTGGTTGCCGCTCTTCGAGAACTTCAGAAGCTTTACGACCTTCGGGCCAGGTTTGCGATCTTCACGCTCGACCTTTTCCTTGAGCGGAATGGGCCGCCACAGCACCAGCAACTTTCCTATGTGCTGGATGGGCGCTGCGCTGAGCTCGTCGGACAGTGCGGCCAGCATGAGTTCGCGCGCGGCTCTCTCATCCGAAAACACCCTGACTTTGATCAACCCGTGCGCGTTGAGCGCCGCATCGGTTTCGCGGATCACGGCAGGCGTGAGCCCGTCACCACCGATGAGTACCACAGGATCGAGGTGATGAGCCTCGGAACGCTTTTCTTTCCGCTGGTGGGAAGTGAGGGAAATGGCTGGCATCGCTCCATTATCGTTGCAGCATGAAGGTTAAATCCAAAAGCAAGAAGATCAACAAGGCGTGGTTGCTTGATCACCTGAACGACACCTACGTCAAGTTGGCCAAGAAAGAGGGCTTTCGCGCCCGTGCCGCCTACAAGTTGAAGGAGATCGACGAGACGCTGGGCTTGTTCAAGCCCGGTCAGGTGGTCGTTGATCTGGGCGCGGCTCCGGGCGCCTGGAGTCAGTATGTGCGCCGCCGGCTCTCATCAAAGGTCTCCGATGTGGTGGGCGCCGCCCTAGGGCCGCTGAATGGCACCATCATTGCCCTAGACATCCTTGAGTTCGAGCCCATCGAGGGGGTGGTTTTCATTCAGGGCGACTTCCGCGACGAGGAAGTCCTTCAGCAACTGGAACTGGCTGTCACGGGCCGTCCTGTCGATGTGGTGATCTCCGACTTGGCGCCCAATTTGTCTGGTATCGCCAGTTCTGACTCTGCCAGGGTGGAGCATCTGGTTGAACTGGCGGTCGAGTTCGCCACTCGGCACCTGGTCGAAAACGGCACCTTGGTGTGCAAGGTTTTCCACAGCGGTAACTACAGCCAACTGGTGGATCTACTCAAGTCAAGATTTCGCTCTGTCAAGCCGATCAAGCCAAAGGCTTCCAGAGATAAATCGTCAGAAACTTTTCTCGTTGCCGTCGGTCTGAGGTAGTTCGATCGGATGAATGGCTCAACGATGGGTTTTTTCATTCGATCGAGCCTTGGGGGCAGCATGGTTTACAGGCTCTCAGGGGCTTGTGTCGCATAAACTCGTACCCATATGACAGCTTGGCCGGGTCATCAGGCGAAGGCCGGTTTGTCGGAATAAACAATTGGAGCTGCGGTGAACAATCAATGGTTCTCGAAGGTGGCTGTTTGGCTCGTGATTGCCTTGGTGCTTTTCACGGTGTTCAAACAGTTCGATCGCAGCGCGGCCTCGGGCAGCCAGATCGGGTATTCGGATTTTCTGGAAGAAGTCCGCAGCAAACGGGTCAAGGCTGTGACCTTGCAGGAAGGCCCCTCGGGGACCGAAATCATCGCTACCACCAACGATGACAAGCGCTTGCGAAGCACGGCGACCTATCTCGACCGTGGTCTCGTCGGTGACCTCATCAACAACGGTGTGAAGTTCGATGTCAAGCCGCGAGAAGAGCCCTCGCTGCTGATGAACATCCTGGTCTCATGGGGCCCGATGCTGTTGTTGATTGGCGTGTGGATCTACTTCATGCGCCAGATGCAAGGCGGTGGCAAGGGCGGTGCGTTCAGCTTTGGGAAGTCCAAGGCCCGCATGCTGGACGAAGCTAACAACACCACCACCTTTGCAGACGTTGCGGGATGCGACGAAGCCAAGGAAGAGGTCAAGGAACTCGTCGACTTCCTGAAGGATCCTCAGCGTTTTCAGAAGCTGGGCGGACGCATTCCGCGAGGTGTACTGCTCGTTGGCCCTCCGGGCACGGGCAAGACTTTGCTGGCCAAGGCGATTGCCGGCGAGGCGAAGGTGCCGTTCTTCAGCATTTCCGGCTCTGACTTCGTCGAGATGTTTGTCGGCGTTGGTGCGGCTCGCGTGCGCGACATGTTTGAGCAAGCCAAGAAAAGCGCGCCTTGCATCATCTTCGTGGATGAAATCGACGCCGTCGGTCGCCACCGTGGCGCGGGCTTGGGCGGCGGTAATGATGAGCGCGAGCAAACTCTGAATCAGATGCTCGTCGAGATGGACGGGTTCGAAACCAATCTGGGCGTCATCGTGATGGCAGCCACCAACCGGCCAGACATTCTGGATCCCGCGTTGTTGCGTCCCGGCCGCTTTGACCGTCAGGTCTATGTGACCTTGCCGGATGTTCGCGGGCGAGAACAAATCCTGAACGTCCACATGCGCAAGGTGCCGGTGGGGCAAGACATCCGTGCAGACATTCTGGCGCGTGGCACACCAGGTTTCTCCGGTGCCGATCTCGCCAATCTGGTCAATGAGGCGGCGCTGTTTGCTGCGCGCCGTGCCGGTCGGGTGGTGGAAATGGTCGACTTCGAGAAGGCCAAGGACAAGATCATGATGGGCCCCGAGCGCAAGTCGATGATCATGCCGGAGGAAGAGCGCAGGAACACGGCGTATCACGAGTCCGGTCACGCACTGGTCGCCAAATTGATGCCCAAGACCGATCCGGTTCACAAGGTCACCGTGATCCCTCGTGGCCGGGCTCTGGGTGTGACGATGCAACTTCCTGAAGGCGACCGCTACAGCCTCGATAAGGAGCGGATGCTCTCGACGATCTCGGTCTTGTTCGGGGGCCGTATTGCCGAAGAGGTGTTCATGCACCAGATGACGACGGGGGCCAGCAACGACTTCGAGCGAGCCACGCAAATTGCTCGCGACATGGTCACCCGTTATGGCATGACCGACGAGTTGGGCCCCATGGTCTATGCCGAGAACGAGGGCGAGGTTTTCCTGGGCCGCTCCGTGACGAAACAGGTCAATGTGTCTGAGCAGACGATGCAAAAGGTAGACGGGGTGATCCGCCGCATCATTGATGAGCAGTATGCGATCGCTCGCAAGCACATTGAAGACAACCAAGACAAGATGCATGCGCTTGCCAAGGCGTTGCTGGAGTGGGAAACCATCGACAGCGATCAGATCGACGACATCATGAAGGGTGACGTTCCTCGGGCGCCGAAGGACTGGTCCGGACCCTCCAACCGGCCCAGTGGTCCGGCAGCGCCGGTGTCCACGGACAGCACGCCGGCCGTGGCCTGAGCGTGGCTGTCTGATCGAGATGACGGGGCTTCGGCCCCGTTTCCATTTCAACTTGCCGTTGATTCGAGTCACCGCCACATGTTTTGGCAGACCACACGCCATCGACTCGACCTGACCAAGCCCAAGGTGATGGGGATCGTCAACGTCACGCCGGATTCGTTTTCGGATGGCGGGTCCTTCGCATCAACGAAGGCGGCGATCGAGCACTGCCGGCGGTTGGTCGATGAGGGCGTAGACATCCTTGATATCGGGGGTGAGTCGAGTCGCCCTGGTGCTCTGCCTGTGTCTCTTGAGACTGAGCGTCACCGGGTGTTGCCCGTACTCGAGGCGGCCCTGACGATGGGCTGCGCGGTCTCGCTCGACACCACCAAACCGACCCTGATGGCCGAAGCGCTCTCGATGGGCCTTGACATCGTGAACGACATCAACTCGTTGAGCGCCCCGGGAGCCGTTGAGATTGTTGCTGCGCATGCCGATTGCGGCGTGTGCCTGATGCACATGCGGGGCAATCCCGCCTCCATGCAGGCGTTGGCTGTGTACGACGACGTTGTGGTCGAGGTGACGAATGCCCTGGCCTCACGGGTTGCTGCGCTGAGGACCGCGGGTGTTCGCTCACAGCGCATCGTTCTTGACCCGGGGATCGGTTTCGGCAAGAGTGTTGAGCACAACCTGGACTTGCTGCGGCGTCAAAGAGAGTTGCTTTGCCTCGGGTTCCCGTTACTGACTGGGTGGTCCCGGAAGTCCACCCTGGGTGCCATCACCGGTCGCGATACCGATGGCAGGCTGGCTGCCAGCCTTTCAGCTGCTTTGGCGTCAGTGCTCAATGGCGCCAGCATCGTGCGCGTGCACGATGTTGCGGCAACCGTTGATGCCCTGAAAATCCTGTCGGCCGCCGGTTTTCTGGCTGCCAAATTCAATTCATCCTGAGATAAACCAAACATGAGCAGAATGCTTTTTGGGACGGACGGCATTCGCGGTACCGTAGGCCAAAGCCCGATTACTCCCGATCTGATGCTTCGGCTGGGGCATTCGGTGGGTCGGGTGCTCAAGGCCTCGTCGGCCAAGCCGACAGTGCTGATCGGCAAGGACACCCGCATCTCGGGATACATGATCGAATCGGCGCTGGAGGCGGGTTTTGCCTCCGCTGGCGTCGATGTGTTGCTGACGGGGCCGCTGCCCACTCCGGGCGTTGCCTACCTGACGCGTGCGCTCAGGCTGAGCCTCGGTGTGGTCATCAGTGCATCGCACAACCCGTTCTTCGACAACGGGATCAAATTCTTCTCGGCATCCGGCGAAAAGCTCAGCGACACATGGGAGGCGAACGTCGAGGCCATGCTGGAGCAGCCAGCCCATTGGGTTGACTCCGCTGCCTTGGGCAAGGCGCGGCGGTTGGATGATGCACGTGGCCGTTACATCGAGTTTTGCAAGAGCACGTTCGCTGGCGATCTCACTCTGCGTGGCTTGAAGATCGTCGTCGATGCTGCACATGGTGCTGCCTACCAGGTCGCACCCGAGGTATTCCACGAGCTCGGCGCCGAAGTGGTGTCCATAGGCTGCAGCCCCGACGGCTACAACATCAACGCCGGAGTTGGCGCCACTGATCCGACTGCGTTGGTGAAAGCCGTCAGGGAGTCGGGAGCGCACTACGGTGTGGCGCTTGACGGCGATGCCGATCGTCTGCAAATCGTCGACGCCACCGGGAGGCTTTTCAACGGCGACGAGTTGCTCTACGCGTTGGTGGCCGATCGCATTTCGCAAGGGCAAGCCGTTGCGGGCGTGGTCGGCACGCTGATGACGAACCTCGCCGTGGAAATTGCACTGCGCAAGGACGGCGTGGATTTCGTCCGTGCCCGCGTCGGTGATCGGTATGTGCTCGAGGAGCTGCTTTCGCGAGGCTGGACACTGGGTGGGGAGGGGTCAGGGCACATTCTGGCGCTGGATCGGCACTCGACGGGGGACGGCATCGTCAGCGCGCTCCAGATCTTTCAGGCCGTGATCCGCAGCGGCCGGTCACTCGCCGAGCAGCTGGAAAGCGTGAGGCTGTTTCCCCAGTCGCTGATCAATGTGGCAATCCAGCCTGGCTTTGACTGGCGCTGCCACACACCGTTGTTGCAAACGCAGCGGTCGATCGAGGTGGAACTTGGCAGTTCCGGGCGAATCCTGATTCGTCCTTCCGGCACTGAGCCCGTGCTTCGCGTGATGGTCGAGGCGGACGACGAAAGACTCGCAATTTCATGTGCTCGCAGGCTGGCTGATTCGGTCCAGGCGACCGCTGGTGCAAAGGCAAGCTGACCCGAGTTTGTCGTCGTGACTTGATCGCGTCATCTTCCCAGCCGCCATCGTTCTCTGTGACTTCCGCATTGAAGCCCAATGGCGCGTTCTTGGTGCAGTTGGGCTTCAACGTGGAGCGAGCCTTGTCACGGCCCGGTCACGAAGCTGTCTTAAAGTGGAAAAGTGCGCGATGGACTTCGCCTCTCGCTCCACTTGCCGCACTGCCGGAACGGCAAGCACGCCGTTGCCTGATACGGAGAAAATGTGTCTGCCACCATGCCAGAAGCTCGATACGTTGAGAGCAAGCTCGAACGCTTTGGAAATTCCGGCGGATCGCCCTCTATGAGAAAAACATCGCCCTGGATCGACAAGGTTTTCTCCGGTTTGGCGCATGGAGCCGCTCTGCTGACGCTGACGCTGCTGGCCGCCATCATCGTTTCGCTGGTGATCGGCGCATGGCCGGCGATCGCGAAGTACGGAGTCTCTTTCCTGTGGCGCAGCGAATGGGACCCTGTTCAAGACCAGTTTGGCGGGTTGGTGATGATCTATGGAACGGTGATGACTTCCATCATTGCCCTGTTGATCGCCGTCCCCGTCAGTTTCGGAATCGCGCTGTTCCTGACCGAGTTGTCGCCCAACTGGTTACGCCGTCCGCTGGGTATCGCGGTGGAACTGCTCGCTGCGGTTCCTTCGATCGTCTACGGCATGTGGGGGCTGCTGGTTTTTAGCCCCGTCTTGTCCAAGTACGTTCAGCAACCGCTGCAGGCTGTGTTGTCAGACGTTCCATTCCTGCGGGGGCTTGTGTCAGGCTCGCCTGTCGGGATCGGCATCCTCTCCGCAGGGGTGATCTTGGCGATCATGATCATTCCCTTCATTGCATCGGTGATGCGAGATGTCTTTGAGGTCACACCGGGAATGCTGAAGGAATCTGCCTACGCCCTGGGCGCGACGACCTGGGAGGTGGTTTCCAAGGTGGTTTTGCCCTTTACGAAAACCGGGGTGATCGGTGGGATCATGCTTGGCTTGGGTAGGGCGATCGGAGAGACGATGGCCGTGACTTTTGTGATCGGCAATTTCAATCAACTGAACAGTTTGTCGCTGTTCGAGGCCGCCAACAGCATCACATCTGCCTTGGCCAATGAGTTCGCCGAGGCAGCTCCGGGGCTTCATCAGGCGTCGTTGATCTATCTGGGCCTCGTGCTGTTCTTCATCACCTTTGTGGTGCTCTCGTTGTCGAAGCTGCTGCTCAGCCGGTTGCAAAAGCGAGAAGGGAGTGCCTCATGAGCGATGCTGTTTCCCTGCAGGCCTCCCGTGTCGCGAGGCACAAGTACCGCAAGATGGTCAACGTGGTTGCCTTGGTTCTGTCCATGGCGGCGATGGCCTTTGGCCTTTTTTGGTTGACCTGGATCCTGATCGAGACCGTTCGACTTGGTCTCGGCGGGCTCAACCTCGCCATCTTCACTGAAATGACGCCGCCTCCGATGGCAGATTCCGGCGGGTTGTTGAATGCCATCGCCGGGTCGCTGGTGATGGTCACACTCGCCACGCTGTTGGGTACGCCGATCGGTGTACTCGCGGGTATTTATTTGGCTGAGTATGGGAACAAAACAAAATTTGGAGCCACCACCCGATTCATCAACGATATCTTGTTGTCGGCACCATCGATTGTTATCGGTTTGTTCATCTACTCCGTCGTGGTTGCCCCGATGAAATCATTCTCCGCCTATGCGGGAGTTTTGGCGTTGGCACTGATAGTGATTCCGGTGGTGATTCGTACCACCGAGAACATGTTGATGCTGATACCGGGGTCACTCCGGGAGGCTGCGTATGCGCTGGGAACGCCGAAATGGAAGGTCATCTTGAGCATCACGCTGAAATCAGCACGGGCTGGCGTGATCACGGGTGTTCTCTTGGCGGTGGCTCGAATTTCCGGAGAGACGGCGCCCTTGCTGTTCACGGCACTCTCGAATCAGTTCTGGTCATCCAATCTTGGTGACCCGACAGCGAGCCTGCCGGTCACCATATTTAAGTTTGCACTCAGCCCCTACGAGAATTGGCAAAAGCTGGCGTGGGCAGGTGTTTTTCTGATCACGGCTGGCGTTCTGATGTTGAATATTTTGGCCAGAGTTCTTTTTAGAAACAAGAGTTGATCCAAGGAATCACCAGTCATGGACCAAAAAGTCGACCTCCCCGCCTCCGAAAAAATCAAGATTTCAGTCAAGAACTTGAACTTTTTCTACGGAAAATTTCATGCGCTGAAAAACATCAACATTGATATTCCAGAGAAGAAGGTCACTGCTTTTATCGGCCCTTCCGGTTGCGGCAAGTCAACCTTGCTCCGCACATTCAACCGAATGTTCGAGTTGTATCCGGATCAGCGCGCTGAGGGTGAAATTATCCTCGATGGTGAAAATATAATAAATTCTCGGCAGGATGTTTCATTGCTTCGCGCCAGGGTCGGCATGGTGTTTCAAAAGCCAACACCATTTCCGATGTCGATCTACGACAACATCGCATTTGGGGTTCGACTGTTCGAAAACCTCTCTCGCATCGAGATGGATGAGCGTGTCGAGTGGGCACTCAAGAAGGCCGCCTTGTGGACCGAGGTCAAGGATAAATTGAATCAAAGCGGTTCTGGCTTGTCGGGTGGCCAGCAGCAGCGCCTGTGCATCGCCAGAGGTATCGCGATCAAGCCCGAGGTTCTTCTCCTGGACGAACCCTGCTCTGCGCTGGATCCCATTTCAACCGGCAAGATCGAAGAGCTGATCCACGAGTTGAAATCCGATTACACGGTGCTGATCGTGACGCACAACATGCAGCAGGCGGCACGCAGTTCTGACTATACTGCCTACATGTATCTGGGTGATTTGGTGGAAATTGGCCCTACCGCTGATATATTCATGAAGCCCAAGAAGAAAGATACCGAGGATTACATCACCGGTCGCTTTGGTTGATGGTCGTTTTTATTCATTAATTCGGGTGCATTAGCCGTGTCAGAAAAACATTTGTCTACACAGTTTGACGCTGAACTCAGTGAGATTTCGACCCGCGTTCTGGAAATGGGCGGTCTGGTTGAGTCTCAAGTCGCACAGTCCATCTATGCACTGACGAATTTCAGCGAGGCGACTGCAGCGGAAGTGCTGGCTCGCGAAGAATTGGTGAACACCATGGAGGTGGAGATTGACCGTGCGTTGTCCAGCATCCTTGCGAGGCGGCAACCCACGGCGCGCGATTTGCGCTTGTTGATTGCCATCAGCAAGAGCATTGCCAATCTGGAGCGGGTAGGCGATGAGGCCGCCCGTGTCGCGCGCACGGTGCAGAGGCTGATCAGTGCCGGCGTATCGAGCCGCATGCGTCTGCCTGTGGCCGACTTGAAGTTCGAGTCGGAGCTGGCGATTGCGCAGTTGCGAAAGGCGCTGGATGCCTTTGCCCGGCTTGATGTGGACAAAGCCGTTGAGGTCCTCAAGCAGGATGACCAGATCGATCAGGAGTTTGAGGGCCTGTTGCGCAAGCTCATCACCTTCATGATGGAAGACCCCCGAACCATCTCCTCGAGCATTGACCTGGTCTTCGTAGCCAAGGCGATTGAGCGAGTTGGCGACCATGCCAAAAATCTGGCGGAGCAGATCATCTACATCGTCAAGGGCACTGACGTGAGACACAACTCTCTCGAAGCTGTCGAGACCATGGTTCGATGAAGCAACTCAGGAGCCCAAGATGAGCCGCGTTCTGGTGGTTGAAGACGAGTCGGCGATTGCCGAGTTGATTTCCATCAATCTGCGCCACGCTGGATATGAGGTGGTCATCGCGGGGACCGCTGATGAGGCACAAGCTCAGGTCGATGGTGTTTTGCCGGATCTGGTGGTTCTGGACTGGATGTTGCCTGGACAGTCCGGCTTGGTGTTGGCCAAACGGTGGCGTGGTCAAGCTCGAACTCGCGATCTTCCAATCATCATGTTGACGGCCCGTGCAGAAGAAGGCGACATGATTTCCGGTCTCGATGCCGGAGCTGACGACTACCTCACGAAGCCGTTCTCAACCAACGAACTCCTGGCCAGAATCAGGGCGGTCTTGCGTCGCAAGGCCCCCGAGGCTCTCGACACGATGGTTGATGTGGGGGGGCTGAAGCTGGACCCGGCCACTCGACGAGTGTCCAAAGAAGACCGGGACGTGCGCATCGGACCTACCGAGTTCCGGCTGCTGCACTTTTTCATGACTCATCCCGAACGTGTGCACAGCCGAGCGCAGCTGCTGGACAGGGTCTGGGGAGACCATGTTTTCATCGAGGAGCGCACCGTCGATGTTCATGTCAAGCGTTTGCGCGAGGCTCTGGACCCGGTGGGATGCTCTCGAATGATAGAAACCGTGCGTGGTGCCGGATATCGCCTGACCCAGCAGGTACAAGCGCTTTCGGACTGAGCGACCGGGCCTCCACAGATGGATTGGCTTCTGCCACGATTTCTGACGTCATTGCTGGCTGTATTGCTGGCGGCTTCGTTTGGCGGTCTGGTCGGGCTGATATGGCATGCACCGACAGCGGGCGTTGTGCTGGGTTCGTTGGTCGGCGCGATGGTTTACACGTGCGTAGACGCGCTGCGTGGCAGGCGCTTCATGCATTGGCTGCAGTATCAGCGCGGGGAAGCTTCGCCGCGTGGGGTTGGCTTTTGGGGCGAGGTCGGGCACCGTGTGGAGCGGTCGCTACGGACTTTGGAGCGGCAGGTCGCTAACGAGCAGACGCGGCTGGAACAGTTCCTGTCGGCTATCGAGGCGTCACCGAACGGCGTGATGCTGCTCGATGCCAACGATCAGATCGAGTGGTGCAACTCGGTGGCAGCCGATCAGTTCGGTCTGGACCCACTGCGAGACCGCATGCAGCCAGTCACCAATCTGGTGCGCGAGCCGGCGTTCGTGTCTTATCTCCAGGCAGGGGCCTTTGAAGAGGCCATCACATTCCCCGGGCCGGGGCTGCGCGGAACGGTCTCGGTGTTGATCCGCCGTTATGGCGAGAGCATGAAGTTGGTCCTGTCTCAAGACATCACCGAGCGTGAACGTAGTGACAGCATGCGCAGGAGCTTCGTCGCCAATGTTTCGCATGAGATTCGCACGCCACTGACGGTGCTGTCGGGATTCATCGAAACGATGGCCAGCGTTCAGTTGACTGAGGCGGAGCGGCTTCGAGTCAATGAACTGATGGCGCAGCAGACGCGTCGCATGCAGCTTCTGGTCGGTGATCTTCTGACACTCGCGCAGTTGGAAGGCAGCCCAAGACCCCCTGCCGATCGATGGGTTTCGGTGCAGCAGGTGCTGCTGCAGGTTCGGGTTGCGGCCGAAGCCCTCTCTGCCGGCCGGCACGTGATCGTGTGCGGTGAGACGCCTGGCGCTGATGAGCCCAGTGATTCGATCGCAGGCTCAGAACACGAACTGCACAGCGCTGTTTCCAATCTCGTGAGCAACGCCGTGCGGTACACGCCCGCCGGGGGCTCTGTGAAGGTGCTTTGGTCCATCCGTGGCGACGGTACCGGTGAACTCGATGTGCGGGACACGGGCTTCGGCATCGCGGCAGAGCATCTGCTCAGGTTGACTGAACGTTTTTATCGGGTCGACGGGAGCCGCTCCAGGGACACCGGTGGCACGGGTCTGGGGCTCTCTATCGTGAAGCATGTCGTGCAACGGCATGGGGGTGAGTTGGAAATCCGCAGCGAACCCGGCAGTGGATCCAGCTTCAAACTTCTGTTCCCGGCCTCTCGCGTGCGCGGGGCAAGTCGCGTGTCACAGTTGAGGGACTTGGCTCATGCGGACGCCGGCCACCGGTGAGCGCAAGCGCAATCTCGAAGTGATTTGATCCGGTGATCGGTCAACGGATCCGAGATGAGGGCATCGACTGCCTGCGGTAGATGACGGTCCAGTCAGTTCGGTCCGTTGGGAGTGACTCCCGTGCGACGCGGGTCCATCCGGGCGGAGCGGCGGATTTTCCTCGGCGGGCCTCGATTTGCAGCAGGTACTTGCAGTCTGTGTTCTTGGCTCCATCGGTTCCGTCGACGCGAAACTTTCCGAAGTACTCAAGGGCCGCCTGCAAGCTTCTTGGTACCGATGGCGCTGCGATGCATTCATCCGCAGGGACATGCTTGGCCACCTGATTGACGAGGGGGCGGAAACTCCTTGCGTAGTCAACCACTGGCAGCATCAGCGTCATCATCAGCAACCAGCACAAGGCGACACCGCTGGCAGGCAACACCAGGCTCTTCCATAGCGCGTGCTGGTTGCGCCCTGTGCGCCACCGAACGAGCCAGATCCACGCGAGGGTTCCGACGATGGCCAAGACCAAAGATAAGGCCGAGAACTCGGATACGAAGCCCGGCGCCAGTTTGATCACGTTTCGTGCGGTCCGCGCCGGTACGCCGGTCTGCACCGCGGCGTAGATCACCCATACGCCGATGACGCACACACTGAAGAAAAACACCGAAAACCAGTCGATGGCAGCCGCTGTGCTGCGTTTGAGTGTGGGCAAGGCAAAAGCAGCAAGCAAGGCCCAGGCAGGCAGGGATAGCAGCAGTACCCGATCCAGTCCCCCACACAGCAAGCTCGCCACCGATGTGACCGCAGCACAACTCAACGGCACAGCGATGTGGCGGTGCGTCATATGACGGCGCCATCGCCAGAGCGTCCACAGCGCCATCGGCCAGGCTGGCCACAGGAACCAAAGCCATTGCCTCACGACAGCGAAGACCTGGTCTATCTTGTGGAAGTTGCCGAACTGCCACGACCAGTGGCCCAGCGCCAGACTGATCACAAGCGACAACCCCGCCGACACGATCACCCAGGCGATACAGGCACGAGCCTGAGGGTCGCTCGAGTTTTTAAAGATCACGATTCCCGTCAACCCGAGCCCTGCAGCGATGTTTGGCGCTCCACTGGCAGCGAGTGCCGGCAACGCCAGCAGCATGGCCGCCTTCGGCAAAAGGCCTTGAGCCGGGTTCGCGGCAAGCGCGTAAATGAACAGCGCAACGCAAGCGAGTTGCGCCAGTTCGGGCGTGGTTTCGTGCCCGAGTTGCAGCAGACCCAGGGAGGCGATCAGCGCCAGCACGGCGCCATCGGCAATTGCGCGGGCGTAGTCGACTGGGTCCGCTTCCCCACCGAATGCAAACGGCAAGGGCTGCGCTGCTTCGGTCTGAGCCAAACGGAAGGCCGCCGACCAGGTGAGAAGCAACACAGCCGCCAGCAAGGCCGCGAATGGAAGCCGCGCAGCCAGAGCCGGATCGATCCAGTCACCGAGTAAACGAATGAAGCCGGCGCCGAGCCAATGGGGCAGGGGGGCGACGTTGACGGCAACGCCGCCTACCGTCGGAAGCCACCACGACGATCGACCGTCGGCCATGCTGACCATGAACCCGAATGCGGTGACGTCAGCATTTCGCCACGGATCTCGACCGAACACACCCGGCAACACGTAGGCGGCACAAAAAATCAGCAGCGCCCAGCGCGGCAGTCGTTGAACGGCGCGCTGGGAAACGAGAGCGGGATTGGGTGAGTTCAACGGCGGCTTGTGTTTTCTGTGGAAATGACGCCGCAAGTTTGCGGGCTGCTTCTCGCATGCCGTTGCCTTGCGCAGAAACTATGGGACATCAACGCCACACACTGGAACAAGGAATTCGAGGCCAACAATAACAAAGGCAGCCGAAGCTGCCTTTTGAGACCACACGCAAGGTGTCGCGACGATTACTTCTTGAGGCCGACGCGAGCGAACTTGTTGCGGAATTTCTCCACACGACCACCAAGCGAGTCGATGCTCTTTTGGGTGCCTGTGTAGAAAGGATGCGATTCGCTGGTGGTCTCCAACTTGAACAGCGGCATCTCACGGCCGTCGTCAAGCTTGATGGTTTCTTTCGTCTGGGCGCAAGAGCGCGTGACGAACTTGAAACCATTGGACAAATCCACGAAGCAAACTTCGCGGTAGTTGGGGTGGATGCCTTCTTTCATGGAAACCTCTGCGCAGTGTTGCGGGAGCCACTTCGAACCGTTCGAAGCACTTTCCGCTTTGGGCCAAGCCTGTGATTCTAACCGGCCGCACGCAGTGCGTGCGCGGCCTGAACGTCAACCTCCCCTACGCATCATGTCGAAGAAGTCGTGGTTGGTCTTGGTGGACTTCATCTTGTCCAGAATGAACTCCATCGCCTCGATTTCGTCCATCGGGTAGAGCAACTTGCGCAAGATCCAGGTCTTTTGGAGGATTTCTGGTTTGAGCAGCAGCTCTTCGCGGCGCGTTCCCGACTTGTTCAGCAAGATGGAGGGGTAGACACGTTTTTCGGCCATGCGGCGATCGAGGTGAATCTCGCAGTTGCCGGTGCCCTTGAACTCTTCGTAGATCACCTCGTCCATGCGGCTGCCGGTGTCCACCAGAGCCGTACCGATGATCGTCAATGAGCCGCCTTCCTCGATGTTGCGTGCCGCACCGAAGAAGCGTTTCGGACGCTGCAGGGCGTTGGCATCGACGCCGCCAGTCAGCACCTTGCCGCTTGAGGGCAGAACGTTGTTGTAGGCGCGCGCCAGTCGGGTAATCGAGTCCAGCAGGATCACCACATCTTTTTTGAGCTCCACGAGGCGCTTGGCGCGTTCAATGACCATTTCAGCCACCTGAACGTGGCGTGCCGCAGGTTCATCGAAGGTGGAACTGATGACCTCGCCGCGCACCGTGCGCTGCATTTCTGTGACTTCTTCAGGACGCTCATCGACCAAAAGCACGATCAGGTGTGCCTCGGGGTAGTTGGCCACGATCGCGTGGGCCAACTGCTGCATCATGACTGTCTTGCCGCTCTTGGGCGCTGAAACCAGCAGCGCCCGCTGCCCTTTTCCGATAGGTGCGATCAGGTCAACGATGCGCGCTGTGATGTTCTCGTCTGACTTGATGTCACGTTCCAGCTTGAACTGCTCCTTGGGAAACAGTGGAGTCAGGTTCTCGAACATGATCTTGTTCTTGCTCTCCTCCGGGGTCAGGCCGTTGACCTTGTCGACCTTCACCAGAGCAAAGTAGCGTTCCCCGTCCTTGGGTACGCGCACCTCACCTTCAACGTCGTCTCCGGTGTGCAGGTTGAAGCGACGAATTTGGCTGGGGCTCAGGTAGATGTCGTCGGTCGATGCCATGTAGCTTGCATCCGGCGCCCGAAGGAAGCCAAAGCCATCGGGCAGCACCTCCAGCACGCCATCGCCGAAGACTTGCTCTCCTGCCTTGGCCCGTTTCTTCATGATCGCAAACATCAACTCCTGCTTGCGCAGGCGTGTCACGTTATCGATCTCCAGCGTCTCGCCCATCTTGATGAGTTCAGAAACGTGAAGCGCTTTCAGTTCGGACAGGTGCATGTGGCAAAACCAGGAAGGAGGGGGGCGGGTTGGGGCTTACCACCTACAGGGTCACCCTGAAAGCAGAAGATTGCGTGGGAGCAGCGTAGGCCGGTGCATTCCAGCCTGCGTCCCGATCGCGAATGACGGACTATCGGGTTGACTACGAAAACTTCGAGGAAGGGAGCCGATCGGAACGACTCGCTTCACTCAAAGCTGGCAGGGCGGAGAACCCCGCGATCGGTAATTATAGGTTGCCGTCGATGAAGGCAGTCAATTGAGCCTTCGTCAGCGCACCGACCTTGGTGGCGGCCAGTTGCCCATTCTTGAAAATCATCAGCGTCGGAATTCCGCGAATTCCGAACTTGGCAGGCACGTCACGGTTCTCGTCAACGTTCATCTTGGCGACCTGCAGTCGGTCCGCATAGTCCTTCGAAACGTCGTCCAAAATCGGCGCTATGGCCTTGCAAGGGCCGCACCACTCTGCCCAGTAATCCACCAGGACGGGCTTCGGTGACTGAAGGACATCGCCGTCAAAAGAGGCGTCAGAAATGTGTTTGATCAGTTCGCTGCTCATCGTTAATCCTCATTACGCACTGGCCCGAAGAATGATCGGCAGCCTGAAAAAGATTCTGACACATCGGATCGATCGATCAGAGCCTAGCGGCGGTGCTGGAATCAAGTGGTTTTCTATCGCTGCCATCGCAAACATTTGTTGTGTCTGATATTTCGCCCAGGGCTTGTTCGCTTGTTCGGTGTGATTGACGCTGTCGAAGATGAAAGCGCTTTGCCTCCGCGGTCGATAGATGCACCGTGCACTTTGCAACACAGACTGTTGACCCGATCAATTGACCCGCAAACGCCCGTGATTTCGCGGCTTTCAACTTACTGTGTGGCGGTTGCAATAAATTTCATTCAATTTCCAGAACCATGACGGCATCCGCCCCACCTGCAGCCGCTCCGTCGGCCCAGCCTGGACCTCACTTCGGTAGGTTTGAACTCCTGCGTCTGCTTGGCAAGAGTCAGGGCACCATGGTGTGGTTGGTCAACGATCCGAGAACTCAACAGCAGCTCGTGCTGAGCCTTCCGCGGCTGCAACCGGTCGACCCCGGTGCGCTGGAGGACTGGATGGCGCAAGTGCACCAGGCAAGCCGATTGGCTCATCCCCATCTGGCGCGTGCCGTCGAAGTGGCGGTTCAGGAGCACTGGCCTTATGCGGCGGTTGACCGCTCGCATGGTGTCTTATTGAGCGAGCGGCTGGCCGAGCACCCCCATCCCTCGCCGCTTGAGGTGGTCGGCTGGGTTTGTCAGGTCCTGGAAGGGCTGGCTTTCGCGCACGACTCAGGTTCGGCTCACCATGACCTGCAGTTGCACAGCCTTCAGATCAGCGACTCGGGTAGGGTTCAGGTGATGTCCTTGGCCACCAGCGGCTCAACAGGAGCGCAGCACACGGTAGCGAAACCGTCAGCCAGAGGGGCCGATCGTGCGTCTTTGGTGGAAGCCGATGCCTTGCGAGCCCATCGCGAAGCAGCGGGGCGCGATGTGCTGGCTTGTGGTGTGTTGCTGCACAGGTTGTTGAGCGGCGTTGCTCCACTGGACGAGCCCGACATCATGAAAGTCGTACGTCGGCTGCCGCCGCTGGGCCAAGACTTTCTGAGGCTGCCCTGGAGCGGACCGCACCCCATTCCCGAGGCGCTGCGTGCGATTGCAAACCGCAGCACGTCGAGCCAACCCACTCAGCACTATGTGAACGCCCGCAGTTTTCTTCGTGCGCTGCAAGGCTGGATGGATGCCGAGGCGCTGGGCAGTGACGGGCCGCTCGAACTGATGCTGGACCGCTTGCGAACGGTTGGCGTGTTGCCGGCCAGCCCTGGCATCACTACGCGCATCGAACGGCTGGCCGGTATGGATGGTCAGCACACAGAAGAGATTTCTCACCAGATCCTGCAGGACATGGCGCTGAGCTTCGAGTTGCTGCGCGAGGTGAATTCATCGCATGTCCAGGGCACTCAAGGGGCAGCGGCAGCGCCGGTGTTGACCATTCGTCGGGCGATAGCCCTGCTCGGGCTCAATGGCGTGCGCCGGGCTGCCAATTCGCTGCGGCAGTGGCCCGGACCGCTGTCGGACAGCCACGCCAAGGCGTTGCGGGCGCTGATAGATCGTGTGCGGCTGGCCGGCTACACGGCGCAGGCGCTGCGCCCGGCGGGATATGACGGTGAGGTGGTCTATCTGGTGACCGTGCTGCAAAACCTTGGACGGCTGCTGGCCCAGTACCACTTTCCCGATGAGCTCGAGCAGATTCGCCGCCTCATGCAAAGCCCGCCTGCCGATCCGGATGCCAAAGCAGATGCGCCGCAGCGAGCCGGTTGGAGTGAGTCCGAGGCCTCGTTTGCCGTTCTGGGCATCGACATCGAGGCGCTCGGAGCGGCCGTGGCGCGCCACTGGGGCCTGGGTGAGGAAATGCTGCACATGATTCGCTGCCTGCCCAAGGACCGGCCGGTACGTTCTCCTGAAGGCGACAGTGACGTTCTGCGCTTCACGGCCAGCGCCGCCAACGAGGCGGTCGATGCGATGCTGGCTTCGATGACCGAAGGGCCTGAACGTGGCGAGCCGACCGCTGCGGCGTCGGGTACAGCCGCCGCCAGGGTAGCGGCAGCGAAGGCAGCGGCCGTGCGCAACTTGCCTGCTCAGCGCTATGCCAAGAGCCTCGGATTGACGCCGCGTGGCGTGCAGGAAGCCTTGGCCACCGCCCGTGATGCCGTGCGCACCGGCGCTTCCCTCCAGTCGTTGGAATCCTCGGCACGAGGAGACTCTGCGCCCTCTGCGAGACCGGCCACGGCGCCGGGTTGAGATGACCACGGCCGCGCCGTCGATGCTGTTGTTGGATCGCTTCGAGCTGCGAAGAATTCTGGGCACAGGCACGCTGGCGACCGTCTGGCTGGGTTTCGATCTGCACCTTGAACGAGAGGTGTCGGTGAAACTCTTCAACCCCTCGGCTTTTTCCGACGAGGATGAGTTGCAGGGTTGGTTGCAAGACATCCGCCACGCCAGCCGGCTGACCCACGAGAACATTGTTCCGGTGTTCGAGGTCGGCGTGCACGATGGTCAGCCCTTCGTGATTTGCGAGTACGACGCGGCGCAATCGCTGGCCGAGGTCCTGCTCGCCGAGGGAGCCTTCGCCGTGCCGGCAGTGGTGAGCACCGTCCTCGGGATCCTCGCGGCCTTGGACTCGGCTCACAAAGCCGGCGTGGTGCACCGGGACCTTCAACCCTCGAACGTGCTGCTCGACGCCGATGGACGAGCTCGTGTGACTGACTTCGGCATCGCGAGGCGGGTTGACGGCACCTTACCGGGCGCGCGGATCTTGGGTACCCCCGGGTATCTGTCGCCCGAGGCGGCCGAGGGGTTGCCTGCCTCGCCGTCGATGGACATTTTCGCGACAGGCTTGCTGATGGCTGAACTGCTGGCAGGCACGCCGCTCATTCCCGTCGACGACCCGCAGCAGGCGATCTACCGAGTCACGCAGGAGGACATCGCTCTGCCGGCAGGCATGGGTGCCGATGTTGACGATGCCTTGCGCGCCATCGTGCTGCGCGCGATCGCACGCGATCCGACGCGGCGCTTTGCGAGTGCCGAAGAGTTTTCTCAGGTGCTGCAGGGCTGGGTGCAGTCGGCTCACGACGCAGGCGACGTGGTCGACGACGGCAGCTCAACACTGGATTTCCTGCTGCGCCGCATGCGTCACCGCAGCGATTTCCCGGCGCTGTCCGATGCGGTCAACCGCATCCAGCGCGTGGCCAATTCGGAAACCGAAAACCTCAACAGCCTGGCCAACGAGATCCTCAAGGACGTGGCGCTCACCAACAAGTTGTTGAGGCTGGTGAACACCGTGGCTTTTCGGCACGGCGCGAGCGGCACCATCAGCACGGTGTCAAGGGCTGCGGCGCTGGTCGGATTCGCCGGCATTCGCAACATGGCGCTGAGCCTGATGCTGCTCGAGCACATGCACGACAAAGCGCATGCGGGGCTGCTCAAGGAAGAGTTCCTGCGCTCGCTGATGGCGGGCACGCTCGCGTCCGAGTTGTATGGCGCAGGGTCGGACGCCGAAGAAGCCTTCATCGGCTCGATGTTCCAGAACCTCGGTCGCTTGCTCACGGAGTTCTACTTTCCTGAAGAGGCGCGGCAGATCCGCGTGCTGGTCGGCAGTGGTGTGGCGGCGGGTGATGCCCCGCGCATGGGTGCCGAGCGTGCTGCAACGCTTCAAGTGCTGGGTCTGGACTTCGAAGATCTGGGCGTGGGTGTCGCACGGTCCTGGGGGCTGCCCGACACCCTGCAGCGCTGCATGCGCAGACCGCTTGGCGAGCCGCCGGTGCGTCCGCCCGAGACACTCCCCGAACGCCTGCGCTGGCTTTCGATGGCCGCCAACGATCTGACCGACACGCTGCTGCGCTGTGACCCGGCGGCGTCAAGCGAGGCCATCAACCGCACGGCCGAACGCTATGCCAGGGTGCTGGGCAGCAGCGCCCGCCAAATCTGTGAAGCCACTGCGGCGGCACGCCTCAAGTTGGCAGATTCGGCGCGCGCCATGAACCTGTCGGTGTCCGCTAACTCGCCGGCGTCCAGGCTCTTGTCCTCGGCCGCCGACACCGCGGACGCCGTCGATGGAAACTCGCTGGCGGCGCACGCGCTGAAGGCGGTTGCCGCCGGTCAGGCCGAATCTGGCGCAGGGGCGGCGGAGGCGCCGCGCGCTCAGGCCGTTGACATCCTGGCGGCCGGCATCCACGACATCACGGATTCGATGGTCGATAACTTCAAGCTCAACGAGTTGCTGCGCATGATCCTCGAGACCATGTTCCGCGCCCTTCGTTTCCAGCGGGTGGTTTTCTGCCTGCGGGACCCCAAGATCGAGCGACTGACAGGACGGTTCGGACTCGGTGCTGACGTCAATTCAGCCACTGCGGCTTTCAAGATTGACCTGAAGGAAAGCACCGACTTGTTTGCGGTGGTCTGCATGCAGGGCGCCGATACACTGATCCGCGACGCGACCACCTCGCAAATGGTCTCGCGCTTGCCCGCCTGGTATCGCAGCACCCTCAACGCCCCGTCGTTCCTGCTGCTGCCGCTGATGCTCAAGGGCGCGCCCTTTGCGCTGATCTATGCCGATCAGGCGGCCGCGGGCGGTATCGAACTCGGGGAGAAGGAACTGGCCTTGCTGCGCACACTGCGCAATCAGGCGGTGATGGCCTTCAGGCAAGCCACTTGACTTGACGAGGGTGACGAGCCTGACCCCGGCACTGGTCGCAACGGTTGGGGCTGCTTCGTTCCCGACCTGACCCGGTTGGCCGCGCTTCCATGCGGGGAGGCCCGTCCCGGTCGATTGTAGTGACCGACC
>CANGBT010000022.1 GCA_947452135.1 Burkholderiales bacterium
CGCGGGCACGTTTTCTTCGCCGGTCAGCAAAGAGCACGGCACGCCGCGCCCGACCAGCCGGTCGCGCCCTTCGAGCGCGAGCAGCCGCAGCGGCGCGAGGTAGGCGCCGTTGTGCGCCTGCGCGAGGCGCTCGAAGGCGGCGTGCGTCTTGCCGCTGTTGGGCGGGCCCACATAGAGCGTGACGCTGCGCTGCAGGCGGCGCGCCTTGTCGAAGGTGTCGGGGTAGCCCTGAAAGGCCAGCTCGGTGTTGAGGCCCTCGATGGTGTCGAGTTCGGTGACACGGTGCTCCCAGCGCTCTTGTGCGCGGGTGAGCGAGGCCTTGAGCTCAGGCAGCGCCTGCGGCGTGGCGCACTCGGACTGCAAGCGCGGCAGCAGCGACTCGAGGTGGCGCGGGTTGTGCGCGCGGCTGCGCTCGAGCATCAACTCGAGGTGCGCGACCAGCTCGGCGGCCTGCGGATACGGCAGCGGTGAACCCAGCGCGGCGCCCAGCGCGGCGACATCCCCGGTTCGGTAAAAGTCCCACACCGGCTGCGCATCCACCGGCACATGGAACAGTACCGGCACGCGCCAGCCCGGCTCCGACAGCGTCAGGCCGTGGCTGATGAGGCGCGTCCACACGCCGGCATGGCGCGACACGCCGTGCGCCTCGAGCGTAGCGGTGCGCTCGAGCATGAGCGGGCGCACCGCTGGGCCGTCGCCGACCACATCGATGTGCGCCAGCGCCACGTCGAACAGATCGGGCGCGATCCAGCGGCTCGGCCGCGCACCCGACACCGCCTTTTGCAGCAGCACGTAGCCCAGCCGGTCGAGGTGTTCTTCGAAACCGGTGCTGCGCTCGGCGATGAAGTCGCCCGGCTTGACCACCTGCGGCAGCCGGTAGGCCGCCTGTCGCACACGCTCGAACTGGGCCTTGCCGATGTGCTGCGGCAACCGCTGCGCATGGCGCGGGTTGGGCAGGTTGATGCGTTGGGGGGCCGCGGCAGCGGGCGTGGCGGGCAACGGGGTCGCCACGGGCAGGTCAGGAGATGAAGGCATCGAGGCGGGTCGGCAAAGGGAAACCGACTCTAACCGCGCACCCATGCGCCACACAGGGCAAACCCGCCCCGCGCGGCGCGCGCCTGGCTGTGGACGCGCTCAGACCGTGCGCGGCTCGCTGGTCGGGCGTCCGGCGAAATCGGTCCAGCGGCGCAGCTTGAAGTCATAGAGCTTGCAGCGCCGGGCGGTGTCGACGTACCAGGCCCAGGAAAACCGCTGCACGACGATGCTGCCGGGCAGGCGTTCTTCAAGCAGCGCCTGCGCGGCCTTGAGCCGGTACAGCGGCACGCTCATGTCCACGTGGTGGGCCGTGTGAACCATGATGTGGTGCAACGCGGTGCCCATGAACGAGCGGAAGGTCAGGTGCACCGTGGTCGACACGAACGGGTGCGCGGCCGACCAGTCGGCCTTCTCTTCGTACCAGGCGATGTCGGTGTGGGTGTGGTGCGCGTAGACCACGAAGCCGATCATCCCGTTCCAGAACACGAACGGCACGACGAAGCCCACCGTCAGCAGCCACCACACCGATTGACCGGTGGCCGCGGCCGCAGCGATCAACCCGCCGCTCCACACGAGGGCAGCCACGCTCACCAGCGCACAGTCCCACAGGAACACGCTGCGCCGCGTCGGCATGGCTCGCCGGTTCGGAAAGAACATGCGCGTCCACCAGACCTCGATCAGGTAATACAGCCACGGCGCCCAGCCGCTGCGGTAAATGCGCTCGAGCACCTGGCGCCACGCAGGCAGCGCCTGGTATTCCTCCAGCGAGAGCGGCTCCCAGACAAAGTCGAAGCCCTTGAGGTTGGTGTAGCCGTGGTGAACGACGTTGTGCCCGACTTCCCACAGGCTGTAAGGCGTGAGCGACGGCAAAAACACCAGCCGGCCCAGCCAGCGGTTGAGGCGGCGGTGCGGCGTGAAGCTCTGGTGGCACGCATCGTGGCCCAGCACAAACAGCCGCCCGATGACAAAGCCGCAGGCCAGTGCCGCGAGCAGCTGGACCAGCGCGTTGCTGGCAAAGATCGCGGTGCCCATGGTCAGCGCGTACAGCGCGAGGTCGATCGCCGTGAGCCACAGCGCATACGGCGTGTTGCGCGTGGCGATGGGCACCAGCCAGGCCCGAATCAACTTGCGGTGGGGAAACGTCGGGGCGGTGACGGCGGACAATGCCAGCCCGATGCCCGGTGAGGAAAGCGTCATCATGGATGCGTCAATCGAAATGGGACAGCCTAGAGCCTGGGCCGCCCGGCCGGGTTGATGCGGATCAAGCCGGCGACGTTCGACGCATCACTCGGCGCGCAGCGCCTGCTTGGCGCGCATCTTGGCGCTGATGTAGGCGCCGTGCGGCACGTGCAGCAGGTCGCTGACGCGGCGCATGAGGTGGTTTTCGTGCGCGGTGAGCACGCCGTCGGCATAGGCCACGCGCCACAGGTGCTCGACCATGCGGATCTTGTCTTCCATGTCGAACGCCTCGTTGATCTTCGAGGTGAACTGGAAGAAGTCGCTCGACGCCAAAGACGTCTGGTGGGCCAGCTCGACCAGCTGCGCCGCCTCGTCATCGGACAGCTTGAACTTGTCGCGCAGCGCCGAGAGCACCTCGGCGCGCTCGGCGGGGTCGATCTCGACATCAGCGCGCATCACCTCGACCAGCAGCACGGCGGTGGCCAGCTGCAGCGTGTGCTCCTCGCAGTGGGCAGGGCCACCGGCGGCCGGAGCGAACACGGTGTCGAACAGGTTTTTGAAGGTTTGCAGCATCGGTTTCGGTATCACGGTGGGTGGAACACGGGCCCGGTCAGGCTCACCGCCAGACCGCGCCCCACGGGGTGAGCGGCACTGGCTGCCCACCTTCAACGCGCGCTGAAGCCCGTTCGACGACAAGACCCCTCAAGTCGGGCCGGATTGGGAAAAGACGGATGCCTGAATCAGCCGTTCGGGGTAAGGTCATTCCCAACCTCTTGCTGGCATCACCACCTCCCACGAGCGCGGCTGCGGCAATCGGCACACCCGACCCATCGCCCCGCCTCAGGAGGATTTCTCGTGTCAGCAAAATGGATGACGGCCGTCGCCGTCGCGTGCGCACTCGCCACCACCGCCCAGGCCAAGCCGCCGCCCAAGTCGGCCGACGAGGTCCTCGCCGCCAAGATGGTGGGCACCTGGATCAACCCGCCCGACAGCGCCGACTACGAGGGCATACCCAGCCGCGAGGTCTACAACGCCGACGGCACTTACCTGTACTACGAGTACGAGGACAAGGCCTGCCACAAGCTGGCGAGTTCCACCATTTCAAAGTGGTACGTCTGGGAGGGTGCGCTGTTCAACGAGTACCCCGAAGGCAACCGGCTGAAGGACGCCATCATCAGCATTCAGGGCAAGAAGGTGGTGCTGCGCTCGGCCGAGGACAACCTGACCTACCACCGCATCAAGTCGACGGGGTGCCCCACCGACCTGCCGGCACCCACCGCCAAGCGCTGACGCCAGCGGCCGGCGACTCGCCCGGCCGCGCTACGGGTGAGCGATCACCATCAGCGTCGAGGTGCGCTCGAACACGCACTGCAGGCAGCGCTCGAGCGTTTGCGGGTCGAGCGCCGCAAAGCTCTCGTCGAGGATGGTCAGGTCGGCCTGCTGCAGCAGCGCACGCGCCAGAAACACCCGGCTGCGCTCGCCATGCGAAAGCTGCCAGCCGGTTTCTCCGACCTGCTGCTGCAAGCCCGCGGGCATGCGCTGCAGCAACTCGCCCAGGCCCAGCTCCTCGCACACGGCGGCGGCTTGCTGCAAGTCAGTGGCTGATGGCGGCCACTCGCGGCCCATCAGCAAGTTGAAGGCGAGCGAGCCGCCGAAGACGTGGTTCTCGTGGAACTGCGGCGCCTCGGTGGCCCAGCGCTGCCAGCGCTCGCCCCAGCTCGCGCGGTCGAGGCCGCGCAGCAGCAGCAAACCGGCGTCGGGCGTGTTCAAGCCGGACAGCAGCGCGGCCAGCGTGGACTTGCCCGCGCCCGAGGCGCCTTCGAGCAGCACCCGCTCGCCGCGCCGCAGCACCAGATCGACCCCGCGCAGCACCGGCTCGCCTTGCGGGCTGTGGCGAAACACCAGCCCGCTGGCGTCGATGACCGGCGCGGCATCGCCCGCGCGTGCCGCCACCTCGCCCTGCGGCGCACGCGGCGGCATGACGGCGGCGTGCTGGCCCGGGGTGGCCTGGCTGGGCGCGGCAAACAACACCGCGGCCTCACGCCACGCGATGGCCGCACCGCCCAGCGCCGCCATGGCGCCCGACAGGCCGCCCAGACCGCGCTGCGCCAGCAGCACGCCGCCGAGGCCGACCGCCAGCGCGCCCGGCGTGGCCTGACCGGCCACATACGACGGCACCAGCATCAGCAGCCCGAGCAGCATCCAGCCGCCGGGTACCAGCGCGGCCTGCCACGCGCCACCGCGGTCCATGGTCTGGCTGGCGGCGAGGTAATCCATCAGCCGCTGGTCGTCGCGAGCGTCACGGCGTGCGGCGGGCTCTTGGGCCAGGGTCGTGCGGTGGCCGACCATGCGCTCGACGAGGTTGTGGGTCATCGCCAGACGCTGGCGGGTCCACACCCGCTGGCGCCGCAACTGCCACACGCCGAGCACCACCGCGAACCCCAGCCAGACCGCCAGCGCGCCCGCATGCGCCATGCCGCCGGCACCCGCTGACAGCACCCAGCCGGCCACGACCAACTCGACCACCGCGGCCAGGCCGCTCAGCCCGCCGTTGAGCAGCAGGCTCTCGAGCGCCTGCGCTTCCATCACCGTGCCCAGCCACTGCCCGGCGCCGCGCTGGCGCACCTCGGCCGCGTCGAGCGCCAGCGTGCCGTTGAGCAGCCGCTGCTTGAACAGCGTGCTCGCGCGCAGCGTCAGGTGCGACTCGATGCCCTCGGCCAGCGTGTGCAGCGGCACGGTGCTGAGCATCAGCAGCGCCCAGGCGAGCAGCCAGCCAAAGTCCAGCCGCCCGTCGAGCACGCCGGCGCCAATCAGCCGCCAGCCGGCGATCTCCAGTCCCACGGTGGCCAGCAGCACACCGGCCAGCATCAGCAGCTGCGCCGGGAAGCGCTGCTGCAGGAACTGCTCTCGCATCGGCGCACTGGCCGACGCACGCAGCAGCCAGCCGACCTCGATGCGCTCGGCTGTCAGGCGCGCGCGCTGCATGGCCTGGCGTGCCCGATCGCGCCGCTGCGGGGCGACACCGGCCCGCTCGAGCAGCGGGTCGATCTCGCGCGCCAGCGGCGCTTCGAGCGGCCGGCACAGCGCGGCGCGCAGCGCGGAAACCTGACAGCGGCGAGCGCGCCCGTCGGTGTCGATCAGCGTGACGCGTTGACCGCGCACACCCACCAGCAGCACCAGGTCGATGCCACCGCGCCGCGGCAACGCCAGCAGCGCGGGCGCGGCGTGGCGCAACAGATCGGCCACCGCGGGCACGGCCGACTCCACCGGCTCGGCTTCGATGCCGGCGCGCGCTGCGGCCCATTCGATCCACTCGCCCAGCGCGCCGCGTTCGACGCCGACCTGGGCCGAGGGCACCGCCGTCTCGTCGCCGCCATGCCAGTCCAGCCCGGCATGCCGGGCCAGCGTTTGCAGCGCCTCGGCGGCACGCTCGGCGGGCCACAGGCAGATTTCGAGTTCCACCTCGTCGGCCGTCATGACGTGGCCTCCAGGTGCCCGTCAGCCAGGCGCAGCCGCCGCCAGGACGGATCGCTCCACAGCCCGGTGCGCACGCGCTGCTCGGCGTCGAGCAGTGCGCGGTAGCGCGACGGGCCCGCGGCCAGCGCATTGGGTGAGCCGTCTTCGACGATGCGGCCGTCCTCGACCACCAGCACCCGGTCGAAGCCCAGCGTATGGGACACGTCGTGCGTCACGCACAGCATCGTCTTGCCGCGCCACCAGGTGCGCGCTTCGGCGAGCAAGGCGCAGCGCTGCGTGCGGTCGAGCCCGCGAAACGGCTCGTCGAGCAGCACCAGCCGCACGTCGTCTTGCAGCAGCGCACGTGCCAGCCGCACGCGCTGGCCTTCGCCGCCAGACACGCGTGCGCCGCCTTCGCCGAGCGGCGTCTGCAGGCCTTGCGGCAGGTGCTGCAGCAAGCCGCGCAGGCGCGCCGCGTCGAGCGCGCCGGACAGCCGCTCGAGCGCTTCATCGCCGCTGGCGTAGGTCAGGTTGTCGAGCAGCGAGGCGTTCCAAAGCTGGACCGCCGGATCGACCCAGGCGGTCTGGCGGCGCAGCGCGGGCAGGCGCGCCTCGTCGAGCGGCTGGCCGTCGACGCTCAGGTGCCCCTCGGACAGCCGGTGCCAGCCCAGCAGCAAGCCCAGCAGTGACGACTTGCCCGCACCCGACAGCCCCACGATGGCGACCTGCTCGCCCGCCGCCACCGTGAGGTGGATGTCGTCGAGCACGGTGTGGCCGGCGGCCAGCACCCGGCCGTGCTCGATGCGGATCGCCGCGCAGCCCGCAGCCCGGCGCACTGCCAGCTCGGCGCGCGGCACGTTGACCGCCGGCCCGACCTCCACTGGCGCCGCCTCGGGCGCGGCCAGCGGCTCGGCCAGACGCAGCATCACATTGCGCTGCGCGGGATAGCGGTGCGCCAGATCGGCCAGCCGCCCACCGGTGCGAGGCAGCTTGAGCGCCCAGTACACGAGCAGCAGATCGCCACCGCTCACGCCACCGACCCGACTGAAATGCAGCAACAGCAAACCGGTGGTCAGGCCCAGACCGACCAGCGACTGCAGCCCCGAGGTGGCCAGCGACAAGCCGATCAGCCCGCGGCTCGAACGCACCCAGGCCACCAGCAGGCCTTCGTGCTGGCGGCGCACCGCGGGTGCCGCGCGGTGGGTGCGGATGGGCACCAGACCGAGCAGCGCATCGAGGTGAAAACCCGCCAGCGCGGCAGCCTGCGTGCGCACGCGCAGGTCGCGCTCGTTGAGCAGCGGTTGCAGCGCCAGCGGCACGCCGATGGCCAGTGCGGCCACGCCCACGGCCCACGGCACGCTGGCCGCGTCGAGCAGCGCGATGCCCACCAGCGTGAAGGCCAGATCGCCCAGCGTTTGCACCACCTGCAAGCCCAGCGTGGGCACCTGCCGGGTGGCGCTGATGGCGTGGCCGCGCTCGGCCATGTCGGACACCGGGCGGCTCTGGAAATAGCGGTCGCCCAGCCGCGGCAGCTTGTCGAGCAACGCCACGCGCAAGCGCGCATCGAGGTGACGGCCCAGGCGCAGCGTTTCGCGCACGATCGGCAGCTCGACGGCAAACAGCACCAGCAAGAAGCCGATCACCGCGGCGGCCGCCCCGAGGCGCTGCAGCCCCGGCTGCAAGGGCGCCGCCGCATCGATCAGCCCCTTGAACAGCAGCGCTTCGACCACCAGCGCGCCGGTGGCCAGCAAGGCCGCGCCGCACAGCACCAGCGGTGCCAGCAGGCCATCGGCGCGCAGCATGTCCCACAGCGCGGCCAGCGGCCGGGGCGAGCGCTCGGCCAGCGTGGCCTGCAGTTCCAAAGACAGCGCCGGGACGTCGTCGAGCGGAGGATCGGATGCAGCCTGCGCCGACAGCCGCAGCGCCACGGCGCCGTGCAGCAGCAGGTGCTGCTGCGTGCGATCGGGCGGTGCGGGATCGGGCGCGACCGACCAGTGATCGGGCGGGATCAGCGTGTAGATGTCGTCGGGCTGGCGGATGGTGTCGTCCACCAGCGCATCGAGCACCCGCGCGGCCGCCGCGCCACGGTCCAGCCCGCCCGCATCGACCAGGCCGAGCACCAGCCGCGTCGCCGCGTCCAGCGCGCCCAGGCCGAACCAGCCCGGGTAGGCCAGCGCACGGTCGATCCAGCGCTGCACCGTGAGGGCATCGGCGCCCAGGGCCGCCAGACGCGCACGCAGCGGGCGCTGGAATTCATCGCTCTCGGCCCACTCGCGCCACTGCGCGGCGGGCACGCTCAGGCGGTGCAAGAACAGATCCTGCTCGAAGCGATCGAGGCGCACCCAGCGGCGGCCTTGCGCCGGGTCCATCACCTGCAACCAGCGGCCCACGCGGCGCCACACCACCACGAAGTGCGTGCCGCCGTCGCCCTGGCGCAGCACCACGATGGCGGGCAGCACTTCGGCCCCGAAGCGCAGCAGGTGGTCGAGCGGCACCATGACCTGTTCGGCGTGCAGGCCCAGTTGCGCGGCCACCACCTCGAGCGTGTCGATGGAGGTGCCATCGACGTCGGTCTGGCAGGCCTCGCGCAAGCGGCCGTAGCTCGCGCGGATGCCGAAGCCGCCGAGCACGCAGGCCAGCGCGGCCGGCCCGCAGTCCATCGCCGAGGTCTGAACCACCTCGGGCGCGAGCCAGCGCAGCCGGGCGGCCGCGGGCCGCTTGATCGCGCCGCTCATGTCAACGCGGTACCAGCCACGAACCGGTGGCGCGCAGGATCAGCACGGCCGGCGACACCCGCTCGACGGCGACTTCGACAGTGCCCACCAGCCCGTGCTGCAGCGTGACGCCGGGGGTCGCGCCGCCGCCAAGCTCGAACTCGGCGCGCAGCCCGCCTTCGCGCCAGTCGCCTGCGACGCGGGTGATGTGCCCTTCAACGCTGCCGTACTGCGCCCACGGGAACCCTTGAAGCCGCAGCCGCCCGTCCTGCCCGGCGCGCAGCCGACCGAGCGCGCTGACGGGGTCGAACTCGGCCACCACCACCAGCGTACCCGGCGGCACGATGGTGGCGAGCGGTTGGCCCTCGACCACATGGCTGCCAGCGCTCAGCATCGCGATGTCGGCCACCCGCCCGGCCACCGGCGCGCGCACCTTGAGCCGCTCGGCGGCCTCGCGCAGGCCATCGAGCACGGTGCGCTGCGTGTTCGCCTCGGCGTCGAGTTCGCCGGCCTGGCGCTCCAGCGCGTCGATCTGTGCGCGCTGCTGCAGCGACTGGTTGGCCGCATCGGCCTGCAGCCGCACGAGCTCGGCCACCAGCGCGTTGTGCGCGGCATCGAGCGCGCGGCTCTCTGATTGCGCGCGCTGCGCGTCGGCCGCGGCAATGCCACCGAGCTGAGCCTCCTCGCTCAGTCGCTGAGCCTGCAGCCGGGCGAAGTCGCGTGCGCTCGTGTTTTGAGCCACCCGCTCGCGCGCCGCGTTGAGCGCCGCCTCGGCGCCGGTCTGAGCGCGCAGCAGGCCTTCGCGGCGAGTGGCGGCTTCGCGCTGCAAACCTTCGAGGCGCGGCGCGACCGCCATCAAGCGGACGGCGGCCTCGGCGATGCGGGCTTGCTCGACGGCGTCATCGAGCTCAACGAGCACCTCGCCGGCGTAGACGCTCTGGCCGGTGACCACGCGGCGCGCGCGCACCAGCCGGGCGGCCGGGGCAGCCACGGCATGAGCCTGCTCACGCGCTTCGATGCGGGCCTTGCGCGAGACCTCATACACGGTGACCTCACCGCCCAGGAACCACGCCAGCCAGATGCCCAGCAAGACGGCCGCCACGGACCACGCCAGCCACGTGCTGCGGGCGCTGTCGGCGGACAGGCAACGTGTCGTTCGGAAAAACTGAGCAGGCAAGACGGTCCAGTCGATCGGGGCTGAGGTAGGCCCTCAAGCGCAACTTCCATGCCGCTGGCAGCGCCGCCGGTTTCTCACTGCAAGGCCATGCAGCGCCCGGGTCCCGACTCGGGAGATTTGGGGAATTTGGCCCACCCGTTTGGGCGAAATCCCCCACTCCCGCAGGCCCGACTTGTAAGCGATGGAAACGCCGCCGCGGGGCGTTTTCGGGGGTCTGTCGAGGTAAATCGAGTCGCGGCGCGGCGGCTCGTGAAGAGCGCGCCGGACTTGGCACAGCGTTTGCGCTGAAGAACCCCGACCGCCACACATTCGCCGGGAATTCCAAGTGAACGCCACTGCCGACATCACCACCGAATCACACGCCGCACGCTGCCCGATGCACGCCGCGGCGCACGCCGGTTTGTCGATGCACGACGAGCTGGTGCTGCCCTTGCAGCGGCAGGCCGTGGCGCAGTACGCGACCAGCGACGAAGGCATCCGCGAGCTGCGGCTGTACATCGCCGACAAGGAAATCTCGTTCGACGAACCCGAGCTGTTTGCCTTCGGCGAGCGGCTGGTCACGCAGTCGCGCTTCAAGGCCGCCGACGCGCTGGGCTGGGCCGACGGCTGCGACTGGCCTCGGGTGCGCGGACTGCTCGATGCCCTGCTCGACGAAGGCGTGCTGATGCGCGCCGACGAGGCCGACGCCGAAGCCATCAAGCACGAACCCGGCGTGCGGCCATCGCCCCTGCCGCCAGCGCCTGCGGCACAACCGCGCAGCTGGAACGAAGGCAGCGCGCTGATGCAAGAGCTCACCGGCCGGCCGCTCGAGCTGGGCTACCTGGAACTGGTGGTGCCGGTGTTTCGCATCGCCCACGCGGCGCTCGATGCCGAGGGCCGCCAGGTGGGCGAGTCGAACGTGTTTCCCAAGGCGCTGCGCGTCGAGGTGCCCACGCAGTGGCGCGCCTGCATCTACAGCGGCACGCGCTACCAGGCGCAGCGGCCGATGAACATCACCGCGCTCAAGAGCATGCGCGCGCACTGGCGGCCGATGATGGCGATGCTGCGCGCGATCCGCGCTGCGTACCTGAGCCGCTTCCCGCAGGCGCAGCACGGTTGGACGGTGGGCCACCTCGAGCGGCTGGCCACCATGGTGCTGGCGGTGCCCACCTATGCGCTGATGCGTGAGAAGCATCGCGTGGCCAATGGTGACTTGCACCCGGTGCTGTCGTCGATGTTCCGCGTGACCGACGGCCTGCGCATGACGATGCACCAGATGATGTTCGTGCCGATCGGCGAGCCCACGCTGGCGGCCGATGCACCCATGCCCGCGGCCGAGGTGATGGCCTACGCGGAGCGCAACTACTCGTTCCACTCCGAGCACGGCGTGTGCGCCGGCCCGCAGGCGATGGTCGAGGAGTTCTTGCGCGTGCTGGTCGACGGCGAACAAGCCGCCGAGGGCGACGACCTCGTGCTCGATGCCGCACTGGCTCATGAGCTGAGCTGCCTCGACGAATCGATGGAATACGGGCTGCGCGCGCTGCAGGCCCACGGCGCCGTGTTTGCGCTGTGGCCGGCGATGGGGCGCGCCTACGAGCAGCTCGCCGCCATCGCCAGCGGCTGGCAGGCGACGCGCACCCCGGCGGTGACCGCATGGATCGAGCGCATGGCCGGCCACCGCGCGGTGCTGCGCGACAGCACCTACCTGGCCGAGGAATCCTGGCGCGTCGACCGCGAGCGGGTGTATGCCGAGATGTACGCCGCCTGTGGGGAAGGGCTGGGCGCCTATGGCCCGGCCGACGCGCTGCCGCGCCTGCTCGCCGCCTGGCCCGACGCGCAGCAGCCGCGCCTGACCGAGCGACTGGTGACGATGATCGCGCGCAGCTTCGGCATGCCACGCATTCGCGCGGGTCGCGATGTGCGCGCCATCGCCGCCGTGCTGCTCGACTACCTGAGCCGCGTGCGTGCCGTCATCACGCTGGCGCAGGCGCTGCAAACCGGCATCAACAAGCGCCTGGGGCGCGAACAGCCGGTGCGCCCGCTGGAAGCCGCCGACCTCGACCTGTACCAGCGACTGGTGGCCAGCGAAGCAGCGCGGCTGCCCGACCTGATCACCGAGATGGAGTCGGTGTTTGGTCTGAGCGTGCGCATCACGCGCGCCAGCCTTGCCATCGAACCCCGAACCACGGACGCGCCGGCCACAGCCAGCGTCCACCCCGAATCGACCGGCGCGGTGCCGGGCGAACCACGTGCACGTCGCACGCATCCACCCAGGAGAAACCCATGAAAGTCAAAACCAACCTTCGCGCCGGTGCCGGTCAAAAACGCAGCAGCTCGACCGACAGCACGTCGCTCGACGCGTCCGGCAAGGTCGTGGCACCACCACCCGTGAGCCGCTGCCTGGGCATCTGAGCCCGGCTGAAGCCAACCGGTCATGAGCACGCGCGCATCCGGAGCAATCCGGGCCGCGCAGGCTCACCCCACGCCGGCATGACGCCGGTCACCTCTGTGCATGACGCACGCTTTTATTTCAGGAGAAACCCATGAAAGTCAAAACCAACCTTCGCGCCGGTGCTGGCCAGAAACGCAAGTCCAGCGGCCCGGAGTCCGTCGAAACGGTGTCGCCACCGCCCGTGCCCGTGAGCCGCTGCCTGGGCATCTGAGTCGAACACATCGTTCGAATGCTGTGAAGCCAAACGAGTCCCGCCTGCGACACCGGTTCCGTCGGACCCGAACGTCGCAGGCCCTCGAGGCCACGGTGCGGTCGCGCCTTGGCCGACTCCATTTCTTCGCCGCGCTGGCGTTCATCGCGGGCTGCGCGTCGCAGCCGCTTCCCACGCTGCGTGCGGCTGCCACGCCGGCACCGGCCTTCAGCCAGACCGCGCCGCCGTCTGCCGCAGCAGCCATGCCCGCCGACGGCGAGTGGTGGAAAAGCTTTGCCGACCCGGTGCTCGACGACCTGGTCGTGCGCGCCATGGCGGCCAATGAAAGCGTTGATCAGGCCGGCGCGCGGCTCCAGCGCGCCAGCGCTGCGGTGCGCTCAGCCCACGCCGCGCGCGGTCCGCAAGCCGCGCTGCACGGCGGCGTGATCGGCCCGTCGAACACCAGCGTGGGTGATCAGGTGTCCGACACCTCGTGGGCGGGAGTGGGCATCCGCATGTCGTACGAGCTCGATCTGTTCGACCGCCATGGCCCCGCACGCCAAGCCGCGCTCGGCGACGCCGAGGTGGCACAAGCCACGTGGCGCGCCGTGCGCCTGGTGGTGCAGGCCGACACCGTTCACACCTACCTCGCGCTGCGCGCGCTGGAGTCCGAGCGCGCGCTGCTGGCCGACGATGTGGCCGGGCGCGCCGAAGCGTTGCAGATCGCCCAGCGCCAGTGGCGCCACGGCCTGATCTCCGAGCTGCCGTTGGCCGGTCTGGAGCGCGATCTGGCTGCGGCCCGTTCAGACGCGGCGGTGCTCGAGCGCCGTCAGCAGGAACTCACGCATGCGCTGGCCACGCTGCTGGGTGAGGCACCCACGTCGTGGCAACTGCCGGTTGCGGCCGCGCCATGGCCGGCCGCGCTGCCCGGCGTACCGGCGGGCATACCGAGCCAGGTGCTCGCACGCCGGCCCGATCTGGCGGCCAGCGGGCATGCGGTGCGCGCCGCCCAGGCCCGTGTGGGTGCTGCGCAATCGAGCGCGCTGCCCAGCGTGACGCTCACCGCCGCCGGTGGCGTGGCGGCCTCGGGGCTGACCGACTTGCTGCACCAGGCCACGCGCATGGTCGGCGTGGGCTTGCTGCTGGACTTGCCGGTGTTCGACTCGGGCCGCCGCGCCGCGGCCACGCAGGCCGCCATGGCCGATCTTGAGCAATCGATGTCGGTGCACCGCGAGCGCGTGCTGACGTCGCTGCGCGAAGTCGAAGACCAGTTGTCAGCGCTGCAGTCGGCGCAGCGCCAGGCTCAGGCTCAGGCCCCGGCGCTGGCGATGGCCACCCGCTCGCGCGAGGCGTCGAGTTCGCGCGAGCGCCGCGGGCTCGCCGGTCGGCCCGAAGTGCTGGAAGCGCGCCACGCCGAAATCCAGCAGCAGCGCATCGCCTGCCAGATCGAACTGGCGCAACGGCAAGGCACCGTGGCGCTGGTGCGCGCGCTCGGCGGCGGCTGGCGCAGCGACGGCGCCTGAGTCGCGGCGCTCAGGCCTCGCAGGACAGCGAACGCAGGGCGAGGCTGAAGGCGCCTTCCTGACGGTCGGCAATGATCACGCTCATGTGGCTGATGCGAAAGGCATCGAGTGGATCCATACCGCGCACTTCACGGCCGCGGTAGGTGGGCATCAGGTCAGACACCCGCAAGCGCACCTGCGTCCACGCACCGGCCGGCGCGTCGAAGCTGGCCTGATACGTCAACCCCTCGACGCCGCCCTCGGTGCGCACATTGAACTTGTAGCGCTTGCCGTCGCCACGCACATCGAGCAAGAAGCTGTCAGCGCCCAGCGGCCGCTGCGTCAGCGTTCCCGAGCGCAAGGCGCAAAACCCGCCGTTGTTCTCCAGCGAGAGCGTGCCTTCGAAGGCAGCAAAGCCCTCGGGGTCATGGCGTACGCGACTGCTCGAGACGCCGCCCATCACGACGTCATCGACGGTGGTCCAGTCGGTCAGTGAGTCGGGCTGTTCAAAGTTGATGAGGACTTGGGTCATGGTGGTGGGCTGTGTGGGTGACTTGGAACGCCGGGTTCGGCGCGGCGGAGTCTGCCAGACAGTCAGCTGCCGCCGCCGCTACTCCACCGTCACCGACTTCGCCAGGTTGCGCGGCTTGTCGACATCGGTGCCTCGCGCGCAAGCGGTGTGATACGCCAGCAGCTGCAGCGGCACCACGTGCAGGATGGGCGACAGCGCGCCGTAGTTCTCGGGCATGCGGATCACGTGCAGGCCCTCGCCCGATTCGATGCGCGTGTCGGCATCGGCAAACACGAACAGCTCGCCGCCGCGGGCGCGCACTTCTTGCAGGTTGCTCTTGAGCTTTTCAAGCAGCGCGTCGTTGGGCGCCACGGTGACCACCGGCATCTCGGCGGTGACCAGCGCCAGCGGGCCGTGCTTGAGCTCGCCGGCGGGGTAGGCCTCGGCGTGGATGTAGCTGATTTCCTTGAGCTTGAGCGCGCCTTCAAGGGCGATCGGGTAGTGCGCGCCACGGCCCAGGAAGAGCGCGTTTTCCTTGCGCGCGAACACCTCGGCCCAGGCGATGACCTGCGGCTCGAGCGCCAGCACACCTTGCACGGCCACCGGCAGGTGCCGCAGCGCGTGCAGGTGCTGCGCTTCGGCGTCGGCACCGAGCTCACCGCGTGATTTGGCCAGCGCCAGCGTCAGCAGGAACAAGCCCACCAGCTGGGTGGTGAACGCCTTGGTCGAGGCCACGCCGATCTCGACGCCGGCGCGCGTGATGAACGCCAGCGCGCACTCGCGCACCATCGCGCTGGTGGCCACGTTGCACACGGTGAGCGTGTGCGCCATGCCCAAAGCACGGGCGTGCTTGAGCGCGGCCAGCGTGTCGGCGGTTTCGCCGCTTTGCGTGATGGTGACGACCAGCGTGCGCGCGTGGGGCACGCTGTCGCGGTAGCGGTATTCGCTGGCCACTTCGACCGAGGTCGGGATCTTGGCGATGCTCTCGAGCCAGTACTTGGCCACCGAGCCGGCGTAGTAGCTGGTGCCACAAGCCAGAATCAGCACCGAGTCGACCTGCTTGAACACCTCGGCGGCCGCTTCGCCGAACAGCGCAGGCGAGATGCCATCGACCGCATCGAGCGTGTCGGCAATCGCTTTGGGCTGCTCGAAGATCTCTTTTTGCATGTGGTGGCGATACGGCCCGAGTTCGGCCGCGCCGGTGTGCGCGTGCACCGTGCGCACCTCGCGCGCCACCGGCTCAAAGCCCTGGCCACGGCGCGCGCTGATGCGCATGCCGGTGAGCTGCAAGTCGACCACGTCGCCTTCTTCGAGGTAGACGATCTGGTCGGTCACGCCGGCCAGCGCCATGGCATCGCTGGCCAGGTAGTGGTCGCCGGCGCGCTCGCCGGTGCCGATGCCCAGGATCAGCGGCGAGCCCTCGCGCGCGCCGATCACGCGGTGCGGCTCGTCACGGCAAAACACCGCGATCGCATAGGCGCCACGCAATCGCGGCAGCGCGCGCTGCACGGCGGTGAGCAGGTCGCCCTCGTACAGGCGGTCGATCAGGTGGGCGATGACCTCGGTGTCGGTCTGGCTGGCGAACACGTAGCCCTGGGCACGCAGCTCGGCGCGCAGCTCGTCGTGGTTTTCGATGATGCCGTTGTGCACCAGCGCCACGCGGTCGCCCGAGAAGTGCGGATGCGCGTTGTGCACCGCCGGCACCCCGTGCGTGGCCCAGCGGGTGTGGGCGATGCCGGTGCCGCTGGCGATGCCGTCATCGGCCACGTTGCGCTCGAGCTCGGCCACGCGCTCGGTGCTGCGCGCGCGCAGCAAGCCGCCGTGCTGGTGCACCGCCACGCCGCACGAGTCATAGCCGCGGTACTCGAGCCGCTTCAAGCCTTCGATCAGCACCGGAACGATGTTGCGCGTGCTGACCGCGCCGACGATGCCGCACATGGCAGTCTCCTGAGGAAATCGATTCGAAGCGATGTTACGCAGGCACCCGGCCGCGCCCGACGACGAACGTCAAGGCGGCTGGCCAGATCAGCGCTGCTTCACGACCACCAACCCCTTGAGGTATTCCCCCTCGGGGAAGGTGATCGTCATCGGGTGGTCGGGCGCCGCACCGGTGCGCGCGTGGATCTGGCCGTCGATGCCGGCATCGAGCCCGGCGCCGGCGACGATCTTGTGGAACAGGTCGGCGCTCACGCCGCCCGAGCACGAGAACGTGAACAACAGGCCGCCCGGCTCGAGCAGCATGAACGCGAGCCGGTTGATGTCCTTGTAGGCGCGCGCGGCGCGCTCGGCCTGGCCGACGGTCGAGGCGAACTTGGGCGGGTCGAGCACGATGGCATCGAAGCGCCGGCCCTGCTCGACAAAGCCGCGCAGCGTGGCGTTGACGTCGGCATCGATCACGCTGTGGCGCTGTGCATCGAAGCCGTTGAGCGCCACGTGGGCGCTCGCGCGCTCGAGCGCCGGGCCCGATGAATCGACGCTGGTCACCTCGGCCGCCCCGCCGGCCAGCGCGGCCACACTGAAGCCGCCGGTGTAGCTGTAGCAGTTGAGCACGCGCTGCGCGCCGAAGTGCCGCACGCACTCGGCAAACAGCCGCCGGCTGTCGCGCTGGTCGAGGTAGTAGCCGGTCTTGTGGCCGTGCGCCACGTCCACCGTGAGCTTCCAGCCGTGCTCGTGGATGGTGACTTCGGTGTGCTCAGGGGCGCCGGGCGGCAGGCGCAGCCAGCCGGTGACGGATGGCAGGCCCTCGAGTTCGCGCACGCTGGCGTCGCTGCGCTCGTACAGGCGCTGCAAGCCGGTGGCCTTGAGCAGCGCGTCGGCGATCACCGGCTTCCAGCGCTCGACGCCGGTGGCCGTGAATTGCGCGCTGAGGGTGTCGCCGTAGCGGTCAACCACCAGTCCGGGCAGGCCGTCGGCCTCGCCGTGAACCAGCCGCACGGCGTCGCTCTCGATGGGCAAGCGCGCGCGCACCGCCACCGCCCGCGCGATGCGCCGCTCGAAGAAGGCCGCGTCGATGCGCTCGGCGGCGTCGAAGCTCCAGGCGCGCACGCGGATCGACGACGTCGGGCTGTACGCGCCCCAGGCCAGAAATTCGCCGGCGGCCGACTCGACACGCACCGTCTCGCCCGGATCGGCACGGCCGCTGGCGATGCTGCCCTCGAAGACCCACGGGTGGCGCTTGATGAGCGAGCGTTCCTTGCCGTCACGCAGTCGGATGGTTTTCATGGTGTTGCCCGGGCTAGGCCGGGCCCTGCTTCTTGGCTCGGGGATGCGCGGCGTCGTACACCTTGCTGAGGTGGCCGAAGTCGAGCTTGGTGTAGACCTGCGTGGCGCTGATGTTGGCGTGGCCGAGCAGCTCTTGCACTGCGCGCAGATCGCCGCTGGACTGGAGCACATGGGTGGCAAACGAGTGGCGCAGCATGTGCGGATGCACGTGCGTGGGCAGCCCGGCTTGCTGTGCGCGCTGCTTGAGGCTCAGGCGCGCCTGGTTGGTGGTCAATCGCGCGCCGCGCTGCCCGACCAGCAGCGCCGGCTCGTCGGCCGCAGCAAGCTGCACACGCAGCGCCAGCCACGCCTGCAGCGCTTGCAACGCGGCCGCACCGACCGGCACGCTGCGCCGCTTGCGGCCCTTGCCCAGCACGTGCGCGGTGGCGTCGGCGATGTCGATCCAGCCCACGGCATGGGGGCCGGGCTGCACATCGAGCGACACCAGCTCGGCCACCCGCAGCCCGCATCCGTAGAGCAGCTCGGTGAGGCACTGGTCGCGCGCGGCAAGGGCCGCACCGTGGGCTCGTGCGGGTGGTGGCGCCTCGAAGGCGGCCAGCGCCACCGCCTGATCGACGGACAGCGCCTTGGGCAGCGGCTTGGCCGCCTTGGGCGCGCGCACGCCGGCCACCGGGTTTTGCAGCACCAGGCCGTCGCGCCCCAGCCAGCGGTAAAAGCCGCGCCAGGCCGACAACTCGATGGCGATGCTGCCCGGCGCCAGCCCCTGCGCATGCAGCTGCCCCGCCCAGCGGCGCACGTGGTGCGGCTGCACCTCGCGCAGCGCCACATCGGCCGCGCCGGCAAAGCGCTGCAGCCGGCAAAAGGCCTGCGTGTACATCGTCAGCGTGCGCCCGGCCAGCCGCCGCTCGACGCGCAAGTGCTGCAGGTGAAGCACGAAGTCGTCGTGCAACTCCGGGGCCGGGGGCTCGGCGGTGCTGGCGGCGGATGAATCGTTCACGCGCGCTCGCCGCTCGGGGTCAAGCCGCTCGGATCAGGCGCGACAGGCCGGCGCTGGAAATCTCGCCGATGCGCATCAGGAACTCGGTGCCCATGTCGGCGGCAAAGCGCGTCGGGTCGGGCGAGCCCAGCACCAGCAGGCCGAAGGCGTCGGTGCTGCTGCCGTGGCGCAGCGGGATGAGCGCCAGCGAAGCCACGGTGGAAGCGTCGTCCAGCCAGGTGGCGGCCTCGAAGCCGGCGTTGGCGCCGCAGTACGGCAGCGACAGGCTCGAGGCGAAGCTGCGCGCGTCGGCGCTGACCTCGCGTGCAAACGGCAGCGCCGCGTGCTCGGCCCCCGCACCCCACACCCGGATGCCCGCTTGCGGAATCAGGAACTCATGCATGAGCTCGCGCACCAGCACCTCAGGCAGCGCGGCCGCATCGGTGGTGATCAGCAGCGAGCGCGTGTAGCGGTGCAGCCGGTCGGCGATGGCGGCGTTTTCCTGGCCGTGGCGGATCATTTCCATGATCTTGTGCTCGAAGCCCTTGAGCCGCTCGCGCAGCAGATCCATCTGCCGCTCCTGCAGCGACACCGCGCGCGGGCCGTGCGGGCTGGTCAGCTGGATCGAGCTGAGCAGCTCGGCGTGCCGCTCGAAAAACCCCGGCGTGTTCGCCAGGTAGTTGGCGATGTCGGTTTCGGTGATGCCCTGGACTCCGGTGGCGTTGCTCACGGTGTGGTGCTCATGGTTCGTTGATGAAGATGCGCGGCGCAAGGGCCGCAGCTCACAGGTCGATCTCGCCTTCGAAAACCGTTTCGGCCGGGCCGGACATGAACACGTGGCTTGACCAGCCGGCCGCATCGCCCTGCCATTCGATGGTGAGGCGCCCGCCGCGCGTGTCGACATCGACCACGGCGTCGAGCAGGCCCAGCCGGATGCCAGCCACCACCGCGGCGCAAGCGCCCGTGCCGCACGCCAGCGTCTCGCCTGCGCCGCGCTCGAACACGCGCAAGCGGATGTGGCTGCGCGAGACGACCTGCATGAAGCCCGCGTTGACGCGCCGCGGAAAGCTGGTGTGGTGCTCGATGAGCGGACCGAGCAACTCGACCGGCGCGGCATCGACGTCGTCGACGAGCTGCACCGCGTGCGGGTTGCCCATCGACAGCACCGCCACCTCGACCGGGCGGCCCTTGATGTTGAGCGGCCACATCTCGAACAGCTTGCCGTCGGCATCGCCCTTGACCGGCACGCGGTGCGGCCGCAAGCCCACGGCATGGAAAGGCACGCGCGGCAGATCGAACACCGGCGCGTTCATGTCGACACGCACGCGGCCGTCGGGGAGCAGGTGCAGCTCAAGCAGGCTGTTGACGGTTTGCACGCGCAGCGTTGTCTTGTCGGACAGGCCCTTGTCGCACACGTAGCGCACGAAGCAGCGCGCGCCGTTGCCGCACTGCTCGACCTCTTCGCCGCTGTTGTTGAAGATGCGGTAACCGAAATCAACGTCCGTGGAGGGCCGGTTCGTGACGACCAGGATCTGATCGGCACCCACGCCGAAGCGGCGGTCGGCGAGGCGGCGCAACTGATCGGGCGACAGGCTGAGCGGCTCTTGCGTGGCATCGAGCACGACGAAGTCGTTGCCGGCGCCCTGCATCTTGGTGAACCGGATTTTCATGGGGTCGATTATCGACGGCAGGGGCGCTGCGCCGGACGCCGCCACGCGTCAATAGAAGCGTTCCTCACCGGCCGGGCGCGTCTTGAAGCGCCGGTGCACCCACAGGTATTGGGCCGGGTTGCGGCGGATTTCGGCTTCCAGCCAGCGGTTGAGCGCGGCCGTGTCGGCCAGCGGATCGTCGGTGGGGAAGTCGGTCCAGGGTTCGAGAAAGCGCACGCGGTAGCCCTGCGCGCCGGGCAGCATCTCGGCGATCACCGGCTGCACCGTCATGCCCAGCAACCGCGCCATGCGCGACGGCGTGAGCAGCGTGCACGCCGGTACGCCGAAAAACGGCACGAAGGCCGAGTCCTTCAGGCCGAAGTCCATGTCGGGCAGGTTGAAGAAGACATCACCCTCCTTGATGGCGCGCAGCAGCGGCTTGGCGGTCTCGCGCCGCGAATACAAGCGGGTGTTGCCGAAGCGCTCGCGCCCGCGCCGCACCGCGCGATCGAACACCGCGTTGCTTTGCGTCTGATAGATGCTGCACGCGCGCCGCGACACCCACAGCCGGCTGGCCGCAGCCACCACATCGAGCCCCACGAAATGAGGCACGAGCCACATCAGCGCGCCGGTGTGCGTGTCGGCGAAGTCGACGCGGCCTTCGACGTGAATCAGCCGGCGCAACCGTGCCGGCGAGGCGTGCCACAGCAGCCCGCGCTCGAGGATGCTGCGGCCCATCCACTGGAAATGCTCGCGTGCCAGCGCCAAGCGCTCGGAATCGCTCAACTCGGGAAAGCACAGTTCGAGGTTGCGCAGCGCGGTGCGGCGGCGCGAGCGCGCCAGCCGGAAGGACAGGCGCCCGAGGCCACGGCCCAGCGGCGCCAGCAACGCCAGCGGCAGCCAGTGCAGCAGCCACAGCAGACCGAGCCCGAAGCGGGTCAGCGCATTCGACAGCAGCGTCTTCATGGCGAGGCCTTGTCGGCCAGCGCAGCCAAACCGCCCGAGCGCGGGTTCTTGTAGCGGTGATAGCCCCACAGGTACTGCTGCGGGCATTGCAGGATCAGGCCTTCCATGGCGCGATTGATGACGGCCGCCGCAGCCGCGGGCTCGGCCGGCAGGGGCTTGGCGAGTTCGCTCACGCGCACCACGTAACCGGCGCCGCGCGGCAGCCGCTCGCACCACACCAGCAGCAAGGCCGCGCCGGTTTGCTGCACCAGCCGCGAGGCCAGCGTCATCGTGTAAGCCGGCCGGCCGAAAAACGGCGCCCACACGCCCAGGCCCTCGGGCGGCACCTGGTCGGGCAGCAGGCCGATCACCTCGCCGCGCTTGAGCGCTCGCATCATCTGACGCACGCCGGCCAGCGTGGCCGGTGCGGCATCGAGCCCGGGGCGGCGGCGCGCCGCTTCGACCAGATCGCGCAGCCAGGGCTTGCGCGCCGGGCGGTACAGCACGGTCATCAGGCCTCGCCCGGCGCCGTAGCGCTGCGCGTAGGACTGGCCGATGGCCTCGAAGCAGCCCAGGTGCGGCGTGAGCATCACCAGACCGCGGCCGGCCGCTTGTGCACGCTCGATCAACTCGCCACCCTCCCAGTGCACCGGCGCGGGCAGCGGTGCTTCGGGCGGTCGCAACCACAGCAAGGGCAGCTCCATCATCGAGCGGCCGGCCCCGGCGACGGCGGCACGGGCCACCGCCCAAGGCACGCCGGCTTGCCGGGCGTGGGTGCGCAAACGCCGCCGGTAGGTGGGCGACACGGCGTACACCAGCCAGCCCAGCGGCGCGCCCACGGCGTGCAGCCAGCGCAGTGGCAGCAGGGCCAGCGCACGCATGAAAACGTTGAGGAATATCGCCATCAAGCGCGTCATCAGGTCGATAGAATGAAAACGTCGCCGAGTTAATGAACTACTTGCGGGGCGATTGCAGGACAGCTCGAGAGGTTTCGGGCACTGCCGGGCACAGCTCAACAAACCGCTAAAGCGTTCGCCGGACTCCCAGGCAACTGGTGCGGCAACGCAAGTTGCAACCAACGGGAGTTTAAGAGTGGCGAACGATTTCCTTTTCACATCCGAGTCCGTGTCTGAAGGTCACCCCGACAAGGTGGCCGACCAGATCTCCGACGCCATCCTCGACGCGATCTTCGAGCAAGACCCGCTGTCGCGCGTGGCCGCCGAAACGCTGTGCAACACCGGTCTGGTGGTGCTGGCCGGCGAGATCACCACGCAGGCCAACGTCGACTACATCCAGGTCGCGCGCGACACCATCAAGCGCATCGGCTACGACAACACCGAGTACGGCATCGACTACAAGGGCTGCGCGGTGCTGGTGGCCTACGACAAGCAAAGCAACGACATCGCCCAGGGCGTGGACCGCGCGAGCGACGACTACCTGAACCTCGGCGCTGGCGACCAGGGCCTGATGTTCGGCTACGCCTGCGACGAGACGCCCGAGCTGATGCCCGCGCCGATCTATTACGCGCACCGGCTGGTCGAGCGCCAGGCGCAACTGCGCAAGGACGGGCGCTTGCCTTTCCTGCGCCCCGACGCCAAGAGCCAGGTGACGATGCGTTATGTCGATGGCAAGCCGCACAGCATCGACACGGTGGTGCTGTCCAGCCAGCACTCGCCCGAAATGAGCGACGGCACGAAGATGAAGCCCGAGTTCATCGAGGCGGTGATCGAGGAAATCATCAAGCCGGTGTTGCCCAAGGCCTGGCTGAAGGACACGCGTTATCTGGTCAACCCGACCGGGCGTTTCGTCATTGGCGGCCCGCAAGGTGACTGCGGCCTGACCGGTCGCAAGATCATCGTCGACACCTACGGCGGCGCCTGCCCGCACGGCGGCGGCGCCTTCAGCGGCAAGGACCCCACCAAGGTCGACCGCTCGGCTGCCTACGCCGCGCGCTACGTGGCCAAGAACATCGTGGCCGCGGGCCTGGCCAAGCAGTGCCAGATCCAGGTCGCCTACGCGATCGGCGTCGCCAAGCCGATGAACATCACGGTTTACACCGAAGGCACCGGCGTGATCCCCGACGACCAACTCGCCGCGCTGGTCAACACGCACTTCGACCTGCGGCCCAAGGGCATCATCCAGATGCTCGACTTGCTGCGTCCGATCTACGAGAAGACCGCCGCCTACGGCCACTTCGGCCGCGAGGAGCCGGAATTCACGTGGGAGCGCACCGACAAGGTCGCAGCGCTGCGCGCAGCCGCGGGGCTGTGACGGCAGCGACGGCAAGCTGACGACGCACGATGACCAGCCTGTCGATACGCGTCTATGCGGCGTCGATCGTGGCGCTGCTCGCGGCGTCGGCGTTCGGCGCGCGCGAGCCGGCCACCTGGGCGATGGAGGTCGGGCCGATCTTCATCGTGCTGCCGCTGATGCTGGTGACGCACCGGCGGTTTCCGCTGACGCCGCTGCTCTACGTCCTGATCGCGGTGCACATGGGCGTGTTGATGCTCGGCGGGCATTACACCTACGCAAAGGTGCCGCTGGGCTTCTGGATGGAGCAGTGGTTCGGGTTCGAGCGCAACAACTACGACCGGATCGGGCACCTGATGCAAGGCATCGTGCCGGCGATCGCCGCGCGCGAGATCTTGCTGCGGCGCACGCCGCTGTCAGCGCCGGCCATGCGCGGCGGCTGGCTGTTCTTGCTGGTGACGTCGATCTGCCTCGCGTTCAGTGCGTTGTACGAGCTGATCGAGTGGGGCACGGCCGAAGCGCTGGGCTCGGGCGCCGATGACTTCCTCGGCACGCAAGGCGACATCTTCGACACCCAGAAAGACATGTTTTGCGCGTGGCTGGGGGCGATGTCCGCGCAGTGGCTGCTCGGCCGCTGGCACGACAGGCAAATCGAGACGCTGCCCCGCAGCAACTGACTGAAGCTTCGTCAGCGCGGCCCTTGCGCGCTCAGGCCGTGCGCGGCTTGACCCGTGAGGCCGCCAGCTTGGCTTGCGCACGGGCGACGTCCACATCGGCATCGCGCACCAGCGCCACGCCCATGCGGCGCTTGACGAAGCTCTCGGGCTTGCCAAACAACCGGATCTCGCTGTGGGGCACACGCAGCGCATCGGCCACGCCGTCGAACACGATGCCCTCGGCATCGACGCCACCATAGATCACCGCGCTGGCGCCCGGCGTCTTGAGCGTGGTGTCGACCGGCAATCCGAGGATGGCGCGGGCGTGCAACTCGAACTCGTTTTGCCACTGGGTCGCCATGGTCACCATGCCGGTGTCGTGCGGACGCGGGCTGACTTCCGAGAACCACACCTGCTCGCCCTTGACGAACAGCTCGACGCCAAACAGCCCCAACCCGGCGGGGTGCCCCGGCAAGCCACGGCCCAGGTCGTCGGTGACGGCACGGGCAATCTCGCGCGATCGCGCCAGCGCGGCCGGATGCATGGCGTGCGGCTGCCAGCTTTCGACATAGTCGCCGCTGACCTGCACATGGCCGATGGGATCGCAAAAGTGGGTCTCGACCTCGCCGTTCGCCCCCATGGCGCGCACGGTGAGCTGCGTGATCTCGTAGTCGAAGTCGATGAAGCCCTCGACGATCACGCGGCCCGGTCCGACACGCCCGCCAGCCATTGCGTAGTCCCAGGCCGCTTGCACGTCGGCGGGTGAGTCGATCTTGCTCTGGCCCTTGCCCGAACTGCTCATCACCGGCTTGACCACGCAGGGGTAGCCGATGCCCGGCTTCCCGTCCGCACCCTCGATCGCCGCCTGCAACTCGGCCAGCGAGTCGCAAAAGCGATACGGGCTGGTGGGCAGGCCGAGCGTCTCGGCAGCCAGGCGGCGGATGCCCTCACGATCCATCGTCAGACGCGCAGCACGCGCGGTCGGAATCACCCGCACCACGCCTTCGGCTTCCAGCGCCTCGAGCACCGGCGTGGCGATGGCCTCGATCTCGGGCACCACCAGATCCGGGCGCTCGGCCTCGATCAGCTCGCGCAAGGCCGCCGGGTCGCTCATCGCGATGGTGCGGGCGTGGTGGGCCACCTGCTGACCGGGGGCGTGGTCGTAGCGGTCGACGGCGATGGTTTCGACGCCCAGGCGTTGCAGCGCGATCAGCACTTCCTTGCCCAGTTCGCCGCTGCCCAGCAGCATGACTCGGGTGGCGTGGGGGCTGAGCGGGGTTCCGATCGGTTTCATGGCGTCAGGGGTGAGGCTTGAAGAGGAGAGGATTGTCACGCCGGGCGCATCGACCGATCCCGACTGCGAAGCAGGCTGCCCCTTGTTTTCATGCAACGCGGTGCATCGCGTGCGCATAGAATCGCCCTGCTTCGAGGAGCGTTGCAAGGCACGTCAGTGTCCCAGGCTCGAAGTTCAACATTGCAACTGCGCTCACCCGCACGATGGTTCTTCGTGGGTGAGTGGTCATTTCAAGACACCGTTCGCCCACAGCCGTGCGGGTTCCTCATTCATC
>CANGBT010000023.1 GCA_947452135.1 Burkholderiales bacterium
CCTTGTCGGGCGCCTTGGCGCCGGTCAGCGAGCGCATCTGGATGCGGTCCTTGGCGTAGGCCACGGCGTTCTGGTACGCCACTTCGGTCAGGCCCAGCGACTGCATGCCCACGCCCAGCCGGGCGGCGTTCATCATCACGAACATCGCGTTCAGGCCCTTGTGCGGCTGACCCACCAGCGAGCCGCGCGCACCGTCGAGGTTGAGCTGGCAAGTGGCATTGCCGTGGATGCCCATCTTGTGCTCGAGCGCGCCGCAAAAGATCGGGTTGCGCGCACCCAATGAGCCGTCGGAATTGACCAGAAATTTGGGCACCACGAACAGCGAAATGCCCTTGCTGCCGGGCGGCGCGTCGGGCAGTCGGGCCAGCACCAGGTGCACGATGTTGGCGGCCATGTCGTGGTCGCCCGCGCTGATGAAGATCTTGTTGCCGGTGATGAGATAGCTGCCATCGGGCTGCGGCTCGGCCTTGGTGCGCAGCAGGCCCAGATCGGTGCCGCAGTGCGACTCGGTCAGGCACATGGTGCCGGTCCATTCGCCGCTGGTGAGTTGGGGCAGGTAGGTCTGCTGCTGCTCGGGCGTGCCGTGGGCGTGCAGGCATTCGTAGGCACCGTGCGTGAGGCCGGGGTACATCGTCCAGGCCTGGTTGGCGCTGTTGAGCATCTCGTACAGGCACTGGTTGAGCGTGACCGGCAGCCCCTGCCCGCCGTACGCCGGATCGCACCCCAGCGACGGCCAGCCGCCCTCGACGAACTGGTCATACGCCGCCTTGAAGCCGGCCGGCGTGCGCACCTCGTGCGTGGCCGTGTCGAGGCTGCAGCCCTCGGCATCGCCGCGGGCGTTGAGCGGCGCGAGCACCTCGCTGGCGAACTTGCCTCCTTCTTCGAGCACGGCATTGATGGTGTCGACATCGACCTCAGCGTGCGCTGGCAGCGTCTTGAAGGTGTCGGTGACCTGAAGCAACTCGTGCAGCACGAAGTGCATGTCGCGCAATGGAGGCGTGTACTGGGCCATGAGTGATCCTTCTACGGGGATGGGTGCACCAAAGACAGGCGGATTCATTCTGCACAAAGCACAGTGCCCAAGCCCCGGGCCGGCGGGTTTATTTGCCGCAGCCCCGAGCAAGCTCTGAACAAAGAGGGAAAACCGCTCGGGGCGCCATGCGAACATCCGGGTGTCACCTGCGTTCAATAGGCTTTGTCTCTCTAGGGAGGATGGACCTTGGAAGTTCTGCAACTCGACGTGTCGGGACGGCCCCAAGCCTGGCTATCGGCCAAGGAGGCGGCGGTGCTTTACGCCAGCGACGCCATCGCCTGGACCTTGGGTGACGCGTTTTACGTGCTGCGCGGCGGCGTGCAGCGCTGTACCGGCTTGCAGTCGCTCATCGAGTTGCACCCGATCATTGCCGTGCGCGGGGCCATTCCTTCGCGCGCCTGGCGGCAAAGCCCGGCGCTGTCCAACGCCAAGCTCTTCGCTCGCGACCGGTCTGTGTGCGCCTACTGCGGCGGCCACTTCCCCGACGAGGACCTTACGCGCGAACACATCATCCCCAGCTCTCGCGGTGGCGAAGACACCTGGATGAACTGCATCACCGCGTGCCGTACCTGCAATGGCAACAAGGGCAACCGCCTGCCCGAAGAGGCACGCTTGTCGCTGATGTACCTGCCCTACACGCCCAGCCTGCACGAGGACATGATCCTGCGCGGGCGGCGCATCCTGGCCGACCAGATGGAGTTCTTGCTGGCCAGCGTTCCACGGCACAGCCGGCTACGGGGGTGAGCGCTGGCCTGGCCGGCGACTCACGCGAATATTCGCGCCGTGGTGCGGAACCACCGCGCCGGCCGCGCGTCGAATCGGCGCTGCCCGTGCGTCAACCCGACTCCGTCGTGCGGCGTTGCTTGACTGTTTCCAAGGACAATTCACCCATGAAAAAACTACTCTGCTCTCTCAGCGTGCTGGCCGTGCTCGTCGGTTGCTCGACCACCAGCCCCGACGTCGTTCAACGCAGTGACGCCCAGCGCCTTGCGCAAGTGCAAGACGCCACCGTGCTGTCGGTGCGCACGGTGACCGTCGATGGAAGCCAGAGCGGCGCGGGCGCTGCCACCGGCGCGGTGGTGGGTGGTGTGGCCGGCTCTCAGGTGGGTGGCAACAAGACGGGCGCGGTGGTCGGTGTTCTGGCTGCCGTGGCAGGTGCCGTTGCAGGCAATGCCGTCGAGCGCATGTCGACCAAGGAAGACGCGGTCGAGATCCTGATTCAGTTGCGCAACGGCGAGCGCCGCGCCATCGTCCAGGCCAAGGGCAGCGAGGTCTTGCAACCTGGCGACGCCGTCATCCTGGTCACCAACGGCGGCAAGACGCGTGTGATGAAGGCGCCAGCGGTGGTGCCGGCGACTCCGGCGAACTGAGCGTCGCCTGCGGGCTGACCGGTTCGGGTCAGCCGCGCAGCCCCAGGCCCCGACGGATGCGCTGCAGCTTGCCCGCTGTCGCGGGGTCGCTGGCCGCATTGCGCAGGCCTTGCCTGGCCAACACGAAGACCAGCAAAGCAAGGGCCGTCGACAAGGCGGCAGCGACGGCAACCAGTGCCTTCCTGGGTTTGACCGGCCTTTCAGGGAGGGACGGGGCCTGAACCACGTTGCTGGCACTCAACCCCTCGAGCCGCAACTGCAACTGCGCCACATTGGCCAACATCGCCGACTTGGATCTGAGCAAGTCGGAATAGACCCGGCTTTGCGCTTCGGTCACCGGCTTGTCGCCGGACAGGCGATTGCCCAGTGTTTTTTCCAGTGCCAACGCGGCGGCCAGACTCGTCTTTTCGCCATCCAGTTGAAACTGAAGCGCGGCTTTTTGAGGTCCCGCCGGTCGGGAAACCTGAACTAGTTGATCCAAGACACGCTGGTTCAGTTGGCGCGCGGCTTGCGGCGTCTCGCCCGCAGTGGTCAAGGTGACCAGTTTGTCCTGTTTACCCACGCTCACGATGACCATCTCGCGCGCCAGGCGCACAGCCTCTTCGCCGGATTTGTCTTTGAACAGCCCCAGTTCCTTCAGGACCGGAGCGAGCAGATCGCCGGACGTGGCCCACGAGCCCACAACGGCGGGATTGACCAGCGTCGTCGCAGAGTCAACCCGACCCAAGTCGCATGACGCTACGGCCGCAGATGTGGGCTCACCTGCCGACAGAACCGACACGCTTTCATAGGTGCTGGGCCATGCATAGGCACCGGCCAGCGTCGAAAGTCCCACGACCAGGGGCGCCACGATGAGCAGCTTGGCGTTTTCGGCCACGACAACCAGCAGGTCGAGCAGGTCGATCTCGGTATCTTTTTCAGCCTCAACGGGCGGGGTCGGGTTCATCGTCGGCATCATAGGCGCGCGGGTCCGGCACCTGGCCTTCGAGGGCCGGCAGGTTGCATCACAATGCGTTCAAAGTTGAACCAACCTCGTTCATTCAGCCACCACGCACCTTCATGCCTCATTCGGAAGACGCTCATCTGCGCGTGCTGCGTCTGTTGCAGCAGCAACCGGAGTTGTCCCAGCGCCAGTTGGCCGAAAAACTCGGCGTCAGTCTGGGCAAGGCGAACTACCTCCTGCGCGCGCTGCTGGAAAAGGGGTCCATCAAGGCCCGAAACTTTCGCAACAGCCAGAACAAACTGGCCTACGCCTACTTCCTGACACCCCAGGGACTCGCCCAGAAAACCACGATGGCGCAGGGCTACTTGCAGCGCAAGACGGCCGAGTACGAGGCGCTGCGCGCGGAGATCGAGAGCTTGCAGCAGGAAATCGGAACGCGTAGGGTGCGAACGGGTGGTGACACGTCCGGACCACCGGAATTCGAGAGCGAAAAGCAACACATGACAAAAGCATGCTGAACAACCAATCCATCCTGATCACTGGCGGTACCGGCTCCTTTGGGAAAGCCTTCGTCCGTACTGTGTTGAATCGATACCCCGACATCAAACGTCTGGTGGTCTATTCACGCGACGAGTTGAAGCAGTACGAGATGGGCCTCGAGTTTTCGGACGCCAAGTACCCCGGGTTGCGTTATTTCATTGGCGACATACGAGACGGATCCCGTCTGAAACGCGCCATGGAAGGGATCGACGTGGTGGTGCATGCGGCCGCGCTGAAGCAGGTTCCCGCTGCAGAGTACAACCCCTTCGAGTGCATCAAGACCAACGTCCTGGGCGCTCAGAATCTGATCGAGGCCTGCCTCGACAGCCACGTGTCCCGCGTGGTTGCCTTGTCTACAGACAAGGCTGCCGCCCCCATCAATCTCTACGGTGCCACCAAACTCTGCTCAGACAAGCTTTTTGTCGCGGCCAACAACATCAAGGGACATCGTGACATCCGCTTCAGCGTGGTGCGCTACGGGAACGTGATGGGCAGCCGCGGCTCGGTGATCCCCTTCTTTCTTGACCGCCGAAAGTCTGGCGTGCTTCCGATCACCGATGAGCGCATGACGCGATTCAATATTTCGCTTCAGGACGGCGTGGATATGGTTCTGTGGTCCATCGAGAATAACTGGGGTGGAGAAATACTGGTCCCGAAAATCCCTTCTTACCGGATTACCGACGTGGCGAAAGCCATTGGTGCGGACTGCCGCCATGAAATTGTCGGTATCCGGCCCGGAGAAAAGATTCATGAGGAAATGATCACCTCCAGCGACAGCCCCTACACCGTGGATCTTGGTCGTTATTTCGCCATCTTGCCGCCATCTGGTGCCTACAGCATCGATGACTATTGCTCAAAGACCCATGCGCAGCGCGTCTCGCCGGGTTTTGCGTATGAAAGCGGAAGCAACCCGGATTTCCTCTCTGTCGAACAGTTGCGCGAGTTGATTGAAGAGTATTCAAGCGGCACTTCCGCCGCCTGCCAGTAGCAGTCTCCAAAGTTTCCATGTCCTACATACCCTACAGCTGCCAGCAAGTCACAGAAGACGACATTGCCGCTGTCAACGATGTACTGAGATCGGAATACCTGACCCAAGGACCGGTTGTGCCGGTTTTTGAGGAGGCCTTCGCCCGACGCCACGGTGTGTCTCATGCGGTAGCGGTTTCCAGCGCCACCGCCGGGCTCCATATGGCGTGCCTGGCCTTGGGTGTCGGCGCCGGATCTCGCGTGTGGACCAGCCCCAACAGTTTTCTGGCCTCGGCCAACTGCGCGCTGTATTGCGGCGCAGCGGTTGATTTCGTTGACATTGATCCGCGCACGCGCAATTTGTCGGTTTCGGCCCTGACCGCCAAGCTGACGTTGGCAGCGCAGCGAGGAACGCTGCCCGATTTGCTGATCCCCGTCGACTTCGGAGGCCTGCCCTGCGACTTGCTTGAGATTCGCGAGTTGGCTGATCGGTACGGGTTCCGGGTTCTTCAGGACGCTTCGCATGCCACGGGCGCGACCTACCAGGGCCGACCTGTGGGCAGCGCGCACGCTCACGCCACGGTCTTCAGTTTCCATGCGGTCAAGGTCTTGACCACCGCGGAAGGCGGCATGGTGACGACCCAAGACCCTGCCGTTGCCAAACAGTTGCGTCTGCTTCGCTCCCACGGAATGACTCGCGAGGCGGGTGACCTGCAAAACCCGGTCGAAGGGCCGTGGGTCTACGAGCAGCAAACACTCGGCTTCAATTACCGGCTGACGGACATTCAGGCCGCTCTGGGCAACTCCCAGTTGCGCAGGTTGGATGCCATGCACCAGGCGCGAATTGCGCTGGCCGATCGATACGACGAGTTGCTCGCAGATTTGCCGCTGCTGCTGCCGGCCCGGTTGCCAGATCGCGTCTCGTCCTGGCATCTGTTTCCAGTCGAGATTGACGAGACACGCACGAGTTGCACGCGCGCAGCCGTGTTTCAGGATCTGCGCGCCGCACAGATTGGCGTCAACGTGCACTACATACCGATTCACACGCAGCCCTTCTACGCCGCCATGGGCTTCAGGGCCGGAGACTTCCCTGCGGCTGAGCGCTATTACGCACGAGCCATTTCATTGCCACTGTTCCCCGCCATGACGCAAGCCCAACAGCATCGGGTGGTGGATGTCTTGCGCGACGCGCTGGGTGCGCAAGACCGCCCCTCCCAATTGAGTTGCTGATGGAACTGGCGCTCGGTACAGCGCAATTTGGCCTCAGCTACGGGGTGGCGGGGCGGGGCTGTTCTGTGCCGCCTGATGAGGTTCGCGCCATCTTGCAGCGCGCCTCGGCGCTGGGTGTTCGCACGCTGGACACCGCTGCGGCCTATGGCGACATCGAACCGCGGCTGCGGGCTCTGGCCGACGGGCTGCCTCTTCACTGCATCAGCAAGTTGCCCGCCTGCCCGGCCGATGTGGACAGTGCGGCCGCGGCGGCCTGGGCACAGGCGGGCCTGGCGCGCTCTATCGAGCGCTTGGGTCCGGCACTGACTGGATTCATGTTCCACCGGACAGACGACCTGCTCGAGCGCCACGCCGACGCGATGTGGCAGGCCTGTCAGCCCCTGGCACAAGCGCACTCGATCAAGCTGGGTGTGTCGTGTTACGACACGGCCACGCTGACCCGGGTGCGAGAACGCTTCCCGGTGACGATCGCTCAATTGCCAGGCAATGCGCTCGATCAGCGGTTGGCGCACGCCGAAGCGGCCACGCTGACCACACCGCTGGAGTTGCACTTGCGCTCGGCTTTTCTGCAGGGTCTGCTGCTGATGGAGCACACCGCTGCTGCACACCGCGTCCCGGCGGCGGCCTCGGCTCTGGCGCGCTGGCATGGCTGGTGCAACACGCAGGGCCTGACGCCCCTGGTCGCGGCGCTCGGCCTCGTCAAGGGCATGCGCGCGGTGAGTCACTGCGTGGTGGGCGTCGACAACCTCGCGCAGCTGGAAGAGATTGCTTCGGCTTGGGCCGCAGCACCGGTGCTCCACGCCCCCGAGTTGCAGTGCAACGATCTCGCCGTGATCGACCCGCGCCAGTGGCCGGCGCACATCTGATCACCGAGACACGCAGACCATGAATGCCCTCACCGTCGCGCTGATCCAGGCCCGCATGTCCAGCAGCCGTTTGCCGGGCAAGGTGCTCGAGCCGCTGAAGGGCGTGCCTTTGATCGTCTACATGGCACGCCGTGCCGCGCGTGCCCGGCTGCTGGACCAGGTGCTCATCGTCACCAGCACCGACGCCAGTGACGACACGCTGGTCGACGCCGTGCAGGCCGCTGGCCTGCCGGTGTTCCGCGGCGACCTCAACGACGTGCTCAAGCGCTATGCCGACGCAGCCGCAGCCTGCGCAGCCAGCGAAATCGTCCGGCTGACGGGCGACTGCCCACTCATCGATCCCGACGTCATCGACGACGTCATCCGTGCCCGACGCGGCGCGGGTGCCGCATACGCCAGCAACGTGGCACCACCTACGTTTCCTGACGGGCTGGATGTCGAGTGCTTCACCCGCGCCACGCTGGAGCGCGCGCACGCCGAGGCCTTGAGCGCCCCCGAGCGCGAGCACGTCACGCTGTGGATGCGCCGCGACGATGTCGACGTGACGCACGTGAACCACGTGGGCCTGGTGGATGCCTCGGCACTGCGCCTGACCGTCGACTACGCGGATGACCTGGCGCTGGTGCGCCGCCTGCTCGAACGGCTGCCAGCCGACGGGCGTTTCGACCTCTTCGACATCCTGCGCGAGCTGTCGGCCGAGGCGCCGCTGCGCGCACTGAATGTGCACGAACGCAATGAAGGCTTGGCCAAGAGCCTGGCCGAGGACACGAAGGCTCCCTCATGACCGCCACCGCTGCTCCCGTCCCGTCGCAAAAGCTCGAGTTCCTGGCCTCCGAAGGCGACCAGTGGCACGCGCGCAACCAGTCCGCACTCGCCGCGTCGTCGCCGCTGCGGGACTTGGCGGTGAGCTGCATCGCAGACCACCTGCCCGTCGGCCGCACCGCCCGCGTGCTGGAGATCGGTTGCGGCCAGGGCGGCAATCTGGCGGCACTGGCAGCGCGCCATTCCATAGAGGCGCATGGCATCGAGCCCTCGCGCGAGGCGGTGGCTGCCGGCAGCAAGCTTTACCCCGGCCTGACTCTGCGCACCGGCACCGCCGACGGACTGCCCTATGACGATGCCTCGTTCGACATGGTCTGGTTCGGCTTCTGTCTGTATCTGGTCGACCGCTCGCTGCTGATGCGCGCAGTGGCCGAGGCGGACCGTGTGTTGCGCGATGGCGGCGCACTGGCCATCGTCGACTTCGATCCAGACACGCCGTGCGTGCGTCCTTACCACCACCGGCCGGGGCTGAATTCGTACAAGATGGACCATGCCCGGCTGTTCCTGGCCAACCCGGCCTATGTGCTTGCCGAGAAGCGCGCCACCAGCCACACCACCGGCCGGTGGGAGGCGGATCCCCAGGAACGCGTGGCGGTGACGGTCTGTCGCAAGGACCTCGCCCATGCCTATGTGCCGCTGTGATTCAACGACGAGCCTGACACGATGAGAACCTTCGAAGCTTCAATGGAATTCCTGGCGCGTGCCGAGCAGGTCATCCCGCTCGGCAGCCAGACCTTCAGCAAGAGCCGCACGCAGTATCCCTACGGCGTCTCGCCTTACTTCATGAAGCGCGCGCAGGGCTCACGCTGCTGGGACATCGACGGCAATGAGTACCTCGACTTCGTCAGCAGCCTGGCCTCGGTGACGCTGGGCTACAACGACCCCGATGTCACGCATGCCGTGCGCGAACAACTGGAGTCGGGCGTGATCTTCTCGCTGCCCCACCCGATCGAGACCGAAGTCGCCGAACTCATCTGCGAGATGGTCCCGTGCGCCGAGCGCGTGCGCTTCGGCAAGAACGGCTCGGACGCCACGTCGGGCGCCGTACGCCTGGCGCGCGCCTGGACCTCGCGCGATCGCATCGCCGTGTGCGGCTACCACGGCTGGCAAGACTGGTACATCGGCTCCACGGCGCGCAACCGCGGCGTGCCCAAGGCAACCCAGGACCTCACGCACAGCTTTGCCTACAACGACCTTGACGCCCTGCGTGCGGTGCTGCTGGCCCACCCCGGCGAGTTCGCGGCCGTCATCCTGGAGCCGATGAACGTCGCCGATCCGCTCCCCGGATACCTGGAGGGCGTGAAGACGATGGCGCACGAGCATGGCGCGCTGTTGATCTTCGACGAGACCATCACCGGCTTCCGCTTCGCCTGCGGCGGCGCGCAGGAACTGTTTGGCGTCACGCCCGACCTGGCCACCTTCGGCAAGGGCTTGGCCAATGGCTATCCGGTGTCGGCCGTGGCCGGCCGCGCTGACGTGATGAAGCTGATGGAGGAGATCTTTTTCTCGTTCACCTTCGGCGGCGAGGCGCTTTCGCTGGCCGCAGCAAAGGCCACGCTGACCAAGCTGAAGACCGAGCCCGTGGTGCCAACACTGATGGCCCGCGGTCAGGGCATCATCGACGGCGCTCGCCGCATCGTTGCAGATGCCAAGCTGGAAGACGTGTTTGCGCTCAGCGGCCACCCGACCTGGAGCTTCCTGAACATCCGTGATGCCCGAGGCTCGACCGCTTTCGAGATCAAGACGCTGTGGATGCAGGAGCTGCTGCAGCGCGGCATCCTCTCCGTGGGCACACACAACGTGAACTACGCGCACAGCGCGGCGGATGTTGACGAGCTGCTCAACGTGTACGCCGAGGTGCTGCCGATGATCGGCCGGGCGCTCGACACCGGCACCCTCTTGCAGTCGCTGAGATGCAAGCCGCTGGTGCCACTGTTCAAGGTGCGCTGAGGCGCACGAGGCTGCCGCCATGAGGGTTGCGCTGCGCGTCGATGCCTCGGCCAGCATGGGGCTGGGTCATCTGCTGCGTTGCCAGGCCCTGGCGCGCACCCTGCGCACGCTGGGTGCCGAAATCAGCTTCGTCACCCGCGATCTGGGTCTCGACAGCGCCGGACGCCTGGAGGCCGTGGGCTTCAACGTTTACCGCCTTCCAAGGCCCGAGGCGCTTGTGGCTGACCCGGCCACCCGATCCGAAGCACCACCCCACGCAGCCTGGCTGGGCGTGTCCGCTGCGCGGGATGCAGCCGAGACCATCGACGCCCTGCGCGACCACTCGCGCTGGGACTGGGTCATCGTCGACCACTACGCACTGGACGCTCACTGGCACCGCCCTGTAGCGGCCGCGCTGGGCGCACGCATCGCCGTCATTGACGACCTTGCCGACCGTGCGCTCGCCGCTGACTTGCTGATCGATCACAACCTGGCCGAGCCCGACCACCGCCACAAGTACGCAGGCCGGCTGGCGGCGGCCACGGCGTTGCTTGGTGGACCCCGCTTCGCGCTGCTCGACAGCACGTACACCGATGCACCGCGCTGCAAGCCCGGCGCGGTGGTTCGCGGAATCGGCATTTTTCTGGGCGGTACAGACCCCGCGGGGCTCAGCGCAACGGCGCTGCGTGCCTGCCGCGAGGTGGCTGGCTTTCATGGACCTGTCGAACTCGTGACCACGCGCGCCAACCCGCGACACGCCGAACTGCACGCCCTGGTGCAACAGTGGCCCGACACCCGCTTGACGCTGGATCTGCCCGACCTGACATCCTTCTTCGCCCGCCACGACCTGCAAGTGGGTGCCGGCGGTGGCGCCAACTGGGAGCGTTGCTGCATCGGCGTGCCGACGCTGGCGTTGATCGGCGCACCCAACCAACTGGCCGTGGTGCCTCAGCTTGAGCGACTGGGCGCGCTGGCGGCGTTGCCCGCCGGCATGGCGCCGACCGCCGAGGCCATCGGCCGGGCGTTGCGCACGTTGATCGACGACGCGCCGCGGCGCACCGGGCTGGCCGAACGTTCTCGCGCCCTGGTCGACGGGCGAGGCTCGATGCGTGTTGCGATGCGCCTGGCCGCTGACCAACTCTGCGTGCGGCCGGCAACAGCCGTCGACAGCGAGCTCATGCATCGCTGGCGCAACCATCCGGTCACGCGCGCGGTGTCACGTTCAGCCCGGGACATCGACTTCGAGGACCACCAGCGCTGGCTGAGGGGCACGCTGGCCGACATGAGTCGCCTGCTTCTGATTGGCGAGGTGGGTGGTTGCCCGGTCGGCGTGATCCGCTTCGATCGCCGCGACGATCATCAAGCTGAGGTCTCTCTTTATCTCGACCCGGACCTGCACGGCCTGGGGCTGGGCACGGCGCTGCTGCGCGAGGGCGAACATGCCGCCGCCGCATGGGCTGCCCGCGCCGGCGCGGGTCCGCTGGCCTTCACCGCCACCGTGCTGGACGACAACGTGGGCTCGCGACGCCTCTTCGAGGCGGGCGGCTACCTCTTCAGTGGTCGCGACGGCCACAAGCCGGTCGCGGCCGCACCATCAACCTGCGTGGAGCACTCCGCCACATGATCCGCATTGCCAACCGCGACATCGGCCCGAACCACCGGCCCTACCTGATCGCCGAGATGTCCGGCAACCACAACCAGTCGCTGGAACGCGCGCTGGCCATCGTCGACGCTGCCGCAGCGGCAGGTGCCGACGCCATCAAGCTGCAGACCTACACCGCCGAGACCATGACGCTGGACGTGCGGGCCAGCGGCTTCGTCATCGATGACGAGAAAAGCCTGTGGGCGGGACGGCAGCTCTACGAGCTGTACCAGCAGGCCCACACGCCCTGGGATTGGCACAAGCCAATCATGGAACGGGCCGCGGCGCACGGGCTGCACTGCTTCAGCTCGCCCTTCGACGACACCGCGGTCGACTTCCTCGATGAGCTGGGCGTACCGGCGTTCAAGATCGCATCGTTCGAAAACACCGACCTGCCGCTGATTCGCAAGGTGGCGCGCACCGGCAAGCCGATGATCATTTCGACCGGCATGGCCAGCGTCGCCGAGATCGATGAAGCCGTGCGCACCGCGCGCGAGGCCGGCTGCGAACAGTTGATCCTGCTGAAGTGCACCAGCACCTACCCGGCCACGCCCGAGAACACCAATCTGCGCACCATCCCCAACCTTCGGGAGACGTTCGGTTGCGAGGTGGGCCTGTCGGACCACACCATGGGCTGCGGCGTCGCCATCGCCGCGGTGGCGCTGGGCGCCACGGTCATCGAGAAGCACTTCACCCTGGCTCGCGCAGACGGTGGTGTCGATTCGGCCTTCTCGCTCGAGCCGGCCGAGTTCAAGATGCTGCGTGCGGAGAGCGAACGCGCCTGGCAAGGCATGGGCCAAATCACCTATGGCGGCACCGCCGCCGAGGCCAAGTCCAAGGCCTTTCGCCGCACGCTTTACATCGCACGCGACATGAAGGCCGGTGACCGGCTGGACGCCGGCAACCTGCGCATCGTGCGCCCTGGTTTTGGTCTGCCTCCGAAGTACTACGAGACGATGCTGGGCAAGCGCATCAACCGCGACGCACCCGCTGGCACCCCGCTTTCCTGGGAGCTGCTGGCGTGACTGTGCAGGCCGAGACGCTTCAGGGTGCGTGCGCCGCGTCCGGGCTCGAGGTCTCGGTGGTCGTGCCCGTCTACAACGCCGAGCGTCACCTGGCCGAGACCATCGCCTGCGTGCTGGCGCAGCAGGACGTGTCGCTGGAACTCATCGTCGTGGACGACTGCTCCACCGATGGATCGGCTGCCTGCGTGCAGGCGGCAGCCGCACAAGACCCGCGGGTTCGCTATGTGCGCATGCCAGCCAACAGCGGCGGCCCGGCCGGCCCACGCAACCACGGCGTGCAGGCCGCACGCGGGCGCTGGGTGGCGCTGTGCGACGCCGACGATCTCTGGCATCCCCGCAAGCTGCGTGTGCAGATCGACGTCGCACAGCGCGATGGGGTCGACCTCGTGTGCAGCGCCATCGAGGACTTCGCCGACGGCGTCACGCCGGACCTGCCAAGCCAGAGCCTGCCCGCCACGCTGCCATCGCATCCCATGACCCACTGGCAGATGCTGCTGAAGAACCGCATCGCCACGTCCAGCGTGCTGTGCCGGCGCGAGGCCATGCTGGTTGACGGCTTCGACACGGCCCACGAACTGATCGCGGTGGAAGACTACGATTTCTGGCTGCGCATGATGGAGAGGCCGGGCTTCCGCGTGGCACGTATCGCTGTGCCGCTGGTGGCCTATCGCCGTCTCGCCGGCTCGCTGTCGGCCAGCAAGTGGCGTCAGGCGCGCAAGGTGATGCGAGTGTCCCGGCGGGCTGCCCAACGCGGTGGCTGGTCCTGGGCCTATCCTGCCGCAGCACCACTCATCTTGATCAGTTACGGGTGCATGTCGGTCTATTGGCGTGTGCTCAAGGGCCAGCTCTGAGCGCGCTCAGTTCATCTGCCTGTTCCACCCTGCCCCCCCGACCTCCACCAGCACGCCATGCGCATCGGTTTTTCAAGCATCTACGCCTGGCGCCCCCACGTCGAGCATCTGCACTACCTGGCCGGGCTGGCGCGCGAGGCCGGCCACGAGGTCAGCTTCCTGACCTGCGATGCGGATCTCGACACCTGCTACACGAAGGAGCTGCGCCCCGAGCGCAGCCACGCCATGCACTGCGCACGCTGCAGGATCGGTGGCCTGCGGTCCTTCGAGAGCCGGGGCGTGCACAGCATCGGGCGCCTGGCGGACGATCGAGTGGCGCTGCCGGGACAGGCCAGTGAGTGGAGCCGCTCCAGTGCCAGCACTCTGGGCCGTTTCGAATCGGACGCCGACTTCGCCAGCGACAGTTTCCAGGCGCTGGCACAGCGTCTGGACGGTCCCACACGCCGCAGCCATGGCGCAGCGCTGCGCTGGATCGAGCGCGAGCGGCTGGACGCGCTGTGCCTGTTCAACGGCCGCATGGACGCCACGCGCGGCGTGCTCGAGGCCGCACAGACTGCCGGCGTGCCGTTCGTCAGCGTCGAGCGGACCTGGTTCGGCGACGGCCTTCAGTTACTGCCCGGCGAGAACTGCCTGGGCCTGCGCAGCGTCGACGCCATGATGCGCGGCTGGCGAGACCGGCCACTGACCCGCACGCAGGCCCTCAAGGCGGCCAGCCACGTGGCTTCGCGCTTTCTACGCCGCAACGGCAAGGAGTGGCGCGCCTACAACCTGTCGGCCAAGTCAACCGATTGGCCGGTGGCTCGGGCGATGCGGCGCGTTTTGCTGGTGCCCGGCAGCCGCAACGAGGTCTGGGGCCACCCCGACTGGCGTACGCAGTGGCCGGAGCACACCGTCGCCTTCGATGCGCTGATGGACCACCTGGGTCTGGCGCCCGACGACGTGGTGCTGCGCTGCCACCCCAACTGGGGCGAACGCATCGGAGCCGCCGACGGCAGCAAGGCCGAGCGCTACTACTCCGAGTGGGCGGCCCGCCGGGGCATCCACTGCATCGCCAGCACCGACCCCACCAGCACGCTGGGCCTCATCGAGCGCAGCGACGCCATCGTCGTGTGCGGCGGCAGCGCCGCACTCGAGGCAGGCGTGCTGGGCAAACAGGTGATTGCGGTGGCGCCCTCGGTCTACCAGCAGGCGGGCTTTCAGAGCGATGCCGACTCGCCCGAGGCGTTGCGCCAACTGAAACTGCACGCAGCGCTGGACGACGCAACGCGCGCACGCCATGCCGAGCACATCGCCCGGCAAACGCTGCGCTTCGCTCACACCATGGTGTACCGGGTACCGCAGTTCGTCGATCAGGTGAGATGCATCAGCACCACGCACTACGAGTACCGGGAAGGAGCCGACCCGATGCGGTTTCCCGAGTTACTTCGCAGCGGCGTGCTGCAGGCAGACGATGCGGACCATGCCAGCGACACTGCGGGTGAGGACGAGGTGTTGGCGCTCATCGCCGCACGCGACTGGAACACGCTGCTGGAAGCTGCGCCCGGGCCCGTGGCCGCGCCACGACGCACGGTGCAACGCCGTTGGCTGCTGCGCCCGATCGATCGCCTGCGAGATGCGCTGCCGCGCGGCGACCTGTGAACCCCGACGCCCACCACGGAGATTCGATTTGTCGCGCCTGTCCAACGTCCTGAACAGCCTGGGCACTCAGCCCGGCTACACCCTGATGCGCGGCGTTGCGCGTTTCGACACCGTGCGCTCGGTGGTCGCAGGCACCCGCGGCATGCTGCAGCGTTCACGCCAGAGGCAACTGCTCGCGCAGTGCGAGCAGCACCGGGCGGAATCGTGCTTTGCCGACCTCGACCGCGCGGCCTTCGTTCGCCAGCTGCGCGACGAGGGCATCGCCTATGGCCTCAAGCTGCCACCGGACGTGGTGGCCGAGATCCGCGCCTGGGCCGACCAGCAGGTGTGCTTCGCGGATCGTGAACCGAACCTGGGATTTCGCCTCGCAGACCGTGGCGCGGCCGAAGCCGAACTGGGCAAACCCATCTTGCTGGCGCAGTACTTCAACGCAGCCACCGACTGTCCTGCCATCGCCCGCCTGGTGGCCGATCCGGTGCTGCAGTGGGTGGCGGCCCGTTACCTGTGTTCCGTGCCCACCTTCGTCGGCGCCAACCTGTGGTGGACCTTCCCTGTGCAGGCGATGGCAGCTGACCGCGCCAGGCACGCACACGTGTATCACCGCGACGTCGACGACTTCCGCTTCTTCAAGTTCTTCTTCTACCTGACCGACGTAGCAGCCGGCGAAGGGGCGCATGTTTGCGTGGTGGCCACGCACCACGAACCACCACGGCTGAAGGCGGGTGACCCCTGGAACATCCGCCGCTACACCGACGAAGAGATCGCAACCGCCTACTCGCCACAGCGCGTGCATGAGATCTGTGGCGACGCCGGCACCGGCTTTGCCGAGAACACCCTGTGCGTCCACAAGGGCAGTACACCCCGGCACGAGCCGCGGCTGCTGCTGCAGTTGCAGTTCGCCTTGTTCGACTACGGTGCCATGCATGACCGGCGCGCACCGCAGACACTGGCACGGCTGGTCTGAGGTGACTGCGACGATGGCACTTCGCCTGCGCGCGGAACTGACCCCCGGACGGTTGCGCAAGCTCTGGTACGCGCCGCTGCTGGCGCTGGCCATGGGACTGATGCTGGTGCGAATGCTGGTCATGGCACGGCTGCTCAGCGTGCCGGCCTTCGCCGTCTACAGCGCCGGGCTCCTGGTCTCCAGCAGCTTTTGCATGCTGGCCTGCATGGGCCTGCAATCGCTGCTGCAGCGCGACCTGCCCATGATGATCGTGCGCCAGCGTGAACGTGCCGGCGGTGTGCTGCTGATGCAGTGCACGCTGGTGGCCGCAGCCTGCGCCGCAGTCGGCTCGGCCATGGTGTTGACCGGCGGTGTGTCGCTGGCGGGGCTGACACCGGCCCTGCTGGTGCTGGCGCTGACACACGGTCTGTCGCAGCAGCTTTTCCTGATCGCCACCATCGACAGCCGCAGCCGCAACCAACCGCTGCGATTCGCCCGCCAGAATCTGGATCGCGCGCTCGCCGTGCTTGCCGCAGGAGGCGTTGTAGCCGCGCTGGGAGGACAAGCGGTGATGGTGCTGGCCACCGAAGCCGGCGTCTCGCTGGCGCTGGCTGCGTGGCTGCTGCGGCGGCAATTCCAGGCCATTCCGCTGCAGTTCGTCAGCGCAGTGCGCCTGGCCTGGCGCCGTCTGCCGGCCACGCGCTGGCGGTCGGCGCTGGCACTTCTGGCTGTGGCCTCGCTGGGTTTCCTGGTGATCAATGCCGACCGCTGGCTGGCCGCGCAGTGGCTGCCGGCTTCGGCTTTCGCGCAATACGCATTCGCTTGGATGCTGCTGATGGTGGCTCAGTCGGTTCAGGCGGTGATCAATGCTTCGCTCTACCCGATGCTGGCCCGTCGCTATGCCATCGCAGGCGGCATGGCCACGTTCGGCATGAGTGCTCGTGCCTCGCTCGGCCTGCTGGCGGGAGGCGCGCTCGTGGCACTGGCCTTGTGGACCCTGCTCGACCTCGCGATCGCACGCTGGTTCCCCGCCTATGCCGAGGCGCGTGGCCTGCTGCCCGTCTTTCTGGTCATCGCCGTGCTGCGGGTGTCAGACTTCTGGTCGAGCTACCTGATGGTGATCGGGCGGGAGGGACGACTGCTGATGCTGAATCTGTTGAGCGCGGGGGTCGCTGCCGCGGTGTGGTGGTTGCTGGCGCAGCCCACTTCCGGCGTGCTGCGCGCCGATCAGGTGGCACTGCTGGCCGGAATGCTGGCAGTCAGCGGCTACGCCGTCACCGCGCTGGCAGCCTGGCGCTGCGCGTGCGCGTCCCGTCGGGAGGTTGCATGACGCGGTGGCTGGCCATGCTGCCGCCGCTGCGCTGGTGGCGTTCGCTTCGAGCCCTTGCCGGGCGAGCCCGGGTTCATCCGCAGGCTGTGCTGCTTGGCCGGGTGACGCAGGTCACGCTGGGCCGCGGCTGCAAGCTCGGCGCGCGGGTGCGCGTCGACCCCGGGGCGCAAGGCCATGTCACGCTGGGAGCGCGCGTGTGGATCGCGGCTGACGTCGAACTGCAGACCGACACGCGGGTGCAAATCGGCGCGGACACGTCGGTGCAGCGTCGCTGCACCATCAATGGCAGCACACGGGTGGGCCGCGGATGCATCCTGGCGCCCGGCGTCTTCATCTCATCGGGCACGCATCCGTTCCGTGCCATCGCGCACCTGCCGATTCGCGAGCAAGAGCGGCGACTGGCTCAGGACGAAGAAGCACTTGGCAAGCTGGACCGCCCGATCTGGGTGCAGGACGACTGCTGGCTGGGCGTCAACGCTGTGGTGTGCCCCGGAGTCACGATCGGCAAGGGCAGCGTGGTCGGGGCCAACGCCGTGGTGACGCACGACGTACCGCCCTACAGCGTGGTCGCCGGCAGCCCCGCGCGCCTCATCGGCTCACGCCTGGACTGGCAACCGCCAGCACGCCTGAATCCTGCTCGCGAGGAAGACCTCCCCTACTTTCTCGACGCCCATCTTGCGCGTGATGCCTCGGGAAGCCATGTCGAACTCACCCGGGACACCCCGCTGCTGGTCGCGATGGCCGCTGAACCCGGACTTCTGGGTCTGGAGATCACCTGCCGCACCACTGAGCCCGCATCCTTGATGGCCAATGGCCTGCCGCTGCAACTCGGCAAGGGGCAAGGCACGCTGCGCCTGGACCGCCGCCACTTGCAAATCTCAGGTGAGGTGTTTCACTGCTCGCTGGAACTCATCGAGCCGGTGCACAAAGGCTCGCGCGTCGAGGTTCAGGGTTTGATGTGCCTGGGTGCCTCGCCGGCCGAATGATTTTTGGCCCTCAGGTGCCCGCCGTCACCGACTTCGAACCCGTCAAAGCCACGCGCAGGCGACCGGCAGCACGGCCCATTCGGGACCCAACGGCAAGCATCACGAATGACCCTGCCACGAAGGGGAACGACAGAAAGTCCCCGGCGAAGAGCGCCGGGCTCAGCAGCAGCGTGGTGTCCAGCAAGACGTAAACACCCAGCGGCAAGAGCCGGTGCGGCTGGCACGCCAACCAGACGCGCGCTCCTGCAGCCATGGCACCCAGGCAAAGGCTCGCAAGGAAAAATCCGAACACTCCGAACTGATGCCACAGCGCGCCGGGCAATGAGGGCAGCCGGCCGGCCAGAAACCAGTCGCCGTCCGGGGCGCCCAAGATGCCGAGCTTGTGCAAGATGGTGGCCATGTGCAGAAACACGATGGTCTTGTCCTCCATGGGGCCATCGATGATCGCTGCGGTGGTCGAGAAGCTGTGCGTCACGTAGCTCACCGCCAGCACCAGCATGGCGCCCAGGGAACTCAACGGGCCTCCATCCAGCGTGCCCTGGAAGCCCGGGTCCACGTCCAGCCCGAGATAGGGCAAGAAGTCGGTCACGTAGTCCAGTGCCGAGTCTCCTCCGGCTTCAGCGCGCTCATAGAAGATGTAGACGGTGTACGCGAGCGCCAGGAACGCAAGCCCCTTGAGCACCATGCGTTGGATCGCAGCTCCCATCAAAACGCGCAGCGTCAATGCTCGACGTGCCGAGAACGCCGACCACACGAGGGCCGCCAGCAAGAGGACATTCGACCTGCCGCCGCTGAGTGCGGAGTTGGCCATCATCAATACAAAGGCGCCCACCAACGCAGTGGTTCGCTCACGCTTGGAGAACGATTTCGCCTGCGTGATCGCCAGCACCACCGTCACGAAATAGGCGCTGCCCAACAGGTAGCCCATGACGCTGAAAGCGGAAGATGGCGCACCGTCACGCTCCTCACCCAGCACACGCCACTGTTCTCGTGCCACTGCCACGCCTGCGGAGTAATCGATTCCCTGCACCACGACCCTGTCGTAAGCGAGTGAGACGAACCCGACCACTGACAGCAGCATCGCCGCTCGCGCAATGGAAACGGCACCCGCAATCTCGATATCGCCCACGATCGGCAGGCGTCGAGGACCAGCCAGAACCCACACCGCTGCGAACGACAGACCGACCAGGCCCACGAAAGCGACCTGCAACAGCAGCGCCGCAAGAGTCGCCGGGTAAAGCGAATGGACGGGCAAGAGCGCCACCGCGAGCCAATAGAGCAGCCAGACGCGGAGGAAATTGCGGGGCATGGGTGCGAAGGAAAGCTCGGGCTAGGCGGCCGGGATCCAGCCCTGCTCGATCAGACCACGGAAGTATTCGATCGTCTTTTGCAGCCCCTCGGGCAACTGGACCTGGGGCATCCAGCCCAACTTTTCGCGCGCCAAGGTGATGTCGGGCTGCCGCTGCTTGGGATCGTCGCTCGGCAGTGGACGGAACACCAGTTGGCTGCATGACCCGGTTTGCGCGATCACCGCCTGCGCCAGCTCCAGCATCGTGAACTCGTGGGGATTGCCCAGATTCACAGGCCCCACCAGCCCGTGCGGGTTGGACATCATGCGCAGGAAGCCCTCGACGAGGTCGTCGACATAGCAAAAACTCCGCGTCTGCAAGCCATCGCCATAAATGGTGATCGCCTCGCCGCGCAGCGCCTGCATGATGAAGTTGCTCACCACGCGGCCGTCGTTGGGGTGCATGCGCGGGCCGTAGGTGTTGAAGATCCGTACGACCCGGATGTCGAGCGAGTGCTGGCGGTGGTAATCGAAGAACAACGTCTCCGCGCAGCGCTTGCCCTCGTCATAGCAACTGCGCGGACCGATGGGGTTGACGTTGCCCCAGTAAGCCTCGGGTTGCGGATGGACGGAGGGGTCGCCGTAGACCTCGCTGGTGGACGCCTGCAGGATGCGCGCATGGGTGCGCTTTGCCAATCCCAGCATGTTGATGGCGCCGATCACGCTGGTCTTGGTGGTCTGTACCGGGTCGAACTGGTAGTGCACGGGCGAGGCGGGACAAGCCAGGTTGTAGATCTCGTCAACCTCAACGTACAGCGGAAAGGTCACGTCGTGACGCAAGAGCTCGAAGTTGGAGTGGCCCAACAGATGGGCAATGTTGGCGCGCGCTCCGGTGAAGAAGTTGTCCACGCACAGCACCTCGTGGCCTTCATGCACGAGCCGCTCACAAAGGTGCGACCCCAGAAAGCCGGCTCCTCCGGTGACCAGCACACGTTTACGCAAGGAATATTTTTTCATTGGGAAAAATGGTGTGGGAGCGGCCGAAGGGGTCGCGCTGCTGGTGTGGTTCAAGAACCCGGATCGACAACCCGATGCGGGCAGTATGGGCCAGCGCCTGGGGCAAGCCCCTCTCGGCTCCCCCGCCCCTTGGAAACACGTCGGGCCGCTGCGCTGACTGAAGACGGCGCTGCAACAGCGCACCGCGCCTCATAGCCCCAGCCAATACCCTCCATTTTGTCAATTCATCCACGGCACCGGCATGCCCCCGTAGCATTCATCCCGGTGCTAGAACTACCCACCACAAACCCAACTGGAGATAAACATGTCTTTGATCAACACCCAAATCAAGCCTTTCAAGGCCACCGCTTATCACGACGGCAAGTTCGTCGACATCACCGAACAGAACCTGATGGGCAAGTGGTCTGCCATCGTTTTCTACCCGGCTGACTTCACCTTCGTGTGCCCGACCGAGCTGGAAGACCTGGCCGACAACTACGCCCACTTCCAGAAGATCGGCGTCGAGATCTACGCCGTGTCGACCGACACCCACTTCGTGCACAAGGGCTGGGCTGATGCATCGCCTGCCATCAAGAAGGTCAAGTACCCACTGGTGGGCGACCCCACCGGCACCCTGTCGCGCAACTTCGAAGTGATGATCGAAGAAGCCGGCCTCGCACTGCGCGGCACCTTCGTGATCAACCCGGCCGGCCAGATCAAGGTCCTGGAAGTGCTGGACCTGGGCATCGGCCGTGACGCTCAAGAGCTGCTGCGCAAGATCAAGGCTGCTCAGTACGTCGAGTCGCACCCAGGTGAAGTTTGCCCAGCCGCCTGGAAGGAAGGCGCCAAGAGCATGACGCCTTCGATCGACCTCGTCGGCAAGATCTGATTCATCCCTGAAGTTGCCCGCACACCCTGCGGGCTGTTGGGCCCGCCACGATCCCACAAGGCTCGCGGCGGGTTCAAGCCCTGAAGCACACCTCACCTGGGAGCATCAACATGCTTGATTCCAACCTCAAGTCACAACTCAAGAGCTACCTCGAACGGGTCACGATTCCCTTCGAAATGGTCGCATCGGTTGACGCCACCGAAGCCTCTCAAGAAATGCTCAGCCTGCTCAACGACATCGTCGAGCTGTGCGACAAGATCACCTTGAAGACCGATGGCAACGATGCCCGCCGGCCTTCTTTCACCCTGAGCCGCATCGGCGAGGCGCCGCGCATTCGATTCGCCGCGACCCCGATGGGCCATGAATTCACATCCCTGGTGCTGGCCCTGCTGCAAGTGGGCGGGCACCCTCCCAAGCTCGAAGCCGAACTGGCCCAGCAGGTGCGCAACCTCGACGGCGATCTGCGCTTCGAGGTGTTCATGTCGCTGGGCTGCCATAACTGCCCTGACGTGGTTCAGGCGCTCAACCTGATGGCCGTGCTGAACCCGCGCATCCAGTCGACCATCATCGACGGCGCGTTGTATCAAGACGAAGTGGCGCAGCGCGAGATCCTCGCCGTGCCGATGATCTTCCTGAACGGACAGCACTTCGGCCAAGGCCGCATGGGCGTCGAGGAAATCCTCGCCAAGGTCGACACCGGTGCTGCGGCACGCGATGCCGTCAAGCTCAGCGCCAAGGAGCCATTCGACGTGCTGATCGTCGGCGGTGGCCCGGCCGGTGCGGCGGCGGCGGTGTACGCAGCCCGCAAGGGCATCCGCACCGGCGTGGTGGCCGAGCGCTTCGGCGGCCAGACGCTCGACACGCTGGGCATCGAGAACTTCATCTCGGTGCTCGAAACCGACGGCCCCAAGTTCGCGATGGCGCTCGAGCAGCACGCCAAGCAGTACGGCGTCGAGATCATGAATCTGCAGCGCGCCGAAAAGCTGATTGCGGCCTCTGCGGGCAGCGACCTGATCGAGGTGCAGCTGGCCAACGGCGGCTCGCTCAAGAGCAAGACGGTGATCCTGTCGACCGGTGCGCGCTGGCGCGAAGTCAACGTGCCCGGCGAAAAGGAATACCGCAACCACGGCGTGGCGTACTGCCCGCACTGCGACGGTCCGCTGTTCAAGGGCAAGCGCGTGGCGGTGATCGGCGGCGGCAACTCGGGCGTCGAGGCCGCGATCGATCTGGCCGGCATCGTGGGCGCGGTGACGTTGATCGAATACGGCGACAAGCTGCGTGCCGACGCCGTGCTGGTCAACAAGCTCAAGAGCCTGTCCAACGTGACCATCCACACCCAGGCGCAAACGACCGAGATCACAGGCGACGGCGCCAAGGTCAACGGCCTGACCTACACCGACCGGGCCTCGGGCGAGTCGCACCAGGTCGAACTCGAAGGCGTGTTCGTGCAGATCGGCCTGGTGCCCAACTCCGAGTGGCTGCAAGGCACGCTGGAGCTGACGCGCCACGGCGAGATCGTCGTCGACTCGCGCGGTCAGACCTCGCTGCCCGGCGTGTTTGCCGCCGGCGACGTCACCACGGTGCCGTTCAAGCAGATCATCATCGCCACCGGCGACGGTGCCAAGGCGGCGCTGGGGGCGTTTGATCACCTGATGCGCACGTCGGCTCCAGCGGCTGCAGCACCCAAGGTGGCTGAGGCAGCCACGGCCTGATGTCAAAGCGGCTGCGCGCCGCCAGCGAAAAAGCAAAAAGCCGGCATTGCCGGCTTTTTGCTTGGTTCCGCTGAACTCAGGACCGACGTCGAGCCGCCTCAGCTGCTGTGGGCCGATCGCGCCAACACCCCACGCAGCGCCACCCCCGTGTGCGAGCCGCTGGCCACCACCTGCTCGGGCGTGCCGGTCGCCACCACCTGGCCGCCCTGGGTGCCGCCTTCGGGGCCGAGGTCGATGACCCAGTCGGCTTCAGCGATGACGTCCAGGTCGTGCTCGATCACCAGCACGCTGTGACCGGCGTCGACCAGGCGGTGCAGCACGCGGATGAGCTTTTCGACATCGGCCATGTGCAGCCCGACCGTGGGCTCGTCGAGCACGTACAGCGTGTGTGGCGCCTTGTTGCCGCGCTTGCCGACGTCGTCGCGCACCTTGGTGAGTTCGGTCACCAGCTTCATGCGCTGCGCCTCGCCACCGCTGAGCGTGGGTGACGGCTGGCCCAGCGTGAGGTAGCCCAGGCCCATGTCCTTGAGCAGTTGCAACGGATGGCTCACGGTGGGCATGGTGGCGAAGAAGCCGACCGCCTCATCGATCTCCATGCGCAGCACGTCGCCGATGTTCTTGCCGCGCCAGGTCACCGCCAGCGTCTCGGGGTTGAAGCGCTGGCCACGGCACTGGTCGCACAGCACCTTCACATCGGGCAAAAAGCTCATCTCGATCGTGCGCATGCCCTGGCCTTCGCAGCCCGGGCAGCGGCCCTCGCCCGTGTTGAAGCTGAAACGGTTGGGCGCGTAGCCGCGGGCGCGCGACTCCAGCGTGTCGGCAAACAGCTTGCGGATCGTGTCCCAAAAGCCGATGTAAGTGGCCGGGCAGCTGCGCGGCGTCTTGCCGATGGGCGTTTGATCGACTTCGAGCACGCGGTCGATGAAGCCCCAGCCGTCGATCTGCTCGCAGCCGCGCCATTGCGGCGTGCCGCCGCGCACGTTGATGAACTGCAGGTTGGCCAGCAGCACGTCACGCGCCAGTGTCGACTTGCCCGAGCCGCTGACGCCGGTGATGGCGACCAACCGCTTGAGCGGCACATCCACCGTCACCTGCTGCAAGTTGTGCAGCGTGGCGCCATGCACCGTCAGGCGCCGGTTCGACTCGCCCTCGCGCGGCGCGGCCGGGTCGGCCACCGTCATCAGGCGGCGGGCTTGTAACGGGTGGATCAGCGGATGAGCCAGCAGACGGCCGGTCTGCGACTCGGGGTTGGCGGCCAGATCGGCCACCGAGCCCTGGGCCACCAGCCGCCCGCCGCGCTGGCCGGCACCCGGGCCGATGTCGATCAGGTGGTCGGCGCGGCGGATGGTGTCCTCGTCGTGCTCGACCACGACCAGCGTGTTGCCCTTGTCGCTGAGCGTCTTCAGCGCCTTGAGCAGGATCTGGTTGTCGCGCGGATGCAAGCCGATGGTCGGCTCGTCGAGCACGTAGCAAACGCCTTGCAGGTTGCTGCCCAGCTGGGCGGCCAGCCGGATGCGCTGCGCCTCGCCGCCGCTCAGCGTGGGCGCGGCGCGGTCGAGCGTGAGGTAACCCAGGCCGACTTCTTCCAGAAACTCAAGCCGCCCGCCGATCTCGGTGATCACGTCGCGGGCGATGTCGGCATCGCGGCCGGCGAGGGTCAACGCGCCCACCCAGCGGTGCGCGTCGGCCACCGACCACTGCGCGATGCCGGCGATCGAATGGCCTTCGAAAGTGACCCGCCGAGACGCCGGGTTCAGCCGCGCGCCGCCGCAGTCGGGACACGGCTCATCAACCAGCCCTTCGGCTTCGCTTTCCTCGGACGGAAAGCTCTGCTCCTGACCGCGGTTGTCGTCGTCGCGCACCGAGTCGTCGTAGACCTTGCGCTGCTCGCGCGTGAGCGCCAGCCCGGTGCCCACGCAGGTGCGGCACCAGCCGTGCTTGCTGTTGTAGCTGAACATGCGCGGGTCGAGCTCGGGGTAGCTGGTGGC
>CANGBT010000024.1 GCA_947452135.1 Burkholderiales bacterium
GAGCCGCGGTCCGAGTGATGGACCAAGGCGCTGTCGCGTTCGGGCTGTCGTGCATACAGCGCTTGCTCAAGCGCATCGAGCACGAAGTCCGTGCGCATTGAGCTGCTCACGCGTCAGCCAACGACGCGCCGGGCGAACACATCGATGACGAAGGCCACATACAGCCAGCCCTGCCACGTCGAGACGTAGGCGAAGTCCGACACCCAAAGCTGGTTGGGCCGATCGGCCGTGAAATGTCGGTTCACCCGGTCCAGCGGGCACGCCGCCTTGGAGTCGCTGATCGTGGTGCGAACCACCTTGATGGAGTCGCGTTGGCGAACCATCATTTCCATACTTCACGAAAAAAGCGGCAGTACGGGAGAGTCGAGACACAAAGAAAAGAGCCCGTAAGACCTTTTGAATCAAGGACTTACGGGCTTTTCGTGTTGGTAGGCGCGATTGGACTCGAACCAACGACCCCCACCATGTCAAGGTGGTGCTCTAACCAGCTGAGCTACGCGCCTGGGGAGCCCAACATTGTAGCCGGCTCAAAGCACTTTGGGGAGCCAATTTTGGCAATCAGATGGCAAGTCCTTTCAGCACGGCGTGAGCGGAGGTCAAAACGACACCACCTCGGTATAGACGCCGCGTTCCTCGAGCATGTCTCGGGCGGTATCAGCAGCGGCCTTCGAGTCGAAGGGCCACAGCGTGGCACGCCAGCCCTTGTCGACCTGCATGATCTCGCTGCGCAGATCGCCCGACATCTTGCCGCCGGCAAAGCTCAAGGCCATCATCTTCTGTCGCCTCTCGGACGCGGAGCGCGTGCCGGTGAGCGATGTCACCAGCGCAAACACCTTGACCCGGGGTGCGGCCTGCACCGGCGGCGGGGCCGCTTCGCGCAGAGCCTTCGCCTGGCGGATGGCTTCGGCTCGCTCGGCAGCGCTCAGCACCGGACGCAGGGCCTGTCTGGCGGGAATGGCGATGTCGTCTTGCGCCAGTTCGGTGGGAACAGGATCCGGATCGGGTGCGCGGACGGGTGGATGACTTTTGACGGCGGTGCCGGGTGCATGGGCGCCCTGCTCCACCACGGCAGGCGCCGCCCGGCTTGTGGCGGTGGATGTCACTGCGCTCGAGGCTGCATCGGCATGCTGCGACGCTTCGGGCGCGGCCTCACTGGCTGCGGGGGCAGCTGCTGAAGCGCTCGCCTCAGCCGGCGCTGGTTCGCTCGCGGCCGCAGAAGCCGCCGGCACCGCAGCCGATGCGGGCGATGCCCCCACTTCAGGTGCACTGGCTGCGGGCGCTGAGGAGACGGCGTCGTGTGTGCCGTCAGGTCCCGAAAAGACGAACCACCCGGCCACCGGCAAGACCAACGCCAAGGCGAGCAAGCCTGCGGCGATCGCCACGCGGCGTTTGTGCCAAAGCCGGGGTCCGATGATCTTCGGGGCGGCTGCATTGCTGATCAAAAAGCGCGAGCGTTGCCGGCCGCGTTCGATTGAAGCGGTGCTCAGGAACAAACGCACGATCGTCTCGGCGGCCACATCGGCGTGTACGGCCACCTCGCGCTGCGGCAGTTCGGCGCTTCCGATGCGCTCGAAGCTGCCGTGGCAAAGCGCGAAGTCGGCCGCCCTGCGCGGGCTGATCGGTGGAATGAAGTCTTCGCTGAACGCCGCTGCGAGCGTGGGGCCACTGGCAGGCGGTCCGGGCAACTTCACCAGTTGGCGCAGCCGCCGCCACACGAGTTGCGGCAAGTGTGTCCAACGCGAAGACGCAGTGCCGTCGACAGCCACGAACGGCAACACCACCACACCCACGCCGCTCACTTCATCAGGGGTGATGCGCAGCGCCAGCGGGTGACGGTTGTGCCAGGCCACCAACTGGGCGGTCGGGTCGTGGAAGGGCTGATCGTCCATGGATAGGCCGGATTTTCCCGGCGGGGCTCAGCACGAAAGCCCCGAACAGAGCCACGGCAGGCCCCCAATCCTGCCGGTCGCGACCCCGCGCGGCTCACTTGCGGCGCACAGACCTCACGCCGCCGATACGCCCCACCACACCGAGCACCTTCGCCAGCCGCGCCGCGTCAGCCACCTCGAGCGTGAAGGTCATCCAGGCGGTCCCGCCCGAGTTGTCCTTGACCGACTGCGTCTTCACCCCGATGACGTTCATGCGCTCTTTCGAGAACACCTCCGAAATGTCGCGCAGCAGACCCTGACGGTCCGACGCCTCGACCACCACATCCACCGGGTAAAGCGCCTCGTTCCCGCCGCGCGGCGCACCCCAAGCCACCGCGATCACGCGCTCGGGCGAGCGCTGCGCCATCTGCGCGAAGTTGGAGCACCCGCGCCGGTGGATCGCCACGCCCTTGCCCCGCGTCACGTAGCCGCCGATCGCATCGGGCGGCGCCGGGCGGCAGCATCGCGACAGGGTTGTCAGCAAGGATTCCACGCCGACGACCAGAACGCCGCCCTTGGGCGAGTCCTGTTCCGGACGGGCGAGCCGCTGAGCAATGGCATCGTCGATCGATGGCACCGGCTCGGGAGGCTTGAGCAGGTTCTCGATGGTGCGCAGCGAGAACTCGTCCTTGCCGACCACCTCGAACAGCGCGTCGGCCTGTCTGAACCCCAGTTGTGCGGCCAGGTCGTCGAGCCGGGTGGCTGTCTTGCCCAGGCGCTGCAGCAGTTTTTCGACGGCCTCGCGGCCACGTGCCACCGTCTGCGCCTGCGCTCGTGCGTTGAACCAGGCACGCACCTTGGCCCGGGCGCGCGGACTTTGCACGTAGCCCAGATCAGCGTTCAGCCAGTCCATGGACGGGCCGCCCTCCTTGGCCACCGTCACCTCCACCGTCTGCCCGTTGGCCAGCGCGGTTTGCAGCGGCACCATCGAGCCATCGACCTTGGCGCCGCGGCACCGGTGGCCCAGCTCGGTGTGCACCGCGTAGGCGAAGTCGAGCGGCGTGGCGCCCGCGCTCAACTCCACCACGGCACCTTGCGGAGTGAACACATAGATGCGCCCTTCATGGGCAGCATCGTTGTCTCCCCCGGATTCGCCGCCGTCGTGGCCGGCGAGGTCGCGCTCCCATGCCAGCAACTGGCGCAAGACGCCCTTGCGCGCTTCGGCCACGGAGGCGTCCAGATCGGCATCGCCGATCACCGCGCCGCTGTAGCCCTTGACGCCCGATTCCTTGTAGACCCAATGGGCCGCGGCGCCATGCTCGGCGTGTTCGTGCATGGCGCGGGTGCGGATCTGCACCTCGACGGGCCGATCCGCTTCGTCGAGCACCACGGTGTGCAGCGACTGGTAGCCGTTGGGCTTGGGCCGGGCGATGTAGTCGGAGTACTCCTGCGACACGGCGTCGTGCATCGAGTGCACCTGGCTGAGCGCGGCGTAGCACTGCGGCACGTCGTCGACGATGACCCGCAGGGCGCGGATGTCGAGAACGCCGGCAAAGTCGAGCCCCTTGCCGTTCATCTTTTTCCAGATGCTGTAAATGTGCTTGGGCCGCCCTTGCACCTCGGCTTCGATGCCGTGGTCGAGCAACTGCGCGGCGAGCCGCTGCCGGAATGCCTCGACCCGCTGCTCGCGCTCGGCGCGTTTCTCGTCGAGCAAGCGCGCGATCGACTTGTACTGATCGGGTTGCAGGAATCGAAACGCCAGGTCCTCGATCTCCCACTTGATCTGCCCGATGCCCAGCCGATTGGCCAGCGGCCCGAACACCTGCATGGACTCGCGGGCCAGCAACTCGGGACACGCGGTCTTGCTGGCCGCAAAAAAACGCAGCGTTTGCAGCCGCGAGGCCAGCCGCAGCAGCACCACGCGCAAGTCTCGCGAAAACGCCAGCAGCATCTTGCGAACCAGCTCGGTCTGCTGCACGCGCTGCTCGCCCTCGAACTGGGCCTCGCGCGCAGCGCGCTGGATCTGCACCAGCTTGCGGGTGCTGCTGACCAGGCTGGCATGCGACGGCCCGAACGCCTTGGCCACCATCTCCTCGGGCTTTTGCAGGTAATCACCGGCGTAGACCAAGTAGGCGGCCGCTCGCAGCGACGGTGCTGCGCCGATGCTCTCAAGGATGTCGCTCACGCCGTCGGCGTGCTCCAGCGCATCCTCGCCGGTGTCCAGCGGCTGCCCGGTGAGCAACGGCTCGGCGAACGCGCGCGCGCGCAGGCGCTGCAACTCGCCTTCGTGGTCGGCAAGCACATCACGAGAGTAGGGGTCCGCCACTGCGTCACCGGGCGCGGCTGGGGCCCTTGCGGCCAGAAAACCCGTCTTCATGAGGCCAGCAGGAACTCCCGCACAGCGCGCACCTGATCGTCGGCCACCAGGGTCGGCGCATGGCCGACGCCATCGAACCGCACCAGGCTCGCACGCGGACCGCGCTGCGTCATGGCCAGCGCGGTGTCTTCGCTCAACAAATCGGATTCGGCGCCGCGCAGCAGCAGCGTCGGGCAGGGTATGGCGTCATAGGCACGCCACAACGCGGCTTCACCCAGCGCCGCGCTTTCGGCCGTGGCCGCCCGAAAAGGCACCGCGATCGCCGGGTCGTAATGGGCGCGGAAACCGCCGCCGTCGGCGGTGTCGATCGGCCTGAGCATCGGCCGCGTGAGCGCGAGCCATTGCTCCTTCGTGTGCGGGCCGAAGCCGCGCGAGTTGGACCACATGTAGTCCGCCGCCTCCTCGACCGTGGCCCAGCGCTGTGCCACGCCCACGTAGCTGCCGATGCGCGTCAGCGCAGCCGCTCCGAGCACCGGGCCGATGTCGTTGATCACGAGCCGATGGATCGGAAACGGCGCCAGGCTGGCCAGCGCCATGCCGATCAGTCCGCCCATTGAGGTGCCCACCCAGTGCACGGTTTCGGCGTTGACACGCGCCAGCAGCGTGACCATGTCGGCCACATAGCGCGCAATGACGTACTCCGCGGGCTGCGGCAGCCAGTCGGACTCGCCACGGCCGACGATGTCGGGGCAGATCACGCGGTAGTCGTCACGCAGGGCACGCGCCAGCACATCGAAATCGCGGCCCTGACGCGTCAGGCCATGGACGCACACCAACACACGCGGGTTCGCGGCATCGCCCCACTCCCAGTAAGCCACGCGGTGCAAGCCGACGCCATTGAGGCACAACACGTGGTGAAGGCGGGGCTCGTGATCAGACATGGGCGGCTTCAATGGGGCGGGCTCGGGCGTTGGAGCGATCGGGTGCGGGCTCTTCGATAATGCATCGTACCAACCCCCTCCCGCCCCCGAAGGAACCACCATGCTCAAAGGAAAGACAGCGCTCATCACCGGATCGACCAGCGGCATCGGCCTGGGTATCGCGCTGAGCCTGGCCCGTCAGGGCGCCAACATCGTTCTCAACGGGTTCGGCGATATCGAGTCGCCCAAGGCGCAGGTCGCAGCGCACGGCGTGAAGGTGATTCACCACGGCGCCGACATGACCAAGCCAGCCGAGATCGCCGACATGTTCGCGGTGGCCACGGCCACCTTCGGTGGAGTCGACATCCTCGTCAACAACGCCGGCATTCAGCACGTGGCCAACGTCGAGGACTTTCCCGTCGAAAAGTGGGACGCCATCATCGCCATCAACCTGAGCTCGGCGTTTCATACCACCCGGCTGGCCATCCCCGCGATGCGCGCCAAGAACTGGGGCCGCGTGATCAACCTGGCCTCGGTCCACGGGCTGGTCGGCTCGGCACAGAAATCCGCCTACGTCGCGGCCAAGCACGGCATCGTGGGCTTCTCGAAGGTGGTGGCGCTGGAAACAGCCACCACCGGCGTGACCGTCAACACCATCTGCCCGGGCTGGGTGCTCACGCCGCTGGTGCAAAAACAGATCGATGACCGCGCGGTGCGGCTCGGTGTGAGCATCGAGGAAGCCGGCCGCGGGCTGCTCGGCGACAAGCAGCCCTCGCAGCAGTTCGTCACGCCCGAGCAGTTGGGCGAGTTGGCGGTGTTCCTGTGCTCGCCGGCCGGCGACAACGTGCGCGGCGTGGCCTGGAACATGGACGGCGGCTGGGCCGCGCAGTAAGGCACGCAGCCGTGAACCCGCCGCCGCCGGCGGGTCACTTCGCCATTTGCACCGTGCCGTTGACGGTGACTGACACGCTGGTCTGACCGGCTTCCACCGGCAGCGGCGCGTCAGATTGAACAGCCATGGCGCGCACCGCAAACATCGGCACAGGGCCAGGGCCGGACTCGTTGGTCGACACATTGACTTCACGCACCGTGTAGCTGGCGTAGCCGAACTGTTTGGTCACCTCGGCCGCCTGAGCGCGGTAGCGGCCGATCGCCTGCGTCGTGGCGCTCGCCTCGGCCTTTTCACGTTGCTCGCGCGACAGGCTTTGCGACACGCGGGCGATGTTCATGCTCTGGATCCGACCGGCCAGCTGGCTCAACCCCGGCAGATCACGCCCTTCGAGCACCAGCTCGGCGCTGCCTTGCCAGCCCGCCAGCGTGTTTTTGGTCGAGTAGCGCGGGTTGAGCGAAAAGTTGCCGGTGCGCGCTTCGATCTGGCCCGGCCGCGCCACGTTGCGCGCCTCGGCCAGGGCGGTGTCGAGCGCTTGCTTCAAAGACGACTGCACCGCGCTGGCATCGTTGCCATCGCGCGTGGCCACCAGCGTGATCGACAGCGTGTCGCGGGTCACGTCGACGCTGGCCGTGGCCGTGAGGGCCACCACGCCGGTCGGCACGGCGGGCTCGGAGGCCACAGCGGCCGTCGAGATCAGCGCGAGTGCGCCGACACATGCGCCGAGGCGACGAACGCCGGGCAAATCGAATCGGGTGCAAAAAACGTTCATGGGCTGGCCCCGGGGTGGCATCGCGGATTGCGACCTTGCAGCCTAACGCGAGGCGACATCGCCGCGATGACAGGCAGCACCGATCAGGCCGCACGGATGTGGCGCCGATCACCCCGGCCGGATCTTTGTAACGAATGGTCAATGCGGGCCGATTCGCGGCCTTGACTGGCCGCAAAGCCGCGCAGAATCTGGTTTGTTACAAATGGAGCCTGCCATGAACGCCAGCACTTCTGCGCGCGCCGACCGCATCGTGATCGTCGACGATGACGCCCGAATCCGTGACCTGCTGCGCCGCTACCTGAGCCAGGAGGGCTTCGAAGTGCTGCTCGCCGAAGACGGCAAGGCTCTCAACCGGTACCTCAGCCGCGAGAGCGTCGACCTGATCGTGCTCGACTTGATGTTGCCCGGCGAGGACGGCTTGTCGATCTGCCGCCGGCTGCGCAACGCCAACGACCGCACGCCCATCATCATGCTCACCGCCAAGGTCGAAGACGTCGATCGCATCGTCGGCCTTGAAGTCGGCGCCGACGACTACCTGCCCAAGCCTTTCAACCCGCGTGAGCTGCTCGCGCGCATCCACGCGGTGCTGCGCCGGCGCCCTTCCCCCGAAGCCCCCGGCGCGCCGAGCAAGGAGTCGATGACCGTCACCTTCGGCGAGTTCGAGTTCGATCTCTCGCAGCGCCGGTTGTCCAAGTCCGGAGAGCCCATTGCCTTGACCACGGGAGAGTTCTCGATGCTCAAGGCGCTGGTGCGCCATCCGCGGCAGCCGCTGTCGCGCGACAAGCTCGCGCAGCTGGCACGCGGCCGCGAGTTCGAGCCGTTCGATCGCAGCCTCGATGTGCAGATCTCGCGCTTGCGCAAGATGATCGAGACCGACCCGGCGCAGCCGCGCTACATCCAGACCGTGTGGGGCCTGGGCTACGTGTTCGTGCCCGACGAGGCGGTTTGAGCCTCACCACCCACCGCTGAGGCAGGGTCTGGTAGATGCCGTTGCAAATCCCGAGACTGCGACTCGCGTTCAGCCTGTTCTGGCGCACCTTCGTGCTGCTGGTCATACTGCTGGCCGGCGGCGTGTTTGCCTGGGTTCAAACCTTCCGCATGCTCGAAGTCGAGCCCAGCGCAGTGCGTGCAGCACATCAGATCGCCAGCTTGGTGACGCTCACGCGGGTGGCACTCAAAGACCCCGACGCCATTCATCGCCTGGCGCTCATCAAGAGCGTGTCAACCAACGAGTCGATGAAGCTCGCGCCCCGCGAGCCGACAGACCAATGGAAGCCGTACGAAACGGACCGCACCACGCGCGCCATCGCATCCGAGCTTCGCGAGCACCTGGGCGCCGGCACGCTGGTGGCGCGCGAGCTCAACGGCACCGCCGGCCTGTGGGTGGGATTTGAGATCGGCGACGACCCCTACTGGCTGCAGACCGATCCGGCCCGCATGGGCAAGGTCGCCAACAGCACGCTGCTGATCTGGGTCGGCATCGCGCTGCTGGTGACGCTGCTCGGTGCGATGGCTGTCACCCGCGCCATCAACAAACCGCTGCGCGACCTGTCGCTGTCGGCCGGTCGCATCCGCGAAGGCGAATTCGACTCGAGGCTCGACGAGACCACGCTGACCAGCGAGATCCGGCAGGTCAACATGGGCTTCAACCGCATGGCGCGCGAGCTGGCCAAGCTCGAAGATGACCGCGCCGTGATGCTCGCCGGCATCTCGCACGACCTGCGAACGCCGCTGGCGCGCTTGCGGCTTGAGGCTGAAATGAGCGTGCACGACGAGGAAGCCCTCAACAACATGGCGCTCGACATCGACCAGCTCGACGCGATCATCGACAAGTTCATGGACTACTCGCGCCCCGGCGACGTGCGCTTGGGCCCGGTGGGGCTGGCCGGCGTGATCGACCGCGAGACGGCGGTCTTTCGCGACGCCGCGCGCATCCAGATCCACTCACGCGTCACGGTTGAGGCTGTGGTTCTGGCCGACGACATCGAACTTGGCCGCGTGCTGCAAAACCTGTTTGAAAACGCCCGCCGCTACGGCCGCAGCCCCAACGACGACATCGCGCATGTCGATGTGACTTGCGCGCCCGACGGCCCTTGGCTCAAGCTCAGCGTGCGTGACCACGGCAGCGGCGTCGCGCCCGAAAAGCTCTCGCAACTGACCACCCCATTTTTCCGCGGCGACGCGGCGCGCACCTCGGCCACCGGCGCCGGACTCGGTCTGGCCATCGTCGAAAAAGCGATGCAACGCATGGGCGGCACGCTCGAATTGAGCCTGGCCACAGAAGGCGGCTTCGTCGCTCAGATCCGGCTCAAGCGATCGACCTGACCGGCTGCCGGCGAGCACACGCTCAGCGCATCAGCAGGCACACGGCGCGTGCCTCGATCGACTCGCCGCGGCCCACCGGGCCCATGCCTTCGCCTTGCGGCCCTATGACATGCAGTGATCCGCCACCCAGCCGCTCGCATTGGCCGGATCGTCAGCATATTGCGCGATCAGGCTGAACCAGTCCCAGCCGTACGCCAGCGACGCCAGTGCCACAGGCGCCCTCTCCGACAGGGAAATCTGCAGGCTTCCATCCTGCATCAGCCGCGCAATCTCAGCGGCCAGATGCCCGGGATCAGCGGCGCGGAACATCAGGCAATCGAGGTCCTTTTGCAACCGACTCGCAAAGGCGGGGTGGTCCGATATCACCACAGGCGTGCGCGCCGCCAAAGCCTCGCACAGCGTGTTGGGAAGGCCTTCGGCGTAGTCGTGTCGCGAGGGCACCAGCACCAGATCGGCCGAGCGCATCCGGGCCCGGACCTCTTCGTTGGGCAAATTACCCAAGAAACGAATCCGGTCGGCGATCCCAAGCACCTCTGCCCGCGCGGCCCAGGCCCGAAGATCACCGCTGCCGGCAAAGTCGATTTCCAGCCGCAGGTTCCTTGACGCCAGCAAAGCCGAGGCCTCCAGACAATCGCCGATCCCCTTTTCTTTCACCACAAGGCCCGCATAAAACGCCCGGAACAGACAGGTCGATGCAGCGGCTGGTTTGGCTTGAGGGTCGGGCGTCAGGGGTGGCCTGTCCCAAGGCACGATCCTGTCGGGGGTCAGGCCCAGCACCGTTCGCATCGACAGCGAGGCGTTCAAACTGTGGTTGCTGACGCAGGGCACATTCGGCCCCGACAAAGCCCAGCGCAAAAGCCGGTTCTCGATCCTTTGCCGCAGTGTTGCAGCGCCAAAGATGTCAGCAAACACGGGCAGCGTCGGCACCCCACGCCACCGCGCCCACGGCAACGCATAGCGGTGGGGCATCCGCACGATCATCCGGTCCGGCGCCAATTCCGCCAGAAGCGGCAGGATCCGGCGTGCCGAATACGCGGTCGCATCGTCGATCCCCACCGACCAGAGGTTTGGTGCGACTTCTTCGCGATGGGGACGGTCACACACCGCCAGAGTGGTCACATGGAACCGCGCACTCAAGCCGGCAATCAAGTCAACCGAGGCTTTTTGATCGCGGTATGTCTCGGGCAGGCCCTCGGACAGACGCCGCCAGGCGGCGCCGTAATCCCCGTACTGAAAGACCAACAGACGTTCCAAAGATGACTCCCGATTGGCCCCGAAGCACTCTACTCGATCGATCCCGAATCAAGGGTTGCAGTCACAAGACCAAGGAGCACCGCAAACCTGCCGGCCGCTGTTGGGTCGCGCTTTGCCTTGTCCAACGGCTGCGGGCACATCCCGTGCTCAGATCCGGCTCAAGCGATCGACCTGACCGGCTGCCGCCAAGCACACGCTCAGCGCATCAGCAGGCACACGGCACGTGCCTCGATCGACTCGCCGCGGCCCACCGGGCCCATGCCTTCGGCGGTCTTGGCCTTGATGTTGATCTGATCGGGCTGCAGCGCCAGCGCCTGGCCCAGCCGCAGCCGCATGGCCAGGATGTGCGGCGCCATCTTGGGTGCCTCGGCGATGATGGTGCAGTCGATGTTGCTGATCTTCCAGCCGGCCGCGCGCACGCGGCGCGCCGCCTCGGCCAGCAGCGCCAGCGAATCGGCGCCACGGAACTGCTCATCGGTGTCAGGGAAATGCCGCCCGATGTCACCCAGCGACGACGCGCCGAACATCGCGTCGGTGATGGCGTGAGACAGCGCGTCGGCGTCGGAGTGGCCCTTGAGGCCATGCGTGTGCGCAATGGTCACGCCGCCCAGAATCAGCGCGCGGCCGGTCACCAGTTGGTGGCTGTCCCAGCCCTCGCCGATGCGAAACATGGAGGCAAAGGCGGGCTGGACCATGGCGTGGCTTTCAGAGTGTGGGAATCAGCGGCTGCGCAGCAAGCGCTCAGCCAGTGCGAAATCGGGTGGGAACGTGACCTTGAGGTTTTCCAGGTCGCCACGCACCAACCGCGGCGCGTGGCCCAGGGCCTCGATGGCGCTGGCCTCGTCGGTGACCAACGCACCGAGCGCTGCGGCCGACGCCAGCGCGTCTTGCAGCATGCCGATGCGAAACATCTGCGGCGTTTGAGCCTGCCACATCTGCGCGCGCTCGACGGTGGCGCCCACGCGATCGGTGCCAGGCGCGGCGCGCTTGAGCGTGTCGGCCACCGGCAGCGCGAGCAATCCGCCCACCACGTCGTCCAGACACGCGTCGATCAGCGCATCGACCGCCTCGGCGCGGATCAGGCAGCGCGCGGCGTCGTGCACCAGCACCCAGTCGGTGACGCGCGCGCCACGCTCGAGCAGCACGTCCAGACCGGCGGCCACGGTGGCCGCGCGGGTGGCGCCACCGCGGCGATCGACCCAACCGGCAAATGAGGGCAGCAGCGTGTCGAAGCGCGCATCGGTCGGGCTGAGCATCACCAGCACCTGATGCAGCCGGCGCACCTGCGCCAGTGCGCCCAGCGTGTGGCCGACCACGGTGCTGCCGGCGAGCGTCTCGTACTGCTTGGGGCCCGCGGTGCCGGCCCGCTCACCCACCCCGGCGCACGGCACCAGCGCATACAGACGGGACTCGTCAAAGGCGCGATCGGTGGGCGTTGGGGGCAGTGTCATGGGGGCTTTGGAGCGGGGCGAATTCTATAATTGCTCCCTGCTTCGCCCCGTGGGTATCGTCTCCCGGGGCGATTTGCTTTGTCTGATGCAAACACCCTCCATCGCCCTTGGCAAACGCCACACCCTGAGCCGCCCGAGCGGCTCGGCCGACTCGCTGCTGCTGGCGCGCCACGCGCAGGCGCAGACCGCTCAAAAGCGCCTGACCGCCATCTTCACCGCCGAGCCCGCTGACACCCAGCGGCTCGAGGGCGAGCTGGCGTTCTTCGCGCCCGAGTTGCGCATCGCCGTGTTCCCCGACTGGGAAACGCTGCCCTACGACACCTTCTCGCCGCACCAGGACCTGATCTCCGAGCGGCTGGCCACGCTGTGGCGGCTGCTGCAATCGCACAAGGACGGCGAGCTTGACGTGGTGCTGATGCCCGCCTCGACCGCGCTGGTGCGTCTGGCGCCGCCGAGCTTTCTGGCCGCCTACACGTTCAACTTCAAGCAAAAGGAAAAGCTCAACGAGGCCGCGCTCAAGGCGCAGCTCACGCTGGCGGGCTACCAGAACGTGAGCCAGGTGGTGTCACCAGGCGAATACGCCGTGCGCGGCGGGCTGATCGACCTGTTCCCGATGGGCTCGCTGGTGCCGTATCGCGTGGACCTGTTCGGCGACGAGGTGGATTCGATCCGCACCTTCGACCCCGACAGCCAGCGCAGCTTGTACCCGGTGCCCGAAGTGCGGCTGCTGCCGGGACGCGAATTCCCGATGGACGAGGACGCGCGCAACGCGTTTCGGGCCCGCTGGCGCGAGCGCGTCGAGGGCGATCCGACCAAGGTGCGCCTGTACAAGGACATCGCCACGGGCATCGCCACGGCCGGCATCGAGTACTACCTGCCGCTGTTTTGCGACCAGACGGCGAGCATCTTCGAATACCTGGGCGCGGGCAGCGAGCAGCCTGCCGCGCTGGTGCTGCACGGCGAGGTCGACGAAGCGCTCAAGCGTTTCTGGACCGATACCCGCGAGCGCCACCGCTTCTTGCAGCACGACCGCGACCGCCCGATCCTGCCGCCTGAAGAGCTGTTCCTGAGGTCTGAAGACTTCTTCACGCTGGCCGGGTCGCATGCCACGCTGAGCCTGCGCGGTCGCGCATCGACCGACGACACCGCCTGGGCACACGCCCTGCCCGATCTGGGCGTCGACCGCGGTGCCCCCGAGCCACTCAAAAAACTGCAGCTGCACGTGGGCACCACGAAGCACCGCGTGCTGATCGTGGCCGAGACCCAGGGCCGGCGAGAAAGCCTGCTCGAGCTGTTGCGCGACAGCCGCATCGAGCCGCCGAGCGTGGCTTCGCTGGCCGAGTTCCAGGCCAGCGACGAGCGCTTCGCCATCGCCGTGGCGCCGCTCGCCGAAGGCTTCTTCTGGAGCGAGCCGGCGCCTGCCGGCGGCACCGCGGCCGATGCGATCGCCATCGAGTTCGTCACCGAAACCGAGCTGTTCGCCACCAGTCCCACCGCGCGCCGCCGGCGCAAGCAGGAGCAGGTCAGCGACGTCAACGCGCTGATCAAGGACCTGTCGGAGCTGAAGGTCGGCGATCCGGTGGTGCACATGAACCACGGCATCGGCCGCTACGTGGGCCTGCGCAACATCGACCTGGGCGACGGCGACAGCGAGTTCTTGCACCTCGAGTACGCCGACAAGGCGACCTTGTACGTGCCGGTGGCGCAGTTGCACCTGATCAGCCGCTACACGGGCGTGAGCGCCGAAGAAGCGCCGCTGCACCGGCTGGGTTCGGGCCAGTGGGAAAAGGCCAAGCGCAAGGCCGCCGAGCAGGTGCGCGACACCGCGGCCGAACTGCTCAACCTGTATGCGCGCCGCGCGGCACGCGAGGGCTACGCGTTCCGCTTCTCGCCGCACGACTACGAGGCCTTCGCTTCGAGCTTCGGCTTCGAGGAAACGCCCGACCAGAAGGCCGCCATCCACGCGGTCATCCAGGATCTGATCAGCCCCAAGCCCATGGACCGGCTGGTGTGCGGCGACGTGGGCTTTGGCAAGACCGAAGTCGCCTTGCGTGCGGCCTTCGTGGCCGTGACCGGCGGCAAGCAGGTGGCGATCCTGGCGCCCACCACGCTGCTGGCCGAGCAGCACTACCAGAACATCGCCGATCGCTTTGGCAAGTGGCCGATCCGCGTGGCCGAGATGTCGCGCTTCCAGTCGGCCAAGGAAATCAAGGCCGCGCTCGAGGGCCTGGCCGACGGCACCATCGACATCGTCGTGGGCACCCACAAGCTGCTCAGCCAGAACACGGTGTTCAAGCGGCTGGGGCTGCTGGTCATCGACGAGGAGCACCGTTTCGGCGTGCGCCACAAAGAAGCGATGAAGGCGCTGCGCGCCGATGTTGACGTGCTCACGCTGACCGCCACCCCGATCCCGAGAACCTTGGGAATGGCATTGGAAGGGCTGCGCGACCTGAGCGTGATCGCCACTGCGCCGCAGCGCCGGCTGTCCATCAAGACCTTCGTGCGCAGCGAGTCGAGCGGCACGATCCGCGAGGCGGTGCTGCGCGAGTTGAAGCGCGGCGGTCAGGTGTACTTCCTGCACAACGAGGTCGAGACGATCGAGAACCGTCGCGACAAGCTCGCCGAGCTGCTGCCCGAAGCGCGCATCGCCATCGCCCACGGCCAGATGCCCGAGCGCGAGCTCGAGCGCGTGATGCGCGACTTCGTGGCGCAGCGCCACAACGTGCTGCTGTGCTCGACCATCATCGAGACCGGCATCGACGTGCCCAGCGCCAACACCATCATCATCAGCCGCGCCGACAAGTTCGGTCTGGCGCAGCTGCACCAGTTGCGCGGACGGGTCGGCCGCTCGCACCACCAGGCCTACGCGTACCTGCTGGTGCCCGACGTCGAGGGCCTGACCAAACAGGCGCAGCAGCGGCTGCAGGCGATTCAGGACATGGAAGAGCTCGGCTCGGGCTTCTACCTCGCGATGCACGACCTCGAGATCCGCGGCGCCGGCGAGGTGCTCGGCGAGCACCAGAGCGGCAACATGATGGAGATCGGCTTCCAGCTCTACAACGAGATGCTGGCCGAGGCTGTGCGCTCGCTGAAAGCGGGGAAAGAGCCGGACCTGATGTCGCCACTGTCGGCCACCACCGAGATCAACCTGCACGCGCCCGCACTGCTGCCCAACGACTACTGCGGCGACGTGCACACGCGATTGAGCCTCTACAAGAAGCTGGCCACCGCAGCCAAGGCCGAGCAGATCGACGTGCTGCTCGAGGAAATCACCGACCGCTTCGGCAAGCTGCCGGCGCAGGGCCAGACGCTGTTTGACGTGCACCGCCTGCGCGTGATGGCCAAGCCGTTCGGCGTGACCAAGATCGACGCCGCACCGGCGCTGATGGTGATCAGCTTCCGCCCCAACCCGCCGGTCGAGGCGATGAAGATCATCGAGCTGGTGCAGAAAAACCGCCATATCAAGCTGGCCGGCAACGACAAGCTGCGCATCGAGCGCGCCACGCCCGAAGCCAAGGACCGCGCCCAGGCGATCCGCGATGTGCTGCGCGCGCTGGGCCAGCCCACCACGGCAGGACAGTAAGCGCATGTCGCCGGCGACCGCGATTTCGGCTGGGCTTAGGATCAAGTCCCCGGCGTTTGGAGCAGTTCGCAGACGCAGCGGTTCGCCAACCGGAAGATGCATGTCTGCTGCTCGATGAAACGTCGCTCATTTGCCGCCGCCGTGGGCCTGGCCCTCGCCCCATTGGCCACCGTGGCCACGCCACCGAAGGTCGAGCCGCGCACCATGACGGTCGCGGTGGTGCCTCAGTTCCGGGCGGAAGAGACTCACCGCATCTGGGCTCCGCTGCTCGCGCGCGTCACGCAGGAAACCGGGCAACCGCTGACATTGGTGGTGCCGTCGAGCATCCCTGCGTTCGAGCGCTCCATGCTGACTGGCGAGCCCGACTTCGTCTACGCCAACCCGTACCACGCGGTCATGGCCAACCGCGCTGAGGGTTACATCCCGCTGGTGCGCGACAGCACCTTGCTCACCGGCATCGTGCTGGTGCGTGCGGATGACCCGATCCGCTCGGTCGCCGAGCTCGACGGCAAGACCATCGCCTTTCCCGCGCCCAACGCCTTTGGCGCCTCGCTGTGGATCCGCGCGCTGCTGGCCGAGCGCGAGAAGATCCGCATCCAGCCGGTCTACGTCAAGACGCATTCCAACGCCTACCGCAGCGTACTGGCCGGGCTGAACCCGGCCGCCGGCGGCATCAACCTGACCTTCGATCAAGAGCCGCCCGAAGTGCGCAAGGCGCTGCGCGTGCTGATGGAAACACCCGGCGTGCCGCCGCACCCCCTGTGCGCGCACCCGCGGGTGCCACAAGCGACGCGCCGCCTGATTGCCGACACCTTGCTGCGGCTGATGACCGACCGCGGGATGCGCGAGTTGATGAGCGACATCCCCTGGGTCAACCCGGTGCCTGCCGATTACGCCCGCGACTACCAGCCGCTGGAGCGGTTCGGGCTGGACAAGTACGTCGTGAACAGCGCCCCCCCATGAGGCGTTTGAGCCCGTGGCTGCCGCGGCGGCTGGGTCCCCAGCTCGTTGTGCTGACCACCCTGGCCATGCTGCTGGCCATCGGCGGCCATGCCGTGTGGGTGCTGCGCGAGCAATCCAGTCGGCTGGTGTCCGGGCTCAAGGATCACGCACAGGCGCTGGCCGAGAACCTCGCGGTGTCGAGCGCGGGGCCGCTGGTGCAACTCGAGCTCGATCGCATCGAAGACCTGCTGCTGCGCGCCTCCAACTTTCCGGACGTGACCGGTCTGCGCCTGATCGACCCGGCCGGACGCGTGCTGAGTCAGGTCCGGCACGTGCCGGGCACCGCGCCGGAGCGGGTGTTCGACACCTCCGCCACCGCGGACAACGCGCCGCCCGGCGGGCGGGCCTCGGCAGCCCTCGAAACCGTGGACGGCCGCGAGACCATGGTGGCCTGGGCACCCGTGGCCGCCGGATCACAGCTGGGCTGGATCCGCGCCGAGTTGTCGACCGCGACCCTCGAAGAAGCCCGGCTCGACGCATTGCGCTCGAGCTTGTACGCGGCGCTGATCGCGGTGCTGGGTTCCTGGGTGTTGGTGAAGCTGTTCCTGCGCCGGCCGATCGAGGCACTGCAAAACGCCCATGCCTTCGCGCTTCAACTCGATCAGTCCAACGGCCAGCGCCTCGAGGTGATGCTCGCCCCGCTCGAGATTGAAGACCTGCAGCGCGCGCTTGACACGGCGTCGGTGCAACTCGAGGCGCAGCGCCACGACCTCGAGGTCACCATCGAGAAAGACCTGCGGCTGGAGGCCGATTTCCGCGTGGCCAAGCAAGCCGCGATGGAGCGCACCCAGTTCATGGCGCGCATGAGCCACGAGATCCGAACGCCGATGAACGCCATCATCGGCATGACCTACCTGGCGCTGCAGACCCCGCTCGACGATCGCCAGCGCAACCACATCGACAAGGCGAACCGCGCGGCGCAAAACCTGCTGGGCATCCTCAACGACGTGCTCGACTTCTCGAAGATCGAGGCGGGCAAGCTGCGCGTCGAGGCGGTGCCGTTCCGCCTCGACGACGTGTTGCAAGACGTGGTGGACATGCTGGCCTTCCGTGCCAGCGACAAGGGGCTGGAGTTCTTGCTTGACGTGAGCGCCGACGTGCCGAGCACGCTGGTCGGCGATCCGCTGCGCTTGCTGCAGGTGCTGGCCAATCTGTGCAGCAATGCGATCAAGTTCACCGACCAGGGATCGGTGCTGGTGAGCGTGCGGCTGCGTGCGCAAGACACATCCAATATCACGCTGGACATCGCCGTGCGTGACAGCGGCATCGGCCTGACCTCGCTGCAGCAAGAAGGCCTGTTCCAGACCTACAACCAGGCCGAGGCCAGCACCACGCGTCTTTATGGCGGCACCGGCCTGGGGCTGGCCATCTCGCGCGCGCTGGTCGAGCTGATGGGCGGTCGCATCTGGGTCGAGTCGCAGCCCGGCTTCGGCTCGACATTTCGCTTCGAGTGCCACTTCGGCGTTCCCGAAGCCGAGCTCGAGCGCCGCGGCGAGTACCTGCCCGCCATGGCCGGCAAGCGGGTTCTGCTGGCCGACGACAGCGCCAGCGCGCTCGAGATCACGACCTCGATGGCGCTGCGCCTGGGCCTGATCGTGGACAGCGCTCACGGCGGCGAGCAAGCGCTGCATCTGTTCGAGCGGGGGCTGCACAGCGGCAATCCGCACGACATCGTCATCGTCGACTGGCGCATGCCTCAGATGGACGGCATCGAGACCGCGCAGCGGATTCACGCCGCAGCAAAGGCCCGCGCGCAAGGCACCGGCGGCAAACCCCGGTTGCCGGCCATCGTCATCGTGACCTCCTTCGGGTCCGAGGAAGTCATGGCGAGCGCCGGTGACGTGGGCGCCGTGATCGATGCAGCGCTCGGCAAGCCCTTCACGCTGTCGGGTCTGCAAGGCGCGCTGGCGCGGGCCTGGCAAGCGCGCACCGATCACGACGCACCGCCGCCGCAAGTGGTACCGGCTGAGCCGGTCGTCGAGCCCAGCGGCAGCCTGGCGCTCGCGGGCAGGCGCATCCTGGTGGTGGAAGACAACGAATTCAACCAGGAGCTGGCCTGCATGGTGCTCGAGATGGATGGCGCCACGGTGGAGCTCGCGAACGATGGCCAGCAAGCGCTGGATCGTCTGACGCGCGAGCCCCGCTTCGACGCGGTGCTGATGGACTGCCAGATGCCCGTGATGGACGGCTACATCGCCACGCAGTGCATCCGTCGGCGGCCCGAACTCGCCGGGCTGCTGGTGATCGCCCTGACCGCCGAGGTCTCCGAGGGAGGCCACCAGAAAATCCTGGATGCCGGCATGGACGACCACATCTCCAAGCCCTTCGACCCGCCGGCCATGGTGGCGATGCTGGCACGGCTCATCAACGAAAGAAGGCTCGCCAACGCATGAGTGACATGCCCGGTCTGGTCGTTCAGCGCGCACCCCAGGGGCTGCGCCTGAGTGACTTCAAGCTGATCGCGTTCGACATGGATTCGACGCTGATCAACATCGAATGTGTGGACGAGATTGCCGATGCCGCCGGCCGCAAGGCCGAGGTGGCAGCGATCACCGAGGCCGCCATGCGCGGCGAGATCACCGACTACAAGGACAGCCTGCGCCGCCGCGTGGCGCTGCTCGAAGGCGTGCCGGTGGCTGCGCTGCACCAGGTCTACGAGCAGCGGCTGCAGCTCAATCCGGGTGCCGAATCACTGGTGCAGGCCTGTCAGGCGGCCGGCCTGAAGACGCTGCTGGTGTCGGGCGGCTTCACGTTCTTCACCGACCGCATCCGCGCGCGGCTGCGGCTCGATGCTGCACGCTCCAACGTGCTCGAGGTCGAAGCCGGCGTGCTCACCGGACGCATGGTCGACCAGCCCTGGGGCGACATCTGCGACGGCGAGGAAAAGCGCCGCACGCTGCTGGCCACCTGCGCCGAGATGGGCATCAGCGCAACGCAGGCCATCGCCGTGGGTGACGGCGCCAACGACTTGCCGATGATGGGCGTGGCCGGGGTTTCGGTGGCGTATCACGCCAAGCCGCGCGTGCGCGAGCAGGCCATGGTGGCGATCAACGAAGGCGGACTCGACCGCCTGCTTGAGGTGCTGAGCGTCTGAGCCGAATCAGACGGGCGCGGGCATCACCACGATGCCGTCTTCGTCGGCGACCAGCCACTCGCCGGGGCGCACGGTGACACCCTGAATCTGTACCGCCACATCACGCAGGCCCTGGTTCTTGCGGTCGGTGGGCAGCGGCATCAGGCCCAGCGCGCGAATGCCCACGTCGGCAGCGGCCAGTTCGGCGCTGTCGCGCACGCAACCATCAACCACCACGCCGGCCCAGCCGTTGCGCGCTGCCGCTGCCGCGATGTTGCCTCCGACCAATGCCCGTCGCAGCGAAGCGCCACCATCGACGACCAGCACGCGACCGTCGCCGGGCCCTTCGAGCGCAGCCTTGACGAGCGAGTTGTCATCGAGGCACTGCACGGTGCTGACCGGCCCTGCAAATCGAGCCTTGCCGCCGAAGTTCCTGAACACCGGCGGCAACGCCCGGAAGGCACCGCTGGTGTCGCTCTTGTGCTTGTCACCCAGATCACAGGTGTTGGTGGACGGCTGGGCTGAAGGTGGGTTGGCAGCGTTCATGGCGTAGACCTCATGCAGGGCAAAACCACACTGTGCCACGGCATTCCTGAAACCATCGCGGCCGCAGGAAGTCGGCGAAGCCGACGACGGCACGGCCCAGAAGCAAGAGAGCCTGGACGCGCGGGGGCACTACAGTGCCGGCTTTGCCACGTGCGCCTTTGCGACATCTCACGATGAACCCCACCCCAGCCGCATCAGCTCCCCTGCGGGACGATGTGCGCACCATCGGCCTGATCGGTCTGGCGCATGGCACCTCGCACTTTTTCCATCTGTTGCTTCCGCCGCTGTTTCCGCTGTTCATTCGCGAGTTCGGCTTCACATACGCCGAACTCGGTCTGCTGGTGACCTTGCTGTTCGTGGTTTCGGGCAGCGGGCAGGCCTTGGCAGGGTTCGTGGTGGACCGCATCGGCGCGCGCCCGGTTCTGTTGGCCGCCTTGGGTTGCTTTGTGCTCTCGGGCCTGGCCCTTTCGATGGCCACCGGCTATGGCTCCTTGATGCTTGTCGCGGCACTGGCCGGGCTGGGCAACTGCCCGTTCCACCCGGCCGGCTTCACGGTTCTGACCCGTCGCGTTTCGGCCGCACGCCTGGGTCACGCCTTCAGCGTGCACAGCCTCACCGGCAACTTTGGCTGGGCCCTGGCACCGGTTTTTCTGACCGGCCTGGCCACTGCATTCGGTTCCTGGCGTGTGGCTGCAGTCGGCGCCTCGCTGCTGGCGGCGTCGGTGCTGGCGGTGATGTGGTGGCAGGGCGATGCCATCGACGACCGTCTTGGTCATGTGCCCGACGTTCCCTTGTCGCCTGCTCGCGGAGCTGCGACCCTGGCGACCGAGCACCCGATGGCTTTCCTGCGCATGCCCTCGATCTGGTTGTGCTTCTCGTTTTTCCTGTGGTCGAGTTGTGCGCTCAGTGCCGTTCAGAGCTTCGGTGGTCCGGCTCTGCAGCACATGGCCGGGCTGCCGCTGTCGACCACCTCGCTGATGGTCACCGGCTTCATGCTGTTCGGCGCAGCGGGCATCGTGATCGGAGGTTTTCTGGCCACCCGCAGCGAGCGGCAGGAACGCATCATCGGCCCGTGCCTGCTCGGCTCGGCCGCTCTGCTGGTGTTGGTGGGCACGGGTGTCGTGCCGGGCCTGTGGGCGGTTGCACTGGTGGCGGTGTCGGGCTTCGGCGTCGGCATCGCCGGGCCGCCTCGCGACATGCTGATCAAGCGCGCTGCGCCGCCGGGCGCCACGGGCCGCGTCTACGGCACGGTGTACTCGGCGCTCGACCTCGGCTTTGCACTTGCCGCTCCGATGTTTGGCTCGCTTCTCGACCACGACTTGCCATCGACCGTGTTCTACGGCGCAGCGCTCGCACTGGCGATGGGTGTGCTTTCTGCGGCAGCTGCAGGTTCAGGCATCCACCGCCGTCACAGCGCGGCCACGCGCCCGGCCACCTGACGCCCGCGTTGGATGAACAAGCCCACGGCCGCTGCCGACACCACGCTCAAGCCCAGCGCCAGCGCCGAACCGAAGAACACGCCCGAAGGCCGGTGGTGATCCAACATGGCGCCAAACACCGGAGCTGACAGCGCAAACCCCAGATCCAGCGCCGAATACACCGTGCCGTAGACGCGGCCCGTGGCACCCGGCGGCGCAGCGCGCTTGATCAGCATGTCGCGCGATGGATTGGCCAGCCCCGTACCGAAGCCGGCCACTGCGGTCAGCACCACGGCCATCACGCCAGGCACGACACCCGTGCCCACCAGCACCAGCAACGCGCCTGAGCCAAGCAGACACGGGCTGATGATCCGTTCCTGCCGCTCGCTGCGGGTGGCCAGAAAACCTCCGATCACGATGCCCACCGCACCGAACAGCATGTACCCAGACACCACCAGCGACGTGGTCGACAGCGGCAAACCTTCCAACTGCTGGAGTGCCGGGCTGGCGAAGCTCTGGATGGCGCTGAGCGCGCAAGTCGACCAGAAGAAAAACGAAAAACACAGCCACACCGAGGGCAGTTTCATGAAGGCCATCGGGTGCTCTGTGGCCAGCGTCGGTGCAGCATGGCTGGCGCCCATCGGCACCTGGGGAACCGAACCTCTGCGATCGTCAATCCCGTCGCGCTGCCACCACAGCAGCGCCATCACCACCAGCACCAGCAAAGAGGCACACACCGCAGCCACGCGCCACGCACCCGACGCCGTCGCGATGCCGGTCAGGTAAAGCGGCGCAACCGCCCAACCCAGGTTGCCGCTGAGCCCATGCACGCTGAACGCATGGCCCAGCCTCGGTGGCGAGACACGGCGGTTCAGGATGGTGAAGTCGGCCGGGTGAAACGGGCAGTTGCCCAGACCGGCCAGCCCCGATGCGAGCATCAGGCCGCCGTACCCCGTCGCCAACGAAAGTGCCAGTCCCGACAGCGCAAAGCAGCCCATGGCGGCAAACAGCACTGGCCGCGCGCCCACCCGATCGACCAGAAAACCCGAGGTGGCCTGCCCGGTGCCCGAAATCACAAAAAAGGTGGTGACCAGCAGCCCCAGCTCGGCGTAGCTCAGCCCGAAGTCGTGGATGAACAGCGGAAACAGCGAGGGCAACAGCAGATGAAAGAAGTGCGAGGTGCCGTGAGCCAAGCCGATCAGACCGATCGTGCGCACGTCTTCGCGCAGGGGTACGTGGATGGGGGCGGTGGTCGTGGTCGTGGTCATCGGATGGCAAGCGATTGCCGCACGCGGCAAAAGCTTCACTGTAGTGCGATGCCGGCCTCAGACCGCTTCGGCACCCCTTGGCCCTGACGTCAGCACCGATAATCAGCGAGGCGTCAGGTTCGCCATGTCGAGTTTTTTTCCAGGAGCATCATGAATTCGCTGAACCCTTTCGAGCAACAAGTGCTCGAGGCCTTTTTCAAGGGCAATGCGCCCGAACTTGCCGTGTTGCGCAAGCAAATTCCCAAGCTCGAGGTCCGCAACCGCACCCACACCGGCATCGGCTGCTTCATCGACTTCCAGTTGCCCCCCGCAGTGGCCCGTGTCACGCCGACCGAGATGGCCTTCGGTGACGTGAACGTCGAGGTCGAAGGGGTCACGGCGCCGGTCTCGACGCTGCTCTACGTCATCGGCGGCGCCATTCACTTCATGGAGATCGCCGCCGACGAAGGCGAATGGCCCAAAGAGCCTGTGCTCACGCGGCTGAATTACCTCAAGTCGGTTCCGGTCGGTGACGGTTTCGACTTCGTGCCGACGGACGAGCGTGACCCGGCCGCCTTGGCCCACGCACTGGCCGGTCGTCAGGGCCAGAAGAAGTAAGGCATGGCCCAGACCCTGTTCGACTTCACGCGCCAGGACGCCCGCGGCGCGTGCAGCACCGCGCAGGCCTGGGCCAAGGTGCCGCCGGCGTTGTCGCCACCCGAACGCGCGGCGCTCAAGCTGCGTGCCGCGCAATTGCTCAAGCAGCACGATGCGGTGCTGGTGGCGCACTACTACGTCGACGGCGACTTGCAGGATCTGGCGCTCGAGACCGGCGGCTGCGTGTCCGACTCGCTCGAGATGGCGCGCTTCGGGCGCGACCACGCTGCCCGCACGCTGGTGGTGGCGGGCGTGCGCTTCATGGGCGAGAGCGCCAAGATCCTGAGCCCTGAAAAGCGCGTGCTGATGCCCGATCTGGACGCGACGTGCTCGCTGGACCTGGGCTGCCCGCCCGAGGCGTTCGCGCAGTTCTGCGACGCGCACCCCGATCGAACGGTGGTGGTCTATGCCAACACCAGCGCCGCCGTGAAGGCGCGCGCCGATTGGATGGTGACCAGCTCGTGCGCGCTGCCCATCGTGCAGCACCTGAAAGATCAGGGGCGCAAGATCCTCTGGGCGCCCGACCGCCATCTGGGTCGCTACATCGAGCAGCAAACAGGCGCCGACATGCTGATGTGGAACGGCGAGTGCATCGTGCACGACGAGTTCAAGGGCGTCGAGCTCGAACTGCTCAAGGCGAAGCACCCTGAGGCCGTGGTGCTGGTGCACCCCGAATCGCCCGAGGCGGTCGTCAAGCTCGCTGATGTGGTGGGCTCGACCACGCAGCTGCTCAATGCGGTGACCTCGATGGACGCGCAGACGTTCATCGTGGCCACCGACAACGCGCTGATGCACCGCATGCGCCAGCTCGCACCCGGCAAGACGCTGCTCGAGGCGCCCACCGCCGGCGACAGCGCCACGTGCAAGAGTTGCGCGCACTGCCCGTGGATGGCGATGAACGCGCTGCAAGGCGTGATCGACTGCCTGGAAGCCGGTCACGGTGAGATCGAGGTGGCCGAGCCGGTGCGCGCTCAGGCGCTGGGTTGCATTCAGCGCATGCTCGATTTCGTGGCCAGCCACCCCGCAGCCACGCGCGCCGGCGCGCTGGTGCCGAAGATCGGCGCGGCCTGAAGCCGGAATCCATCGCGATGTTCGACACCAACGAAACCCTCGAAGCCGCACGGGAGCGCAACGTGCGCGACGCGCTGATGGAAGACATCGGCCGCGGCGACTGGACCGCGCAGCTGGTGCCCGCCGGCCGGCGTGTGCAAGCCCGTGTGCTGGTGCGCGAAGACGCCGTGCTGTGCGGTCGCGACTGGTTCGACGCTTGCGTGTCCGCGCTTGACGTCACCGCGCGCGTGGACTGGCACGTCGCCGAAGGCTCGCCCATGGCGACCGACACGCTGGTGTGCCACATCGAGGCCGATGCGCGTGCGCTGC
>CANGBT010000025.1 GCA_947452135.1 Burkholderiales bacterium
AGCAGCCTCAACATCCCCAGCACCGCATTGAGCGGCGTGCGAATCTCGTGGCTCATGTTGGCCAAAAACTGGCTCTTCGCCTGGTTGGCCTGCTCGGCAGATTCCTTGGACTGCTGCAGCAAGGCCTCAGCGGCCTTGCGGTCGGTGATGTCGGTGCGGATCGCGATGTACTGCTCGGGCTTGCCGTCATCACCGAGCAGCGCCAGGATGGTGGCATTGACCCAGTACAACTCGCCGGTGCGCTTGCGGTTGCAGATCTCGCCGCGCCACACGCCGCCGCCGCTGATCGTGGACCACAGGTTGTCGAAGAACTCCTTGGGCTGGTGGCTTGAATTGATGACGCGGTGGTTGCGGCCCAGCAACTCTTCGCGCGTGTACCCGGTGATCTCGCAGAAACGGTCGTTGGCGTAGGTGATGTTGCCGTCGAGATCGGTGATGCTGACGATGGCGTGCTGGTCGAGCGCGAACTTCTGGTTGTCGAGCGCGCGCCGGCTGGCTTCGCGCTCACGCACGAGGTCGGCTGTGCGACGAAGCATGCCCAGGAGCCGGCTGATCTCGGCGGGCGCGTTGTCGTCAGTGAACTGGGCCGGATCGAAGGTGCCGGCCGCCATCGCAGCCTCAAAAGCCTGCAGACGGTCCAGGCTGGCCAGCCAGCGGCGCAACAGCACCCGCATGGGCACCAGCCCGAGTACCAGCATCACCAGCGCGGCGCCCGACGCCAGCATCAAGAGCGTCCACAGGTCGGACGCCACCTTGGGCACGTCGAAGCGCAGCCGCACGATGCCGTAGTCCTTGCCCCCGACAGACACCACGCGGTTGACGTCTTGCAGGCGTTCGCGCAGGTGCTCGACCAGCCAGTTCGGCGCCAGGGTGGCCACGGGATCGCGGCTGTCGACCACGATCTTGCCGCCTTGCAAATCGATGAACGAAGCGCTCGCAAACACCGAACCCTGAACGGCCTTGGCGAGGGTCTTGGTCACGCTGTCGTAGTCGCCGATGACGGCGCTTTCCTGCACAGCCTGGTTCACCACCTCGATCAGCATCACCGAGTTCATCTGGGTGGTGTCGACCTGCTGGTCGTACTCGTGCACGAAGAACATGGCCAGCGCCACGCTGAAAAACAGCACCAGCGTGAGGCCGTAAACCGCAAAGACACGGCTGTTGAGCGAGCGCGGCACCAGCCGACTCGCGGTCTTGTCCGGCAGCGGCGTCATTGCCGGGCGCATGCCTCAGCGAAGCTCCACGGGCGCGGTGGCGTAGAACTGCCGGTAGGCGGCGTACTCCGATCCGTCTGCGGCGATGAACCCCGCATCCGGCGATAACTTGATCAGTTCGCTGGCACTGGCCAGCACGGTCTTGCCCACGGGGTCCTGGCGCATGCCCAGAAAGGCCCGCTTGACCGCCTCGAGCGTGGCCGGCTTCACCGTCTTGGCCGCCATCAGCGCCAGGTCGTTGAGCGGGTCAGACTGCCACAGCACGCGCACGGCCTGGTTTTCACGCTGCGACCAGCCATCGGTCAGCTGCGAGTTGGCACCCACGGCCTTGACCCGACCGCTGAGCAATTGGGCGAAGGCGCCGTCCATGTTGCCGGCGAAAACCACCTGAACGCCGACGCGGCGCCGCAGCAGTTGCGCGTACGGAAACTTGTAGGCCACCAGCGCCTCGGGTCCGGGAAAGCCCACCGGCTGGTCGGCCAGGTCTTCGAGCTTGCGAGCGGGCGAGTCGGCGAGCACCACGATCTGGCTGACCAATGGCGGCGTGTTGCGGCGGCCGAACACCTTCCAGCCGAGCTTGTCCCGTTCGGGGCTGAACAGATGGTTCGAAAACACGAACTCGACCTCGTTGGCCAGCACGTAGGCGGTGGTGTCGGCCGAGGTGCGGCCGATCTTCAGCTCGATCTTCACGCCGCTCTTGGACGACACGTAGTCAATGATCGGGTTCCAGTACCGGGCCGTGAGCTCGATGCCGTACTGGTTGACTGGCGAGAACCGGTAGACCCTGTCACCTTCAACTTGCGCGAGGACGCTCCATGGAGCGGCTCCCGCCAGCCCCAACAGTCCGGCTGCGGTGATACGACGTCTTGATGGGTTCATGTCGTGAGCAGATGGTTTGAGCGGGGGCAGGATAACAAGCGTCAGTGCTCGGAGAGAATCGACACCGACCCCATGCAGCATTCTCATCCCGATCCCGAAGAAAACACCCCGGCGCCGTCACTGGCCGCCACGCTCGGCCTGCGCCCCGGCGAAAGCGCGCTGGCCGTGCTGGCGGTGGACCTGAGCGAGCGCCTGACGTTTGCCGTCAGCCAGCTGGTGCTCACCGAGCGTCGGCTGCTGTCGTACGGTGAGGGCGCCGGTTCGGCTCCTGTGGCCGAATGGGTGCTCGACGAACCCGGTGCCGATCACCTGAGCCTGCGCCACACCGACCACGGCGGGGTGGGCACGCTCGAGTTGCACGACGATCAGCGCCGCCTGGCGGTTTGGCGCTTCACGCTGGCGCAAGACGTCCACGCGCTGCGTTTGCTGAACCTGTTCGAACAGCAGCAGGCGCGCCGGCCCTGGCGGCCGGGTGCGGCGGCACTCGATGCGATGGTCGACGAGTCGGCGCTGTGCCCGTCGTGCAAGGCCCCGCTGCCCCCCGACAGCGACGAGTGCAGCGTGTGCAGCCGCGAGCAGCACGAGGTGCCCTCGACCTGGGTGCTGCTGAGGCTGTGGCGCTTTGCCCGGCCTTATCAAAAGCAGCTGGCCGCGGGTTTTGCCCTCACGCTGGCATCGACGGCCGCCACGCTGGTGCCGCCATACCTGTCGATCCCGCTGATGGACGACATCCTGATTCCGTTCCAGAACGGCAAGGCCATCGACCCGATGCTGGTGCTGATGTACCTGGGCGGCTTGCTGCTGGCCGCGCTGCTGGCGTGGGGTCTGGGCTGGGCACGCACCTACTTGCTGGCGCTGGTGAGCGAGCGCATCGGCGCCGATCTGCGCACGGCGACCTTCGAGCACTTGCTGCAGCTGTCGCTCGACTTCTTCGGTGGCAAGCGCACCGGCGACCTGATGTCGCGCATCGGCAGCGAGACCGACCGCATCTGCGTGTTCCTGTCGCTGCACGCGCTCGACTTCGCCACCGACGTGCTCATGATCGTGATGACCGCAGCGATCCTGTTTTCGATCAACCCGTGGCTCGCGGTGGTCACGCTGCTGCCGCTGCCGTTCATCGGCTGGATGATCCACACGGTGCGCGACCGGCTGCGCACCGGCTTCGAGAAGATCGACCGCGTGTGGTCGGAGGTGACCAACGTGCTGGCCGACACCATTCCCGGCATCCGGGTGGTCAAGGCGTTCGCGCAGGAAGGCCGCGAGCTGCAACGCTTTCGCGCGGCCAACCAGAGCAACCTCCAAGTCAACGACCGGATCAACCGAACCTGGTCGCTGTTCACGCCGTCGGTGTCGCTGCTGACCGAAATCGGCCTGCTGGTGGTGTGGGCGTTTGGCGTTTGGCAAGTGTCCCGACACCAGATCACCGTGGGCGTGCTGACTGCTTTCATCGCGTACATCGGGCGCTTTTACGGCCGGCTCGATTCGATGAGCCGCATCGTGTCGGTGACTCAGAAGGCGGCGGCAGGCGCCAAGCGCATCTTCGACATCCTGGACCACGTGTCCAACGTGCCCGAACCGGTCAACCCGCAGCCCTTGGTGCGCGCGCAAGGGCGCATCGAGCTGCACGGCATCGGCTTTCGCTACGGCAGCCGCTCGGTGATCCGCGGGCTCGACCTCGAAATCCGCCCCGGCGAAATGATCGGCCTGGTGGGCCACAGCGGATCAGGCAAGAGCACGCTGGTCAACCTGATCTGCCGCTTCTATGACGTGACCGATGGCGCCATCAAGGTCGACGGCGTCGACATCCGCCGCTACGCGGTGTCTGACTACCGACGCCACATCGGTCTGGTGCTGCAAGAGCCCTTCCTGTTTTTCGGCACCATCGCCGAGAACATCGCCTACGGCCGGCCCGACGCGAGCCGCGAGGACATCGTCGCAGCAGCACGCGCAGCCCATGCGCATGAATTCATCCTGCGACTGCCGCAGGCCTATGACTCGCTGGTGGGCGAGCGCGGCCAGGGGCTGTCGGGCGGCGAGCGCCAGCGCATCAGCATCGCGCGCGCCTTGCTGATCGACCCGCAGATCCTGATCCTTGACGAGGCCACCTCGTCGGTGGACACCGAGACCGAGAAGGAAATCCAGAAGGCGCTCGACAACCTCGTGCAAGGCCGCACCACGATCGCCATCGCGCACCGTTTGTCCACGCTGCGCAAGGCCGATCGGCTGGTCGTGATGGACCGCGGCCGGGTGGTCGAAGTCGGTCCGCACGACGAACTGATGGCGCGCCAAGGCGCCTACTGGCGGCTGTACGAAGCGCAGTTGCGTCAGGCCGATGCCGAAGAGTCGTCGGGCCTGGAACTCGGCGGCCTGAAGGCGCTGGTTCCTTCAGAGCTCAAGGCCAACGTCGAAACCAAGGTCTGATCGCATGCCCGCTCATCCCACCGATTCAGACGCCGAACCGTTTCAGCTAGAGCGCGAGCCGCATGGCCGCCTGGTGCTGATCGCCGCCGACGGCACTCGACATGAGGGCGTGGTGCCGGTGCGCGCGTTCCCGATCGCCGCGGCGCAAGAAGGCCTGTCGATGGTGGACGGCGACGGTCGCGAGGTCGTCTGGGTGCCATCGCTCGCCAGCGTGCCGGCCAAACTGCGGGGCCTGATCGAAGAAGAACTGGCGAGCCGCGAATTCACGCCGGTGATCGAACGCATCGTCGAGGTCTCGACGTTTTCGACGCCCAGCGTGTGGCAGGTGGAGACCGACCGCGGGCCGACCAGCTTCGTGCTCAAGGCCGAAGAAGACATCCGCCGGCTGCCCGACGGTGCGCTGTGGATCTCGGACAGCCACGGCATCGCGTTTCTGGTTCGCGATCGCCGCTCGCTGGACCGCAAGTCCCGGCGGGTGCTCGAACGCTTTCTCTGACGACGATCAGGGATCGGTTTCGATCCAGCCCTTGATCTCGGCAATGTCCTTCGCGGCGCTGCTGTTGCGCTCAAGCAGCGTCTGCATCGACAAGGCATCGATGGCGGGCGAGAACAGCGCGCCCTGGTACTGAGTGCAGCCGGCCTTGAGCATGAACAGCCGCTGCGCCTCGGTCTCGACGCCTTCGGCCACCATCTCGAGATGCAGCGCCTTGCCCAGGTTGACGATGGCGCTGACGATGCCCACGTCGACCTCGTCCTTGGGCAGTCCCTTGATGAAGCTGCGGTCGATCTTGAGCCGCCCGATCGGGAAGCGCTTGAGGTAGGCCAGGCTCGAGTAGCCGGTGCCGAAGTCATCGATCGCCAGCTTGACGCCCAACCGCGCCAGTTCCTGCAACCGCTGCAGCGCTTCTTGCGCGTCCTTGACCAGGATCGATTCGGTCAGCTCGAGCTCCAGCCATTGCGGCTCCAGCCCGGCATCGCTCAGCGCCTGCGCAACGCTGTCGACAAAGTCGGGTTTCTGGAACTGCAGGGCCGACACATTGACCGACATCAGCAGCGGGTAGCCCTTGTCGCGCCACAGCACGGCTTGCTGCGCCGCCTGACGCAGCGCCCAGGCGCCGATCGACACGATGAAGCCACTGCGCTCGGCCACCGGGATGAATTCGGTCGGCGGCACGTCGCCCAACTCGGGGTCGCGCCAGCGCATCAGCGCCTCGACGCCCACGATCTCACCGCTGTCGATGTCGACCTGCGGCTGGTAATGCAACCTGAAGCGGCCCGCGGCCAGCGCCTGGCGCATGGCGTGATCAAGCTGCATGCGCGTGCGCGGCTGAACCACCGGCACGCCGGTGCGCATGTGGTGGAAGCGATAGCCACCACCGCCGCTGTCCTTCAGGTCGTTCATGGCGACATCGGCCGCCTTGAGCAACTCATCCGGCGTGCTTCCATCTCCGGGATACAGCGCAATGCCGACGCTGCCGGTGATCGTGAGGGTCATCCCCTCAACGCGGAAAGGCAACTGCAAGGCGGCCAGCACCCGACAGGCAGCACCTTCGGCTCGCTGCAGATCGGCCTGGTAGGCCAGGATGACGAACTCGTCGGAACCCAGACGCGCCACCGTGTCCACCTGACGCATGGTGGCGGTCAGCCGCTCGGCGATCTCGACCAGCAGCCTGTCGCCCATGGCTGGACCGAGCATTTCGTTGACCGGCTTGAAACGGTCAAGGTTCAGGTACATCAAGGCGAATGGCGTCGAGTCACGCTGCGCCAATGCGAGCGCGTATTCGATGCGATCGACCAGCATGCGACGGTTGGGCAGCCCGGTGAGGTTGTCCGTGTGCGACAGCGCGTCGATGCGGCGGCTGGCCTCCACGCTCTCGCTGACGTCGCGAAACGCATAGACGCGGCCGATGGGCTGGCCTCGGTTGCACTGCGCGAGCGTGCGCCGCTCGAGCACCTTGCCGCAACGCAGCGTGAGCATGTCGCAGCCGTCAAGCGTGGCCGACTCGCCAAAGGCCTGCAGCCGGCGGGTGTAAGTGACCGGGTCGGAGACACGACGCAGCATCCAGGCCGACACGGCCGTGTCGTCTCGCTGCTTCATCAGCGGCTCGGGCACGCCCCACAGGCTGACGAATTGCTGATTGAAGTTGGTGATGCGCCCCGCCAGATCGGTGACCAGGATGCCGTCGGTGGTGGAGTCGAGCGTGGCACGCAGCTCGGAGATGCGCTCCTCCAGCTCGGCCTGGGTGCGCAACTCGTCGCTGCGATCGCGCAGGATCACCAGATAGATGCCGTGGCGTGTGCCCGCGCCTGGACGTATCAGGCTGACACGCCGCTGCACCTGCACCAGTTGGCCGTCCGGCCGGCTGATCAAGGTCTGGGCTTCGACGGGATCGGTGAGCTCGGTGGCAGCCTGCTCCCAAAACGCCACGTCGTCAGCCGTGGCGGCCAGCGCCAGTGCGTCGGTCTGGCACAGCGCCTCGGCCGACATGCCAAACAGCATTTCGGCCGCTGCATTGGCAGCCAGCAATCGCAGGCTGCCCGGCTCGACCAGCCAGGCCGCATCCAGCAGGCCTTCCACGAGTGGCCTGAGCTGCTGAACAGGGTCGTCATCCATCGATTCGGGCGCGTTCAAGCTGGCCGCCCGTTGCGACTTGCGCGCGCTGCGCATGCCCGATACCGGAGGGATTTCAGGCGGCGTCACAACTGTGGCTCCAGCACGCGGGCCGGCTCGAAGAAGTAGTTCACCCGCGGCCGCGGAGACAGGTAATCGAGCGCGGCCTCAGGCAAGGACATGGGCTTGAGGCTGCGCCGGATGCCCAACCCGCCGGCGGTCTCCAGATCCAGGATCACGGCCTCCTCGCGCGGCACCTTGGGGTCATGCACCAGAACGCGGGGGCGCAACCCGCGCGAGAAATTGACCCCCACCACCAGCGCGAACCGGTCGTCGGTCAACTGAACCACCGAGCCTGCCGGGTACACACCCATCATCTTGATGAACGCCCCGAGGGTGGCCGTGTCGAAGCGGTTGCGGCCCTGGGCAAACAACTGAGCCACCGCCTCATGCGGCGTGACCGCCCGCGCCGGGTTGAGCGGATTGCACAGGTTGTCGTAGGCATTGACCAGCGCCACGATGCGCGACAGCACGGTGGTGCGGTCGCTGTTGATGCCCAACGGAAAACCGCTGCCATCACTGCATTCGTGGTGCTGGGCGATGACCACCGAAGCGCCGGGGCTCAAGCCCAGGCGCCGCGCATGAGCCGTGCCGGTGGCCACATGGCTCTCGTAGAACTTGTGCTCGGACGCGTTGAAGTGATCTTCGCGGTGGTGATAGCGAAACGGGATGTCAATCTTGCCGACGTCGTGAAGCAAGGCGCCCAACCCGAGGTCGAGCATGTCGGCTGCGCCCAGCCCGAGCGTGCGCCCCATCAGCAAGCAGATGACACTCACGCTGACCGCGTGGGCGCTGACCTTGTCCCCGGCACCCTCGCTGAGCAATCGGATGCACACGTCTTCAGAGGCGACCATCTTGTCGACCAGTTGGCCGACCAGCACCTGGGCGGCCTGCCCGGCATCAGCCGGTTGATCGGCCACGCTCTTGAAGACCAGAGTCGACGCACGCGTGGCCTCGCCGAACTGCCGCTCGCACACCGCCAGCGCACGCCGCTGCGACTCGAGAAGCTCGCGATGGGCACGGCGGGTATCGCCGAGCGTCTGCTGCTCGCCATTGGCGGCGCTGCGACCCGGCTCGGATTCGGCGGGGCCGGAAGGCTCAGGATCGCTGTCCTCGGGGCTCCAGCGCAGCACGCGCAGACCAGCCGAGCGCAACGCCGCGAGCTGCTCATCGGTCGTGATCTTGAAGCTTGAGAACAGGAACGGATGCGACATCCAGCCGTCGTCGAGATGAACGAACATCCCGAGCCGCAACGCGGACACGTCGATCAGTTCTGTGTGGGGTGTCGGGTTCATGAAGACGATGTTTGGCCCGTCATGCAGACCGGCTTGCTCGGTTCATCGGCACGAACTGCCGGAATTTGAGCCCTGAAACGCGGCCAGCTCCCGGAATTCGTACTTCAGCTTGGCCACCAGCAACGTCACATCGAGCGGCTTGGTCCAGTAATCGTCGAAGCCCTGCGCCAGCGCATGCTCGATCTGCTGCGGGGAGACGTCAGCGCTGAAGGCGATGCAACGCACCGCACGGGTGCGCTCATCGGACTTCAGGCGCTCGCGAACTTCCAACCCAGACATCCCGGGCAGGTTCAAGTCGAGCAGCACCAGCGACAAGTCGTGCTGCTGCGCCAGCCTCAGCGCCTCGGGGCCGTTGGACGCAACCAACAAGCGCCAGTTCGGCTGGGTGCTGAAGACTTGCTGCATCAAGGTCGCGTTGACGTCATCGTGCTCGACGTACATCACCACCGCCTCGACGCCGGCGTCCCAGACCGAGGCCACTTGGGGTGCGCGCGGCGCTTCGCCCGACCGGGTCACATCGGACTTGGCAATCGGCAGTGACACCGTGAGGCGTGACCCGCGACCGACCTGGGAAAGCGCTTCGATTTCGCCACCCATGGCGCGCACGAGCTTGCGGGCGATGACCATCGCCAACCCGCTGCCCGAGGCCTCGGCGCCGTCGCTGCCGATGCGATTGAACGGCTCGAAGAGCTTTTCCAACTGCGCGGCGGACATGCCCACGCCGGAGTCGTCCACGGTCAGCACGCCCATGTGATCGGCCGCCTCGAAGCGGATGCGCACGCGCCCCTGAGGGCGGTTGTATTTGATCGCGTTGGACAGCAAGCTGCCGACCACCTGCTCAAGCGCTTCGGGGTCGGCGCTGACGGCCGGCGCGGACATCGCGATCTCGACGCGCAGTTCAATGCCGCGCTGCTGAGCCAGCGGCATGATCTCGACCGCACAGCGCTCGACCAGCAGCCGCAGATCGATCGGCCGGCTGCGCAATCGCAAACGCCCCTGCTCGATACGCGACACATCGAGCAACTGATCGATCAGCGACAACAACCGGGCGCCCGAGTGGCGCAGGATTTCCAGACGCTGCATCTGCGGCGGCGCGAGAGGATGGGCCTGGTCAAGCGCCATCAGTTGCGCGAAACCCAGGATGCCGTTGAGGGGCGTGCGCAACTCATGGCTCACCCGGGACATGAACTCCTTGCTGCGCGGCAGCTTGTCGGCCTCGGGCGCCTCGCGCCGCGGAACCACCCCGCCAGGCCGGGCGGCCACTTCCACGCAGGTGCCGATCAACCGTTGTGCATCGGCCGAGGCCCGCAACACAAATTCCAGGGTGCGCACACCCTGGCTGCCAGCGGCGGAAAAACCGAGCGCCTGGCGCACGCATTCGTTGGGTCTGGCGGGCGCCACGAGCATCGCGCGGGCAGCCGCCCGGTCCGACGCCACGACACCGCTCAGCCAGGTGTCGAAGGGCAGCGGCGTGGCCGAGGCATCCAGCCCATGGTGCCGGCAGGCCACCGCATCGAACAACAACGAGTCGCTGGACAGGTGGATGTCCACCACGCCGATGTCGGCCGCTTCGGTGGCCGCCTGCCACAGGCTCAGCCGGTGGCGCACATCGTCATCGAGCGCGGCCTCATGGGCGATGTCGACGAACTCGCAGTTCCATTGCAGTCCGCCGTCGAGTGCTGGCTCGAGGCTGGCGCTGGCATCGAGAAACGCCCACTGGCCGTCGGGCTGACGCACGCGGATGCGCTCCTTGATGCTGCGCAGCAATTCGCCGTGCAACGTCCAGGCGGCTCGCAGGCGAGCCAGGTCATCGGCGTGGACGCGGGCACACAGCAAGCGGGCGTCTTCGCGCAGTGCCGGCAGGCCGATGCCGCACAACCGGGCGAAATCGCTGGACGCGAACGGCACGCTCCAATGGCCGTCTGCCGAGCGATGCACCCGCGCCACCACGCCGGGCACCCGGTCGAGCAGCGACTGCAGGTCGGCCACCGGATCGCGGTCATCGCGTCGCCTGAAGCCCCGGGCAGTCGCGCCATCGAGGCGAGCGGACGCCGCAGATCCCTGCGGGTTGCTGCCTGGAGCGGGATGCTGAGGGGTCATGGGCTGGGTGGTGGCTTCTGTGTCGCCTCTCGGACGACCAAGATGAGCGGTGCACGATTTTGGGCTATCGCCGCCGTTTTGACCCCCCCTCATTCAGGGGGTTCCGAGCGCGAATGGCAGGTTTTCCGATCTTCGAAGCCGCCCGCATCGCCCGACCGGTGCCGCAAGTGCAGGTGCTCGACCACGACATCGGCGCAATCCCGGCATGATTGGGCCCATCGGGTTGCGGGGATTTCTCATGGGCAGTTCATTCATCCACCGACGCAGCGTGATCTGCCTGGCAGGTTGCCTGATGGCCCACGCCGCATGGGGCACCGGGGTGTCGCCGGCACTGACCAGCCAGGCACGCGCGGTGGTTCAGGCACAGCTCGACGCCTTTGCCGCCGACGATTCGCTGCGTGCGTTCCTGCTGGGCACCGAGACCTTGCGCAAGCGCTTCGGCTCGCCCGACCGGTTCATGGCGATGGTTCGCCGTGGCTACCCGGCGGTCTACCGGCCGGCGTCCGTCGCCTTTCTCAAGCCCCGGCGCGATGGCGTGCAACTGATTCAGCAGGTGCAATTGACCGATGCCCAGGGCAACGGCTGGCTGGCCACCTACCGCCTGGAGCAGCAGGGCAAGGGGCCGTGGCTCATCGCCGCCTGCGAAGTCGAACCCAACGAAGGCAGCTTCACCTGAGGCCGACGCCCCGAGCCACGCTCAGGGGCACACTTCCATGCGGCGCGTGACGCCCTTGAGGCGTTCGTCGGCAAACCAGAAGAAGTACTTCGTGATCGTCACCGTCGAGCCGTCCTTGTTGAGCGCGCTGTACTGCACCGGCACCACCCAGCCCACGTGGCCGTTGCTGTCGCCCTGACCCATCGGGCACGAGCCGCGCTCAGGCGCTCCGATGTTCAGCTCGCGGCTGGTCTGCGCGCCCTTGACCGTCAGGTCGATGTAGTTGTTGATGGTCGCGGCGTAGTTGACCGGCGGCTTGGCACGCACCACCTCGCCTGAGGTGCCGATGTTCGGATTGGACGAGCACCCGACCAGCAGGCAGGCGGCCAAGGTGGCTGCGATTCTTCTCATGCGTACTCCGTGACGTTGGTGAGCCCTTTGAGGCGGCTCACCCCGCATGATGCACGTTATGGCCGCAGCCCTCGCAAACCGATGAACCTGCTCGGTGCCGCCGTCAGAGCATTTCGATCGCCAGCGCGATGCCCTGGCCGCCACCGATGCACAGCGTCACGATGCCGCGCCGGCAGCCCGAACGCTGCATGGAATGCACCAGCCGCGTGGTCAGTACCGCGCCGCTCGCGCCGATCGGATGCCCGTGCGCGATCGCCCCGCCCTCGACATTGACCACGTCTTCGGCCAACCCGATCTCTCGCAGGCACGACAGCGCAATCGCGGCAAAGGCCTCGTTGATCTCGACGCGGTCGACGTCAGCCAACGACCAGCCGGCGCGCGCCATCGCCTGGCGCACCGCCGGCGCCGGGCCCAGACCGAAAAAGTCCGGCTCGACCGCCGCCAGCCCGTAACTCACCAGACGGGCCACCGGCACCAGCGCGTTCTTCTCGGCCCAGCCACGATCGGCCAGCAGCATCACCGACGCCCCCGAATTGAGCCCCGGCGAGTTCCCCGCAGTGATCGTGCCTTCGGGACGAAACGCCGGTTTGAGCCGGGCCAGCGACTCGGCGGTGGTTTCGGGCCGGTTGTGCTCGTCCTTGTCGAAGACCACGGGGCCCTTGCGGCCCGGCACCTCGACGGGCGCGATCTCGGCGGCAAACCAGCCGGCGGCCTGCGCGGCGGCAAAGCGCTGCTGCGAGCGCAGCGCCCAGCGATCCTGGTCGTCACGCGAGATGGCGTTCCTGATCACCAGATCCTCGGCGTGCCAGCCGGAATGCTTGCCGCTGAACGCATCGTTCAGCCCGTCGTGCAACATGCTGTCGATGAGCGAGACGTCGCCCATGCGCGCGCCCCAGCGTCCTTGCGGCAAGAGGTATGGCGCGCGGTCCATGTTCTCCATGCCGCCAGCCAGCGCGCAATCGATCTGGCCCGACCATATCTCGAGCGCAGCGCTCGCGATCGCCTGCGCGCCCGAGCCGCACACGCGGTTGACCGTCATCGCCGGCACTTCCACCGGCAAGCCGCCACCGATGGCCGCCTGGCGAGACGGGTTCATCCGCACGCCGGCCTGGATGACATTGCCCATCACCACCGACTGCACCCGCTCGCCGCCAAGGCCTGAGCGCTTGAGGCACTCGCGGATGGCCGCAGCACCCAGCGCGGGCGCGCTCAGGTCTTTCAGCGTTCCCGCGTAGGTGCCGATGGCCGTGCGCACGGGGTGACAGATGACGACGTCGATCTTGCTCATGGCGGTTCTCCGGTGGGCGGCACGCCGGCCGCGCGGGTGTCGGGCAGCGACTCAGGCCGGCGCGCGTGCCGCCCAGCCGCGTTGCTCGAAATACTTGCGGGCCATCGCCACCAGCTGGTTTTCGCTCGGGTGGTCGACCACCTCGTAGCCGGCGATGCGCAGCGCGGTTTGCGGCCGGTGCTTGTCCACGTAGTGCCGGAAGTCGGCAATCGACGTGTGCGAGCCGGTCACCAGCACCTCGGGGATGCCTTCGAGCGCATCGCACAACGCCCCGAAGAATTCATGCTCGCTGCGCACAGCGCTGCCGTGCTGGCCGGTCGGGTGGCTGTGCGCCTTGACCTTGCGCGGTGTCACGGTGTCAGCGTTGAACTGCAGAACCTGGGCGGATTGGTGGTCGGTCCAGACCACGGCGTGAGCAAGCGTCATGTCAAAGTTTCCTTTCGTGTGTCGATTCGCACGCCACGCAGCGCAAGGCTTCGGGCTCGATGCGCAGGCGCTCGAACGGGATGTGCACCCCGCAATCGATGCAGTGGCCGAAGTCGGCGTCGTTCAACCGGTGCTGGGCGCGGCGCAGAGCGACCAGGCGCTGGCCGTCACGCTCGGACACGGCGAAGTCAAGCTCCCGGTCGCTGGCACGCTGGGGCGCGTCGTCGCCGTCTTGCTGAAGCACTTGCCGTGCGTGCTCGACGAGCGACAGCCCCTCCTGATGGACGGTGGACTGGCGCTCGATCGCTTGCACAGTGGTCTGCAGCAACGAGGCCAATTCCGATCGCTGGCTCGGGCTGAGGTGGGTGGGCATGGACATGGGCATCTCCTTCATGGGGATGGTCGTCCCCAAGTCGGGAAACGACACTGATGCATGTCAAGCCACGTGCATGCAGGGCCTGTGCCCTGCGCGGCGTCAGAACAGCTTGCCGACGTCGAGCAGCGTGAGCACGCCCAGCACCGCAAAGATCGCCGCCGCGATGCCGTGGACCAGCTTCATCGACACCTTCTGAGCAATCTTCTCGCCCATGAAGACAGCCGGCACGTTGCTGATCATCATGCCCAGCGTGGTGCCTGCCACCACCGCCACCAGGTCGGTGTAGCGCGCGGCCAGCGCCACGGTCGCGATTTGCGTCTTGTCGCCCATCTCGGCCAGAAAGAACGTGATCACCGTGGTGCCGAACACGCCGAAACGCACGCGGGCCGTCTCGTTCTCGTCGATCTCGTCGGGGATCAGCATCCAGCCGGCCATGGCGATGAACGACACGCCAATCACCCAGCGCAGCACGTTGGGGCCCATCGCGCCAGCCACCCAATCACCCACTGCGCCGGCCATCGCGTGGTTGGCCACCGTGGCCACAAAAATGCCCAGGATGATCGGGATCGGCCGCCTGAACTTGACCGCCAGCAGCATGGCCAGCAACTGCGTCTTGTCGCCCATTTCACCCAGGGCCACCACACCGGTCGAGACGAGAAAGGCTTCCATGGGGGCTCCGGTGGGATCAGGTGATGTCGACGAGGTGCCCTGACCTCTAAATCAAAGGCGGGCGGAGTCTATCAACGCACCCCGCAGCGTCGTGCCCTACAACCGGTAACAAGTGCCGTGCTCTCTTTGTCAGCAATCGGGCTGCGCCGGCGTTATATCGAGCATCCCCATGATTTCAGGAGACCCCTCATGAGCCACCCCTTGACGCCAGTGTCCCCCGCCGCCACGACCCGAGGCGGCGTGCCGCGCGCACTGTGGATCGGCGGCGGAGTGCTCTCACTGGCCACCGCCGCGCTGGCCGGTGCGCTGATCACCCGTTCGATCGATACCCCGGCGGCTGCGGCCATCAGCGCCACGGCCGCCACCAGCACCGAAATGACGGCTTCGCCCAAAGAGGCGGCGCCGCCGGTCCAGCACGCCGCCACGGCAACGACCCACGCCCAGACCGCACCGCCGAGCCGCAAGGCCGCCAACGAGGCACCCGCCGCCGCCGTGGTGTGCACGAATTGCGGCACGGTCGAATCGGTCAGGGCGGTCGAACAAGAAGGCCAGGGCACCGGGCTGGGCGCGGTGGCCGGTGGCGTGGTCGGCGGCCTGCTGGGCAACCAGTTCGGCGGCGGCAAAGGCAACACGGCGATGACGGTGCTCGGCGCGGTCGGTGGCGGCGTGGCCGGCCACCAGGTCGAGAAGAAGGCGCGCAGCCAGACGGTCTACAACGTCAGCGTGCGCATGCGCGACGGCAGCGTGGGCACCTTCCAGCAGACCCAGCCGTTCGCCGTGGGCACGAAGGTGGTGGTCGATGGCCAGACCTTGCGCATGAGCAGCGATGCTGCCGGTCAGGGCGCGCAATGAACAAGACCCTGACCACGCTGCTCGTCTCGCTGGCCACGCTGGCCGCCGGCCCGGCGCTCGCTGAAACCTCGGTGGGCGTGTCGATCGGCATCCACCAGCCTGGCGTGTACGGCCGCATCGACATCGGCAACATGCCCCAACCGGCGCTCGTCTACGAGCAGCCGATGATCATTGCGCAGCCCCCCGTTTATGTGGAGCGGCGCCCGATCTACCTGTACGTGCCGCCTGCACATCAGCAGGACTGGCGGCGCTACTGCGGCCACTACAGCGCGTGTGGCCAGCCGGTCTACTTCGTTCGCGACGACTGGGTGCGCGAGCGCTACGAGCAAGCTCACCCGGGCTGGGAGCGCGGGCGTCAGCAAGGCCGTGGATCAGACCGTGGCGACGACGACCGCGGCCATGGCCATGGTCGCAAGGAAGGCAAGGAACACGGCCGCGGCCGGGGCGACTGACGCGCGAGCAGCGCGGCCGCCACAACCTCAAACGCAAGAAGCCACGCGCATGTGGCTCAACCGGTGAGCCACCCTGGCAGCTGATGCCGTCCCGAATGACACGTCACACCGCGCCGTCGACCGCCTCGATGCGCTCGGCCAGCAGCACGTGGCCGGCGATGAAGCCTGTGCACGCCACCTCACGGCCCACCCACGCCTCGAGCGAGGTGTCGCCGAAGGTCGGGCCATCCTTGCGGCGCAGCACGTAGCGGCGACACGCGGTGTCGAGCCAGACCGCCTCGCGCTCGCTCTTGCTCCCCGCACCCAGCGGCCCGCGCCGCACCGTGCCGCGCAGCCCCTCGACACGCTGCGGCGTGATCGTCATTCAGCGCTGCACATAGACCCGGTAGCCGACGATGCGCCCGCCGACCTCGCGCGCCAGCGCCGCCACCGCCGAGGGCGCCGCACCGGATGGCCTCGTGGCGGCGGGCGGTGTCGCGACCGCCAGGTGATAGCGCGTGGGCGATGGCGTCGCCTTGCCGCGCGCAGGCCGCGTGGGTGCCTGCGCAGGCGACTCGACCGCATACGCCACGAACACCTGATCGACCGGCAACCCGGCGCGCTCGGCGACGTGGGCCAGCGCACGGCGCACCGCCGCCGAGGCCTTCGCCGCAGGTTGCGGGCGCGCGGTGGCCGGTTTGGTCGCGTCCAGCAACTCGCCGGCCGAGCGCAGCGCGACCCGCCGGTCGCGCCGTTGCAAACGCTGCGCTTCGAGCGGCGCCAGGCCCTGGGGCACACCCGTGGCACCGGGCACGCGCGCCGGATGCAAAGACGGGTCGCCCAGCAAACTGAACTGCGCCAGGGTCTTGAGGTCGGTCGGATCGAGCTCGGTCGTTTGCTGCACGAAGCGCTGGCGCGCCATCAGCGTGGCGCGCCCGATCGACGCGCCTTCGAGCACCGCCAGCAAGAAGTACTGCGTCAGCAAATCGGCCGAGCCGTTGCCCTCGAGCGGCCCGTAGGCGATCGTCGAGCTGCCGAAAAAGCCGCACGCGCCTTGCGCCAGGTAGTGCTGGCCGATGGGCAGCGGCAAGCCGAGGGTGACCGAGTCGTACAGCTCGCCGCCGTAACAGCACTCGGCCGCCGCCACGGTGCCAGCGCGGATGCGCCCGGCGATGCCGGTGCTCGACATCGACACCGGCTGGTGCCCCGCAGCGTCTTCGCCATAAAAGCGCGGATCGGCCAGCCCGCCGTGGCAGTTGATGAAGTGCATCAGTGGCGCCAGCCGCGCGGGCGGTATCGCCTCGCGCGCCGGCGGCGACACGCTCATCGCCTTGGACTGGCCGAACACATTGAACAAGCTCAGCGCCGTGGATGAGCGCCAGGTGGCGGTGGACAAACCAAAGTAGTCGCCGAACTCGGCCACGTCACGCGTGGCGTGCGCGGCGGCGGCTTCGAGCAGGCCGATCAGGTGCGACGGCTCGGTCGCACCGGTCAGATCGGGCAGCCGACCCACCACCCGCGTGGGGCCCTTGAACGCGCTCGCTTCGCGGCCATAAGCGGCCTCGCAGGCGTAGGGCAGATCGCCCCAGGCGATGGGGTCGGGGTCGGCCGGCGGCGCGTGCATCGGGTTGGCCACGTCCTGATGCGGCACCACGTCGGGCGCGCCCAGGATCATCAGATAGGCCGGATCGACAGCGCGAAACACCGCGTCGATGGCGGCCTTGGCCTGCGCCGGGCTGGTGGCCAGCGTGGCCGGCGCGCCGCCGAGTTGTTTCATCGTGCGCGCGTCGTCCAGAAACACCAGCCGGCTGCGAATGCCGCGCTGCCGGTCGGACGCGATCAGGGCGCGCACTGCCTTTTGAATCTGCGCGAGGCCGGTGGCGCCGTACTTGGTCTTGAGCGCGGCGCGGTGGCTGACGATGAGCTTGTCGTCCACGGGAGTCTCCTGCGGTGGAGCGGCGGGCGGCGCCGCGGGCGCATCGATTCTGGCGGCGCGACCCGCCGTGTTCAACCCTCGGCGGCGGTCTCGCGGGTCGACGCCAGGTAGGCGATCAGCTCATCTTCCGGATAAGGCTTGCCCAGCAGCAAGTTGACGCCGGCGGCGTGGGCCACCTCGCGCAGCGAGTCGTCATCGGCCGAGATCATCACGATGGGCAGCTGCGCCGTGCGCTCTTCGGCACGCAGCTGGCGCGTGAGCGCCAGACCGTCAAGCCCGGACAGCTCGGAGCCGGTGATCAGCGCATGCAGATCGGCCCGCCCGATGTGTTCGAGGGCCTCCAGCCCGTCGATGGCCAGCAGCACCTGCCAGCCATGCTGCTCGAGCAGGCGGCTGGTCTTGATGCGCACCACCTTTGAGGCATCGGCGATCAGCACGACGCCAGCCGGGGCCGGGGCCGGGGCCGGAGCCGGAGCCGGAGCCGGAGTCGGAGTCGGAGCGGGTGCGGGTGCTGGCGGTGTCGGCGGCGATACGGGCTCGAGCTCAAGCTCGGGCACCGCAGCGGGTGCCACGGAATCCGCGGCATCCGCACGCCGGTCGCCGCTGCGGCGGTCTGCCGCGCGGCGCTCGGCCTCGGCGTAGGACTGCTGCAACGAATCGAGGGCTTCGCGCTCGCTGCGTTCGGCGGCGGCTTGCGCGTCGGCCGCGATCTGCAAGGGCGAACGTGTGTCGAGCTGGCTGTCGGCCGCCAGCCGTGCTTGTTCTTCAGCGCGGTGGGCCAGTTGTTCGGCGACCAGCCGCGCCTCCCACTCGGCGGCCTCGCGGTCACCGGCGACGCGGGCAGCCTCTTCGGCGGCCTCGCGCTCGGCGCGCTGCACGTGGTCGTCTTCACCCGCAGGCAGCCCGGGGAACTGGGTGCTGTCCATGCGCGACGCCTTTCGCCATGACCTGAACCGGCTCGGCGCCACGCCGGTGGATTCGGCCGGCTGATCAAGCTGTGCCCGCCGGCGTTGCCTGCCGCGCACGAACCACAGCAACGCCAGCAGCGCCAGCAACGCCCCCCCCGGCAACAGGTATTCGTCCATCGTCCCCCACACCCCCATCTCACCCGCCACGCGGGTCGCACGAGCGTAGCGGGGATGGCGCGGCTCGATGTGTCCATTTGTGTGGTGTTCGGCCGTCTGTTGCACCGATGATCCCGGCCGTGGGCTACGCTGGCGGGGTGGTGCACCTCGCGCCCGGGCCCCGAACGCACCCTTGAAACCCTCCGCACTCGCTGCCGCTGCCATGTGGATCGCCCTGCTGATCGCCTTGTGGTTGTGGACGCCCGACATCCACCGCGACACGCTCGAGGCGCGCTACCTCGACAGCCCCGCCGACCTGGTGCAGCTGTCCGGCGTGCGGCTGCACGTGCGCGACAGCGGCCCGAAGGACGCGCCGGCGCTGCTGCTGATCCACGGCTTCGGCGCCAGCTTGCACACCTGGGAGCCGTGGGCGCACACGCTGGAGCGCGACCACCGGGTGATCCGGCTCGACCTGCCCGGCAGCGGCCTGAGCGAACCCGACCCCACGGGCGACTACACCGATGCGCGCAGCGAACAGCTGCTGCTCGCGCTGCTCGATCAGCGCGGCATCGCGCGCGCCACGCTGATCGGCCACTCGATCGGCGGGCGCATCGCCTGGACGTTCGCGGCGCACCACCCCGAGCGCATTGACAAACTGGTGCTGATCGCGCCCGACGGCTTTGCCAGCCCCGGGTTCGGCTACGGCACGCCCGCCGACGTGCCGGTGTCGATGCAGTTGATGCGGCATGTGCTGCCCAAACCGCTGCTGCGCATGAGCCTCGAGCCCGCCTACGCCGACCCGGCGGTGCTGACCGACGCGCTGACCACCCGGTACCACGAGCTGATGCTCGCGCCGGGCAGCCGCGAGGCGCTGCTTCGCCGGCTGCAGCAGACCACGCTGGTCGACCCCAGGCCGCTGCTGCGCGGCATCCAGGCACCCACGCTGCTGCTGTGGGGCGAGCAAGACGCGATGATCCCGTTTGCCAACTCGGCCGACTACCTGGCGTGCCTGCCGCACGCCCGGCTGGTGCGTTTCGCGGGCGTGGGCCACCTGCCGCACGAAGAGGCCCCCGAGCGCTCGCTGGCGCCGCTGCTCGATTTCCTCGACCACCGGGCGCCCTGACGACGCGGGCCCCGTCTCAGTCTCAATCCCAGCCCGGCGACCACCTGCCGCACGGAACAAGCCTGGCTCCGTCAACGGTCGTCGCCGTTTCGCTGCCCCAGCGTGCCGCAGAGGTGTCAGCATAGGCACCATGACGTCAACCGAATCCCGATCCGCTCTCCCCACCCCCTGCGCCGATCCTGCAGCACTCACCGTGCTGTACGACGGCGCTTGCCCGTTGTGCCGACGCGAGGTCGGCGTTTACCGGGGGCTCGCGGCGCGCCAGCCGCTGGCCTGGTGCGACGTGAGCAACCCCGCCACGGCGCTGCCGGCGGGCGCGACGCGCGACGAATACCTGGCGCGCTTTCATGTGCTGCGCGGCGGCACCGAGGTGCTCAGCGGCGCGCGTGCCTTCGTCGCGCTGTGGTCGGTGCTGCCCGGCTGGCGCTGGCTGGCCCGCGGCGCGGCGCTGCCCGGGGTGACGCCGCTGCTCGAGCTGGCCTACCGCGGCTTCTTGCGCGTGCGCCCGGCGATGCAGCGGCTGGCGCGCGCGTTCGAGCCGCCGGCGGCGATACCGGCCGACCTGATCGGCGAGATGCGCTCCGACCACGCCGGCGAAACCGGCGCGGTGTGGATCTATCACGGCGTGCTGGCGTTCTCGCGCGATGCCGGCGTGCGCGAATTTGCCCGCCGCCACCGCGACACCGAACGCAGCCACCTCGAGCGCATCGCCGAAGTGCTGCCGTGGCCGCGCCGCAGCCGGCTGCTGGTGCCGTGGCGCGCGGCCGGCTTTCTGACCGGCGCGCTGCCTGCGCTCTTTGGCCCGCGCGCGGTCTACGCCACCATCGCGTCGGTCGAAACCTTCGTCAACCACCACTACCAGCAGCAGATTGACAGGCTGGCCGGACGGCCCGAGCACGCCGGGCTGCGCGCGATGCTCATCGAGTGCCAGGCCGACGAATGCGAGCACCGCGACGAATCCGCCGAACGGCGTGGTACGCCACCGGGCCGTCTTCTTGCGCTATGGTGTGGTGTGGTCGGCAGCGGTTCGGCTGCGGCCGTGCATGTGGCGCGGCGGTTGTGACTCACCGAGCAAGACCTTGACCTCAGACGCCCCACACCCAGTGCCGCCCTCGACCATGACGCTGGCCGATCTGCTCGGCCGCTTGGGCGATTTCACCGAAGACGTCATCCTCATCACCGAGGCCGAGCCGCAAGGCGAGCCGGGCCCGCGCATCGTCTACGTCAACCCGGCCTTCACCCGCATGACCGGCTACACGGCCGACGAAGTGCTGGGCCTCACACCGCGCCTGCTGCAAGGACCCAAGACCTGCCTCGAGACCTGCGCGCGCATCCGCACGGCTCTGCGGCAGTGGCAACCCATCCGCATCGAGCTGCTCAACTACCGCAAGGACGGCAGCGAGTTCTGGGTCGAGCTGAGCATCAGCCCGGTGGCCGACGACGAAGGCTGGTTCCGCTACTGGGTGGCGGTGCAGCGCGAAACCAGCGCCGCCAAGCTGCGCGAGCGCGAAATGGTCTCGGCGCAGCGGCTCAAGGCGGTGGGCGAGATGACCGGCGGCATCGCGCACGACTTCAACAACCTGCTGACCTCCATCAGCGGCGCGGCCGAGCTGCTGGCCTCGCGCATCGGCCACGACGCCGAATCGGCCAACCTGGTCGATGCGATCCGCGCTGCCGCGCAAGGTGGCGCCAGCCAGGTTCGACGGCTGATGTCGTTTTCTCGCACGCCGCTGATGGCTCGCGGGCCGGTGAATCTGCACTCGGTGCTGGTGCAACTTGAGCTGTTGCTGCGCCGCTCATTGCGCGACAACGTCGCCCTGGAGATCAGCCACCACCCGCAGGCGCGCTGGGTCGATGCCGAGGCGGTGCAGCTCGAGGCCTCGCTGCTCAACCTGGTGCTCAATGCGCAAGACGCGATCGCGCAGTCAGGTCGCATCGCCATCGACTACCGGCCGCTGGTGCGCGACGGCCGGGCCTGGGTGTGCATCGAGGTCAGCGACACCGGCAGCGGCATGAACGAGGCCACGCGGGCGCGCGTGTTCGAGCCGTTCTTCACCACCAAGGACGCCGGGCGCGGCTCGGGCCTCGGTCTGGCGATGGTGAAGTCGTTCATCACGCAACTCGGCGGCGAGGTCGATGTGCGCAGCCAGAGTGGGCACGGCACGACCTTCACGCTCACGCTGCCAGCGGCCATGCCGGCGCTGCCCGCCGCCAGCGTGCCCGGCCCCAGCGCTGCGGGCCGCGCATGCCGCGTGCTGCTGGTCGAAGACGACGCCGTGGTGCGCATGACCACCTGCGCCATGCTCGAATCGCTGGGCCACGAGGTGCACGAGTGCGAGAACGCCGACGACGCCCTCGCGGTGCTGGAGGACATGGAGGCGTTCGACGTGCTGTTCACCGACTTGCTGATGCCCGGCAGCATGGGCGGCCACGCGCTGGCCACCATGGTCCAAACCCGCTGGCCGGCGATGCAGGTCATCATGGCCTCGGGCTGGGCCGACTCCGATCTGCCCGAGCAAGCCGCTGCCGACAGCGGCATGCCCTTCGTGCTCAAGCCCTACACGCGCGACGACCTGGCGCAGGCGTTCGCGCGCGTTCTGCCGGCGACCACCGGCGGCTGAGCCGCGCCGGCCACGCCCGGGGCATATGCCCCAACCGGCATGGGGCATATGCCCCACATTCGCACCCGCACGGCCGCATGACACGGCCAAGCCCTTGATTCGTATGGGCTGAGGCGGTTGGCATGGCGAGTGCAATCCACCACCAGCCACGGCACATTCGCCGTGGTGCGACGCTTGTACGATCGCGCTCACCCGGCAGGTTTGCCGCGCCCTCCAGCGTGCCGATCGGCGGTTCGAGGGTGATCTGATCGCCACCGCCGATGGATCTGCCGACCCTGCCCTGATGCCCACCTCACAAATTGCTCCGTTTAGGCTCCTGCGCTGGTTCGCCGGACTGAGCGCCATCGTCATCGCGCTCATCGCCTGGGCCAACGCCTGGGTGGTGTCGAACTTTCTCGCCGACCACCTGTTCCAGCGCGAAGCGGCGGTGTCGCGCGACTTCGTGCAAAACGTGCTGGTGTCCGACGGCTCGATCAACTACCTGGCGCACCCCGAAGACCCCGAGCTGGAGCGCAGCTTCCACAACTCGATCGCGCACCTGAGCAACATGCACGACGTGCTGCGCGCCAATGTCTACGGACGCGACAAGCTCATGCTGTGGTCGACCGACAAGCGCCTCATCGGCCGGCGCTTCGACGACAACGACGAGCTCGTCGAAGCGCTGCAAGGCGAGCTGGTGGTGCACGCCGGGCGCATCACCCCTGAGGAGCTGCCCAAGAGCGAGTACGCGGGGCTGTCGCCCCTGGCCGCCTTCTTCATCGAGACCTACATCCCGGTGATGCTGCCGGACACCGGCGAGGTGGTGGGCGTGGTCGAGCTCTACAAGGCACCGCTGGCGCTCACCGAAGCCGTGCAAGAGGGTGAGCGCGAAGTGGCCATGGCCGCCGTGGTGGGTGCGCTGGCGCTGTTTCTGAGCCTGTTCTGGCTGGTGCGGCGCGCCGATCGCACCATGCGCGAGCAGCACACGCAGCTGCTCGAAGCCGAGACCATGGTCGCCATCGGCGAGCTGGCCTCGTCGGTGGCGCACAACATCCGCAACCCGCTGGCGTCGATCCGCTCGGCGGCCGAACTGAGCCTCGAGTCACCCGAAGACCACGGCGCCGAAAGCGCGCGCGACATCATCTGCGACGTCGACCGCATCTCGGCGCGCATCACCGAGCTGCTGCGCCTGTCGAGAACGGGTGCCTCGGCCATCCAGTCGACCGACATGGTCGCGTTGCTGCAAGACTGCGTGGCCGACCACGAAAACACTTTCCGGCGCCGCCAGCAAGAGCTCGTGCTCGACAGTCAGGTCGCACAGGCCGCGTGCACGGTGGACGCCCACTTGCTGCAACAGGTCCTGCACAGCGTGCTGGCCAACGCGTCCGAGGCCATGCCCGACGGCAAGCGCTGCCAGATCCGCGTGAGCGAGGCCTCACGCAAGACCATCCGCATCGAGGTCAGCGACGCCGGCGCGGGCATCGCGCCCGAGGTGCTCAAGGATGTGTTCCGACCGTTTTTCACCACCAAGCCGCAGGGGCTGGGTCTGGGTCTGCCGCTGGCCAAGCGCATCGTCGAAGGCTTCGGCGGCCAGATGACCATCGACAGCCAGCCCGGCGTCGGCACCACCGTGCGCATCGATCTGCCCAAGGCCTGAACCATGTCCAACATCCTGATCGTCGATGACGAAGTGACCTTCGCCAAGAACCTGGCGAAGTACCTCACGCGCTTCGGCCACGACGTGGCCACCGCGGCCACCGTGGCCGACGGGCTGCAGCTGTTTCGCAGCCGCTCGCCCGATGTGCTGGTGCTCGACTACCGGCTGCCCGACGGCACCGGCATGGACTTCATCGAGCAGGTGCGCGCCAGCGACGAATCGGTGCACATCATCCTGATCACCGGCTATGGCACGGTCGAGCTGGCGGTCGACGCCATGAAGGCCGGCGCCAACGACCTGCTGACCAAGCCGGTGTCGCT
>CANGBT010000026.1 GCA_947452135.1 Burkholderiales bacterium
ACGCCGCCGCTGACCTTGGCGCCGGGCAGGTTGTGCTTGATCCAGCGCGTGGCGTTGATGAAGTCGACGGCGTAGTTATCGTGTTCCTCGATGCCGGTGGCGATGGCAAAGATGTTGGGGTCGAAGATGATGTCTTCGGGCGGGAAACCCACCTCGTCGACCAGGATGCGGTAGGCGCGCTGGCAGATGTCGATCTTGCGCTGGCAGGTGTCGGCCTGGCCTTTTTCGTCAAAGGCCATGACCACGGCGGCCGCGCCGTAGCGGCGCACCAGCGTGGCCTGGTGCTTGAAGATGGCCTCGCCTTCCTTGAGCGAGATCGAGTTGACGATGCCCTTGCCCTGGATGCATTTCAGGCCGGCCTCGATCACGCTCCATTTAGAGCTGTCGATCATGATCGGCACGCGGGCGATCTCGGGCTCGCTGGCGATCAGGTTCAGGAAGCGAACCATCGCCGCCTGGCTGTCGAGCATCGCCTCGTCCATGTTGATGTCAATGATCTGGGCGCCGTTTTCGACCTGCTGGCGCGCCACGGCCAGCGCCTGCTCGAACTCGTTGTTCAGGATCATCCGGGCGAAAGCCTTCGAGCCGGTGACGTTGGTGCGCTCGCCGATGTTGACGAACAGCGAGCCCTCGCCGATGAGCACGGGCTCCAGCCCGGACAGTTTCATGGGCCCGATGGGCGGTGCGGCTGAGGAGGCGTCTTTCATGGGCGCAGATTGTGCAACGCGTCAATCCGCAGTCATGTTTGTCGCAGACGGACCGATATCCATTCGCAGCTATCCTCGCCGCTGAATCCACAGACCCGAAATTCATCCAGATCCATGGCCGTCGTTTCCATCTCCATTGAGTCGGTGCGCATCAACCAGCCGGTCCCCTTCGCCTTGCGCGATTCCACGGGCATGGTCTTGGTCGCGCGTGGCGGCACCATCGGCACGGAAGAACGACGCCAGCAACTGATCGAGCGCGGGGTCTACATCGACATCACCGACGCCGACGCCTTCAAGAAGGCTGTGGCTGGGAAGATGGATTCGATGGTGCGCGACAACGCCCGCCTCGGCCGCATCGCCAACGCCGAGGACGAGGTCGATGCAGACGAGGTGGAGCGGCAAATGACCACGCAGTCGCGTGCCCGCCGCACCGAGCCGCCGCCAACTTGGGACGGACTGGCCGTGAAGATGGCCACGGCGCTGCGCGAACCCTCGAAAAACGACTTCCTCCAGCGCATCGACAACATTGACGAAGACCTGCTGTCGCTGCTGGCTGCCGGTGCCGATTCGGCCCTGCTGTCCCTGATTTACAGCGCCTCGACCGAAACTCAAAAGTACAGCGCACGCCACTCCCTGCTGGTGGCCGTGATCGTCGAACTGGCCGCGCGTCAGTTCCAGGCCTGGCCGGTCGCGTGGCGTGTGCCCTTGAGACGAGCCGCCATCACGATGAACCTGGCAATGACCAACTTGCAGGATCAACTGGCCATGCAGGAGTCGGCCACCTCGCCCTACCAACGCGAGCAGATCGACAAGCACGCCAAGCAAGGCGCGATTGCGCTGGGCGATCTGGGCGTCACGGACGAACTCTGGTTGAAGGCCGTCGAGCTGCACCACGTCAGTCCCCCCGGGCCTCTGGCCGCCATGGGGACCGCGGCTCAGCTCGCCCGACTGATCCGGCGCGCCGACGTGTTCGCTGCGCGGCTCAGTCCGCGCAAGTCACGCCACGCGATGACGGCAACGGCCGCGGCCAAAGCGGCCTACCTCGATGAAAACCAGCAGACCGACGAAGCCGGCACGGCCATCATCAAGGCCACCGGCATCTACCCGCCGGGATGTTTCGTGAAGCTCGCCACCGGCGAAATCGCCATCGTGCTCAAGCGCGGCGTGAGTGCCAGCACCCCGTTGGTGGCCAGCATCGTCGGCGGCAAGGGATTGCCTCTGTCCAAGCCGATGGTGCGTGACACGCGCCACAAGGGCAACGCAGTCACCGGCACATCCCCCCCGCACGAAGTGAATGTGCGGCTGAGCATCGCTGAACTGCTGCAGCTGTCCTGATCAGGCGGCTGACGCTTCCACCAAGGCGCTGAACGGCCGGTCGTGCAGGGTGCGCGGCCGCCACGCACCGACCCGTTTGGCGATCTGCTCGATGTGCGCCGGCGTGGTGCCGCAGCAGCCGCCCGCAATGTTCAGGAACCCGCTGCGTGCGAACTCTTCCACCAGGCTGCCGGTGATGTCCGGCGTTTCGTCAAAGCCGGTGTCGCTCATCGGATTGGGCAAGCCGGCGTTGGGGTAGCAGCTGATGAAGGTGTCGCCAGCCACCTTGGCCAGCTCCTCGATGTAGGGCCGCATCAAGGTCGCGCCCAGCGCGCAGTTCAGCCCCACGGCCAGCGGCCGCGCATGGCGCACGCTGTGCCAGAACGCCGTCACCGTCTGCCCCGACAGGATGCGCCCCGAGGCGTCGGTCACGGTGCCCGAGATGATCACCGGCAGCCGCTCGCCGGTGGATTCCATCAACTCGTCCAGCGCAAAGATGGCCGCCTTGGCGTTGAGCGTGTCGAAGATGGTCTCCACCAGAAACAAATCGCAGCCGCCTTCGAGCAAGCCGGCCGCCTGCTCGAGATAGGCGGCCTTGAGTTCGTCGAAGCTCACGTTGCGCGCCGCCGGGTCGTTGACGTCGGGGCTGATGCTCGCGGTGCGCGGCGTGGGGCCGAGCGCGCCGGCGGCAAACCGCGGCTTGTCAGCGCTGCTGAAGCGATCGCAGGCCTCGCGAGCCAGGCGGGCTCCCACCACGTTCATCTCGCGCGCCACCGAGGCCAGGCCGTAGTCGTCCTGGGCCACGCTGGTCGCGCCGAAGGTGTTGGTCTCGATGATGTCGGCGCCGGCGGCGAGGTACTGCTCGTGGATCTCGCGGATCACGTCAGGGCGGGTGAACTGCAGCAGTTCGTTGTTGCCCTTGAGGTCCTTGGGGTGGTCCTTGAAGCGCTCGCCACGGTAGTCGGCCTCGCCGAGCTTGTAGCGCTGGATCATGGTGCCCATGGCACCGTCCAGGATGACGATGCGCTGACGAAGCAGCTCAGGCAGGCGCGCGCCGCGGGTGTAAGGCCGGATGTTCATGGCCTGATTCTAGGAACCGGCCGCAGCCCGGGGCCGGCCCGGGGTCAAGTCAGGGCTCGGCAGGCCGGGTGGCCTTGAACAGCGAGTCGCGGAAATTCATCGTGCGCGGACCCACATCGTCCATTGCCCACAGGGCCAGCGCCTTGGCCGACATCGGCTTGGCAAACAGGTAGCCCTGCAACTGATCGCAGCCGAAATCGCGCAGGATGCGGTTCTGCCCTTCGGTCTCGACGCCTTCGGCAACCACCTTCAGGTCCAGCGACTTGGCCAGGTTGATGACAGCCGAGGCCACCTTGCGTGCGTCTTCGCTGGTTTCGAGGTCGAGCACGAAGCTGCGGTCGATCTTGAGCTCACTGGCCGGCAGCTTGCGCAGGTACGACAGGCTCGAATGACCGGTGCCGAAATCGTCGATGGAGATGCTCACACCCAGCTTGGCGAGCTGGTGAAACACGCGGATCGTCGTCTCGGTGTCTTCCATGGCCACCGTCTCGGTGATCTCGCAGGTCATCAGGCTGGGGTTGACGTCGTTGGCGTGCAGGGCCTTGGCGATGCGCTCGACCAGATCGGGCTGGCGCAGCTGATGCACCGACAGGTTGATCGCCACGCGCATGCGCAGTCCGGTGTCACGCCAGGCGTGGATTTGCCGGCAGACCTCGTCGATCAGCCAGTTGCCCAGCTGGCAGATCAGACCAAAGCGTTCGGCCAGCGGGATGAACTCGACCGGGCTGATCATCCCGCGGCGCGGGTGCTGCCAGCGCATCAGCGCCTCGGCACCGGTGATCTCGCCGGTGGGCGCGTGGATCTTCGGTTGATAGAACAGCTCCAGTTCGCCCTGGGCCAGCGCGCGGCGCAAATCGCGCAGCACCTCGGCCTGGTCACGGAACCCGTCCACCATGCGGCTCTCGAAGAAGCAGTACGCCGCGCCGCCGGACGATTTGGCAAACCGCATCGCCGCATCCGCATGGGCGATCAGCGCCGAGGCACCGCCATCCTCGGGATACAGGGCAATGCCGATCGAGCAAGTCACCGACGCCTCGCGCCCGTCGAGCAGGCAAGGCTTGCCCAGCGACACCAGAATGCTTGCGGCCAACTCGGCCGCGACCTGGGGATTGGCGTCATTCGGGATCAGCATCAGGAATTCATCGGCGCCCTGTCGCGCCACCATGTGCGGTTGCGCCAAGGCGCGCAGCCGCGAGGCGACCTCGCGCAGCAAGCGGTCGCCAATGCGATGCCCCAGCGTTTCATTGATGCCCTTGAATCCATCGAGGTTGATCAGCAGCAGCCCCAGCTTGGCCTGGGTGGCATCGGCACGCTTGAAGGCCTGCGCCAGCATGCCCTCGAAGATCTGCCGGTTGGGCAACTCGGTGAGTGGGTCGCGCAGCGACTGCGACTGCATCTCGGCGCGCGCGCGCAGCAGCGAGGCCTTCATCCGGGAGTCCATGAAGGACACCACCCACAGCATCACCAGCAGCAGCACGGAGCCCACGCCGGCCAACACCTCCATGGTGCCGGATGCCACCCGGCCATCCAGCGGCATGCCCGTCTGGTGCCCGAGATCGGCCGCGTTCAGGATCAGCGCCTGTGGCACCACGATCGAGATGGCCATCAACAGCGCCGACAACGCGCGCCACGAGGCCTGAGCACGCCGTTTGGTGCTCGAGAACAACCACAGCGCCACCGTGCCACCCGCCCAGGCGATCGGCGCCGCCAGACCGGGGCCCCACCACAGCCAGGTGATGCCCGGGCTGGGGCTGAGCGCCAAAAGGAAACCCATCTCGGTGAGCACCACGCCGGCAGCAAACACCACAGCGCCCAGCAACGTGTCGATCGGTCGACCTGGCCGGCCCCCCAGATACAGGCCCAGCGCCATGACGACGACAGCGGCCAGCCACCCTGCCGGGGTCAGCGCCGGGTGGTAGGCCTGGGGGTAAGTCAGACCGTGGTGGGACAGGCCGAGAACCTGCGCGCCCCACAAACCGGTGCCCAACGCCAGAGCGGAAGCCAACAACCAGCCCAGGGTGTCGCCCTTGAGGCGCACCTCGAGGCGCTTGGCCAGATCAAGCGACACATAAGCCGCCGCAAGGACCAGCAGCCCATCGGCCAGCACCGCCGGCGTCACCGCACGCACCTCCACCCGTGGCACACCGGGCCACAGGCGTCTGGAGCATGAGCAAGCGTCGACGAATTTGCAGACATGGTGTGTCTATCGGCGACCGGCGCCGGAAGTTAAGCCGCGCGGACGGTACGGCAACGCGACTGTCAGTGCAAGACGACCGGCTGCTGCATCAGGGCTGTGTAGCGTTCGATGTAGGCGTCCATTTCTTCTTCCGAGGGGCCGGCAGGCCGCGTTTCGATCAGTGCCTCGACGCCTTCCTTGAAGCGCTCGGCCATCGACCCCTGGATGAAGATCTCGCGCCGCGCAAACTTGTCGACAAGTTCGTAGCCGCCGTGCCGGGCCGCTTCGGCCGACTCCGGTGGATCCCCGTCGGTCGGTGCTTCGAACTGCACCACCACGTAGCTGTCCGAGTTGTAGAGCATGTGCATCCGGTTACTCCTGGAATGAGCCCCGTCGGGGCCGCAAGACTTCACGCAGGAAAGACATTCCCGCACCGTCCTGAAGATGCGTCTGCTGTGGCGGGTTTCAAGGCGCTGCGGGGCTGCGCTGCTCGCGCAGCAGCATCTCGATCACGTCCCCGTCTTCGCCCTGAGACAACTGAACGCGCACCGGCAGGTGGTGGCGGGCGGGATCCAGCCAGACATCAGCCAGCAAATCCCTCGGGCCTTGCGGAGTGCGCGTGAAGCGCAGCGTGCGCACCGGGCCCTTGGTGGTCTCGATGGTCTCGGCCCCCACGAAGGCAAACGTCCACACCGCCACGTCGGCGCGCGCGCCCGACACCACCATCAGCACCTCGCCCCCGGCCTGGGCTCGCTTGGGCTCGGCGGCCACCACCGCGGGCAGCTGGATCATCCAGCTCAGGCGGTCTTGCGAACCCTCGGGCAGCGCGTATTCGTCGTGCGAACTCGAGTAGGTGATCTTGTGCGCGTCACGCTGGAAGTTGGCCGCGCGCGCAGGGCGATGGCCGCGCTGGTCGGTGAAGCGCAGCGGCGCCAACCCGGCCGCATCGAACCCGCCCTGGCTGGCTTGCGTGAGCACATTGAAGCCGGCCACACCCAACTGCAACCGCATTTCGTAGCGGCCTGCCGCAGGGCGCCAGGTCAACTCGCCCGAGCCGCTGAACATGCCGCGGCGGATCTCGTAGGCCAGCGCCGTGGCCGGCGGCATGCGGGTGCGGTAAACCGGGACCACGCGATCGACCTGGCGCAAGACAGGCGGCGCGGGCTCGGAGGACGCCGGGACCGGCGCCTTGAGCTCGGTGGTCACGGCTGCCGAGCCGCCCTCTGAAGGGGGTTGCGCCATCGCGCCATCGACGACTGAGGCCACCGGGGCGGCGCCCGACGCATCAAAGGCGACCCGCTCGCTGGCCACTGACATGACACCCGGTTCGATGGGAGCGGTGTGCCGGCTGGCTTGGGCCATCTGCGGCAACGGCATTGGCGTGGGGGGCACCGGCTGCGCGACCGCGTCGTCTGCCAGCGGCACCGAGCGCACCTGCACGCTGGTGGCGGCCGCTGTGCGGGCCAGAGGCAACTGCGGCGCATCGAGCGGCACGCCATCGAGCAGGCAGCCGTGCAAGGTCAGCGCCACGGCACACAGCAGCAACAGCACGCGGGCCGGCGGGCGGCCACGCGGTGAATCAGGGGGCGATGAATGGGGCATGTGCAGGCACCGGCGAGTCCTCGGCGAGGGCTGGCTCCCGGCTTGAATTCATTATGCGACCGGCCTCGCAGACCGCAGGGGCACAATCAAACGGCTTCATCCGCAGGAGACTTCCCATGGCCAATACCTCTGCCTTCCAGCCCTTTGCGCCGGGCTTCGACTTCCTTCAAGGCTTGGTGCAAAACGCCGGGGCCGCGATGCCGGGCATCGGCCAGTGGGTTGCTCCCACGCTCGACCCGCAAGAGCTCGACAAACGCATCCAGGAGTTGCGCACAGTGCAGTTCTGGCTGGAGCAAAACGCCCGCATGCTCGGCGCCACCATTCAGGCGCTCGAGGTGCAGAAGATGACGCTGTCGACGCTGCGCACGATGAACGTGCAGATGGGCGATCTGCGCGATGCGCTCACGCCGCGTGCGCCTGAGGCGGCAGCTCCCCCGGTCGAGCCCGCGCCGGCTCCCGCACCCGCCCCCGCAGCGCCCGCCGAAGAGGCACCCGCCGCGGTCGACCCGATGCAATGGTGGAACGCGCTCACGCAGCAGTTTGGCGAGCTCGCCGCCAGCGCCGTCAAGGACATTCCGACGACACCCGCAGCGGTGCGCGCTGCTGCACAGCCCGGTGCCGCAACGCCCGGCAAGGCCAAGGCCGCACCCGCCACCAAAGCCGCGGCGGCGCGCAAGAAGCCGGCCGCTCGCACCACCAAGGCGGCAGCCCCACGCAAGCCGCCCGGCCGCTGATCCCACATGAAGTTGTTCCTCAACGCGCACGCCACGCACCCGGACTGGCGCATGGCGCTGGCACTGGTGACCGCGCAACTGCAAGCCCAGCTCGGGCGCGATGACCACATCGACACGCCCACGCTGGGCTGGGTCTACCTGAGCGACCACTACGCCGCGCACGCCGAACACCTGCTCGACGAGCTGCGTGCGCAGTGGCCCGGCGTGGCCTGGGTGGGCTCGGTGGGCGTGGGCATTGCCGCCAACGGCGTCGAGTACTTCGACGAGCCGGCGCTGTCGCTGATGCTCGGCGACATCGCGCCGGCGCACTTTCGCGTGTTCTCGGGCGTGCAGCCGCTGTCGGCACCGCCCTTGTTTGCCGCAGTGGCCGCGCAGGTGCACGCCGACCCGGCCGCCCACGACGCGGCCGAGCTGATCGGCGAGCTGGCCAGCCAGACCCGTTCGGGCCCGCTGTACCTGTTTGGCGGTCTGGCATCGGCGCGCAACCGCAGCCTGCACATCGCCAATGGCGTGCTCGAAGGCGGGTTGTCGGGCGTGGCATTCGATGCCAGCGTGCCCATGATTTCTCGCGTGACGCAGGGCTGCCAGCCGGTCGGCAAGGTTCGCCGCATCACCGACAGCGAGCGCAACCTGGTGCTCACGCTCGATGGCGAGAGCGCGCTCGACTGCCTGCTGCGCGACATGTCGGCCGATGCGCTGGAGCCGCGCGAAGCCCTGCAACGACTGCGCGGCGTTCTGGTGGGCCTGAGCGATGCGGGCGACGCGCCCGAGCGCGGCGGCAGCTTCGGCAGCGAGACCCGGGTGCGCAACGTGGTCGGCGTCGACCCCAACCGGCGCGGCGTGGCGGTGACCGAACTGGTCGAACCCGGCATGCAGCTCGCGTTTTGCCAACGCAACACCGAAGCCGCTCGGCGCGATCTGGTGCGCATTTGCACCGAAATCCGCGAAGAGCTCGAGCCCGAAGCGCTGGCGCTGCAAACCGCGCTCGAATTGCGCGGCGACGACATCGACAGCGCACCGCACCCCGCACGGCAGATCGCCGGCGCGGTGTACGTGAGCTGTGCCGGCCGGGGCGGCCCGCACTTCGGTTCGCCGTCGGCTGAACTCGCGCTGGTGCGACACGCGCTGGGCGACGTGCCGCTGGTGGGCTTTTTTGCCAGTGGCGAGATCGCCCACCGCCACCTGTACGGCTACACCGGCGTGCTCACGGTGTTCACGGCTGGCGCGTCGGACAGCACCGCGTCGCAATGACCGCGGGCGCGCCCGTGGCGGCATCCCGCTCGCGGACCTGGGCCCGCGCCGCCCAAGGCTTCGTCTGGCTGCTGGCTTGCCAGTACGCGGGCGTGTGGCTGGCGCGCCTCGCGCCGATCGGCCTGCCCGGCACGGTGATCGGCATGCTGCTGTTGCTGCTGTCGCTGGCCTGGGCGCCGCTGCGCGAGCCGGTGCGCTCGGCGGCCAACCTGCTGCTCGCACACCTGTCGCTGTTTTTCATCCCGGTCAGCGTGGGCATCATGTTGCACGTGGGCCTGCTGTCGCAGTACGGCGGGCGCATCCTGATCGTGCTGGCGCTGTCGACCTGGATCGGCATGGCGGTCACGGCGGTGGTGATGCGCCGCTTGCTGGGGAGCCCGGCGCCCTCGGTGCTGTCGTCGTCACGACGGGCAGGCCACTGATCCATGGCGGTGGCGCCCCTGATCGAGCACTGGCCCGCCCTGGCGGGCAGCCCCGCTTTCGCGGTGACGGTCACCGTCATCGTCTACCTGCTGGCCAACCGGTTCTACGAACGCAGCGGCAGAGCCTCGATGGCCAACCCGGTGCTGTGGTCGGTGGCCGTGCTGGCCGGGGCTTTTCTGTTCAGCGGCACGCCGTACCCGCTGTATTTCGCGGGCGCGCAGCCCATCCACTTTCTGCTCGGGCCGGCGGTGGTGGCGCTCGCGTGGCCGCTGTGGGAGCGGCTGCACGAGCTGCGCCAGCGCGCCTGGGCCATCACGGCCTCGGCGCTGGCCGGCGGGCTGGCCGGCGCGCTCAGCGCGGTGCTCATCGGCTGGGCGCTCGGTCTGCCACCCGAGGTGCTGCGCTCGCTGGCGCCCAAGTCGGTGACCGCAGCGGCGGCCATCAGCATCTCTGAGCAGATCGGCGGCATCGCCAACCTGACCACGCTGTTCACCTTGCTGACCGGCCTCATTGGCGCACTCACCGCCAAGCCGCTGTTCGACGCGCTGGGCGTGGCCCCCATGCCGATTCGCGGCTTTGCGATGGGCACGGCAGCACACGGCCTGGGCTCGGCGCGCGCGCTGCAGGTCGACCCCGACTGCGGTGCCTACGCGGTGCTGGCGCTGCTCATGCAGGTGGTGCTGGCATCGGTGCTGCTGCCGTGGCTGGTGCCGCCGCTGATGCGCTGGCTGCTCGGCTGAGATCGCCGTGCGGCCAGCGCCGCAGCCGGGCTCAGCGCACCAGGTGGCGGTAGGCCGCAGTCTCGAAATCCACGAAGCCGGGGTACGACGACACATCCAGGAACGGCAGGATCTGCGAGCCCCAGTAACCGCCAATGCCGTTTTGTCGGTCGATCCAGTAGAACAGGTTGGCCAGCCCCGCCCACATCAGCGAGCCCGCCGGGCGGCCCGAAGGCGCATCCTGCTCGTTGACCTGGAAGGTGTACGCCCACGACTTGGGCAGCCCGGGGAAGAACTCGCCGGCGTTCGACAGCGACGGGATCGACGTCGCCCAGCCACCCGACTGCAACGCGCCCAGGCCGTTGCGGCACATCTGCGCCACCGTCTCGGGATTGAGCACGCGGCCGTGCTCGCCAGCGCCGTCGTTGAGCACCATGCGGATGAACTTCATGTAGTCGACCACGGTGGAATACAGCCCGTGGCCGCCCATGTCCATCTCAGGCGGCTGCGGCAGCACCAGATCGGGCAGCGGCGTGAGCTTGCCGTCGGCGGCACGGTCGTGGATCGTCACGCGGCGTGACTGCATGGCCGGCGTCATCACGAAGCCGGTGTCGCCCATGCCCAGCGGCGCGAGCAGCCGCTCTTGCATGACCTCGCCGAGGCGCTTGCCGCGCACCGCTTCGACCACCTTGCCGACCCAGTCGATGTTCACGCCGTAGCCCCAGCGCTCGCCCGGATCAAACAGCAGCACCGTGCGCACCGAAGCGAACGTGCTCGACACCACCGACGGCACGCCGGTCGCATTGCGGAACTTCAGGTCGTCGGGGCTGAAAAATTCGTAGCTGAAGCCCGCCGTGTGCAGCATCAGGTCGTCGAGCGTGATGTCGCGCTTCGGGGCGCGCAGCCGCGGCTGGCCGTCGGCATCGAAGCCCTCGAGCACCTGAATCTCGGCGATCTCGGGCACGTACTGCTTCACCGGGTCGGTGAGGCGCACGCGGCCTTCTTCAACCAACTGCATCAGCGTCACGCCGGTCAGCGCCTTGGTGGTCGAGAAGATCGCCATCACCGAATCGGTGGTCATCGGCGCGTCGCCCCCGAGCGCGCGCTTGCCGGCTGCACCTTCGTAAATGTTGCGCTGTCGGTCGGTCACCATCGCGACCACGCCCGGCGCGCCGCCGGCCGCGCCCACGGTGTTGGCGAGCACCGTGTCGGCGGCCTGCTTGAACTGTTCGTGCATGAATGTCTCCTGTTGTTTTGCGGGCGTTTTATGGGGGTCTGAGCGGCGCGGCCCGGTCGCGCGAAACCGGATCGACTCTAGGACATCCGGGGTGTCTTGCGGCCATGGACAATCCCGCCTCCCGCGCCGCTCGTTCGAGCCGCGCCGACACCTTCCTTCACCTCGAAAGTAGCCTCGCTTGTTCAAGAACCTGACGGTGTATCGCGTGGGCCCCGAGTGGTCGACCACGCTGGAACAGATCGAAGACGGCCTCGCAGCCGGGCGTTTTGCCGAATGCGGCGCCACACAGGCGCAGTCGGCGGGCTGGGTCGCGCCGCGCGGCACCGAGCACGCGCCGCTGGTCGAATCGGTGAGCGGCCAGTGGCTGATGTCGCTGATGATCGAGCGCAAGGCGCTGCCCTCGGCGGTGGTCAAGCGGCGCACCGACGAGCTGGTGCAGCAAGTCGAGCACAGCAGCGGACGCAAGCCCGGCAAGAAGGAAACCAAAGAGCTCAAGGAGCAGGCCACGCTCGAGCTGCTGCCCATGGCCTTCACCAAGCGCGCCACGCTCAGGGTGTGGATCGACGAGCGCGCGCGGCTGCTGATGGTCGACGCGAGCAGCACCACGCGCGCCGGCGAGGTGGTCACGCAGCTGATCAAGGCGCTGCCCGGCCTCACGCTCACGATGCTGCAAACGACCGAATCGGCCGCGGTGGCGATGTCGCAGTGGCTGCTCAGCGGCGAGCCGCCGGCGGCGTTCACGGTCGACCGCGAATGCGAGCTGAAGTCGGCCGACGAGATGAAATCGGTGGTGCGCTACGCCCGCCACCCGCTCGACATCGACGAGGTGCGCCAGCACATCGCCAGCGGCAAGCAGCCCACGCGGCTGGCGCTCACCTGGCAGTCCCGCGTGTCGTTCGTGCTGTCGGAAACCGGTCAGATCAAGAAGATCGACTTCCTCGACGTGGTGTTCGAGAACCACCGCGCCGACAGCCGCGATGACAGCTTCGACGCCGACGCCGCCATCGCCACCGGCGAACTGGCCAAACTCATCCCCGACCTGATCGACGCGCTGGGCGGCGAGATGACGCTGGGCGATGCTCAGGCGCTGCCTGGCACCGCGGCCGCAGCGCCGTCCACCGCGCCCCACTGAGCGCCCCACTGAGCGTCACACCAGCGCGCCACCGCGCAGCGCTCGGTGGACGTGTAGTGCAAGCCGAGCTTGCTGCGCCGCCACAGCACGTCGTCGGCCGTGCGCGCCCACTCGCAGCGGTGCAGGTAGCGCAGCTCGGCTTCAAACAACCCCGGAGCCACCTCGGCGCCCAGGCCGTCGGCCTCGATCACTCGCTCAGCGCGTGAGCCATAGGCGCGTGCCCAGCGCTGCACCAGCGTGGCCGGCAACTCGGGATGGCGCCGCGCCAGCTCCGCGGCAAAGCGCGCGAAGTCGGCGTCGGGCTGCAACGGCGTGCCGATGAATTCGCTGAAGTCGCCACCCGGCAGCACGGCGCTCGCCGTCCAGGCGCCGCGCTCCAGGTGCAGCGGCGCGGCCAGCCGGTCGGCGGCTTCTTCGGCCAGCTTGCGAAACGTGGTGAGCTTGCCGCCCCACACCGACAGCACCGGCGCGCCGGCCACGTCGAGCTCGAGCGCGTAGTCGCGCGTGACCGAGGCCGCATCGCCCGAGCCGTCGTCGAGCAGCGGGCGCACGCCAGCGTAGCTCCAGACCACATCGGCCGGCACCACCGGCTTTTGAAAGTAGCGGCTGACCTGCTCGCACAGGTAGGCGATCTCGTCGGCCTCGATGTGCAGCGTGCCGAGCGCGCCGTGGTGCTCGACCTCGGTGGTGCCGATCAGCGTGAAGTTGCGCTCGTAGGGAATGGCGAACACCACGCGCTTGTCAGGCATTTGCAGCAGGTAGGCGCAGTCGTGGTCAAACAGCTTGGGCACCACGATGTGGCTGCCCTTGACGCGCCGCAGCGCTCGCACCTTGGGCGCATGCACTTGGTCGCCCAGAAACTGCGCCGCCCACGGGCCGGTGGCGTTGGCCAGCGCGCGTGCGCTCAAGCGCAGCGTCGCACCGGCCGCGCTTTGCAGCTGCACCTGCCAGCGGTCGGCGCCGCGCTGCGCATCCACGCAGCGCCAGCGCGTCAGCACGGTGGCGCCGCGCTCGGCCGCGTCCACCGCAGCGAGCACCACCAGCCGCGCGTCGTCGGCCCAGCCGTCAGCGTATTCGAAGCCCTGCCGAAAGCCCGGCTTGAGCGCCAAGCCGGCCGGGTGCTGGCGCAAGTCGATGTGGCGCGAAGCGGCCAGCCACTCGCGCCGCGCGAGGTGGTCGTACAAAAACAGCCCGACGCGAATCAGCCACGCCGGGCGCGCTGCCGCGCTGGCGGGATCGTGCGGCATCACGAAGCGCAGCGGCCACAGGATGTGCGGCGCGCTGCGCAGCAGCCGTTCGCGCTCGGCCAGCGCCTTGCGCACCAGCGCGAACTCGCCGTGCTCGAGGTAGCGCAGCCCGCCGTGGATCAGCTTGGTTGACGCCGACGAGGTGTGCGACGCCAGATCGTCCTGCTCGCACAGCACCACGCGCGCGCCGCGCCCGGCCAGATCGCGCGCGATGCCTGCGCCGTTGATGCCGCCGCCCACCACCAGCACATCGCATTCGACGGGCAGCTCAGGATCGGGAAGTGGGGGTTCGAAACGGTCGGTCACGGCAGGCAATCTCGAGGGGGATTTCGGCAGCACGGTGGCACCGCCGCAGCGTCCACCGGGACAACAATGCGCCGATGATGCTCCGCGCGCCGCACCCGCCGCGCGGGGCGTGTGCGGCCCCCGCCTGAGGCACCCGAGATGACGTCAGCCACCCACCTCCTCGCGCTCGATCAGGGCACGTCCAGCTCGCGCAGCATCGTGTTCGATGCCCACGGCCGCGTGGTGGCGATGGCGCAGCGCGAATTCGCCCAGATCTATCCGCAGTCCGGCTGGGTCGAGCACGATCCGCTCGAGCTGTGGGCCAGCCAGCTGGCCACCGCGCGCGAAGCGCTGGCCACCGCCGGCCTGGCCGCACGCGACATTGCCTCGATCGGCATCACCAACCAGCGCGAGACCACGGTGGTGTGGAACCGGCGCACCGGCGTGCCGCTGCACAACGCCATCGTCTGGCAGGACCGGCGCACCACGTCCGCGTGCGACGCCTTGCGCGAGGCCGGGCTCGAAGCCACCTTTCGCCAGCGCACCGGGCTGCGGCTTGACCCGTACTTTTCGGGCACCAAGCTCAAGTGGATCCTCGACCACGTGGCCGGTGCGCGCGCCGCCGCCGCGCGTGGCGAGCTCGCCTTTGGCACCGTCGACTGCTGGCTGCTGTGGCAACTGACCGGCGGTGCGGTGCACGCCACCGACGTGAGCAACGCCTCGCGCACGCTGATGCTCGACGTGCACACCAACCGGTGGGATCCCGAGCTGCTCGCCGCGCTCGACATCCCGCCCGAAGCGCTGCCCGTGGTGCACCCGTCGAGCCATGTCTACGGCCACACGGCGTCTGAGCTGTTCGGCACGCCCATCGCCATCGGTGGCATCGCCGGCGACCAGCAGGCCGCGCTGTTCGGCCAGAGCTGCTTCACGCCGGGGCTGGCCAAGAACACCTACGGCACCGGCTGCTTCTTGCTGATGCACACCGGCACGCGGTTTCAGCAAAGCGCCAACGGCCTCATCACCACCAGCGCGGCGCAGGTCACGGCCACGCCCGAATTCGCGCTTGAAGGCAGCGTGTTCATTGGCGGCGCAGTGGTGCAGTGGCTGCGCGACGGGCTGCACGCCATCGAGCGCAGCAGCGACGTTCAATCGCTGGCCGACAGCGTGAGCGACAGCGGCGGCGTGATGTTCGTGCCGGCGTTCACCGGTCTGGGCGCGCCTTACTGGCAGCCCGATGCACGCGGCGCCATCGTCGGGCTGTCACGCGGCAGCAGCGTAGCGCACATCGCCCGTGCGGCGCTCGAGAGCATCGCCTTTCAAAGCGCCGCGCTGCTGCAAGCCATGAGCCGCGATGCTGTGGCCGCCGGCGGCCAACCGGTGGCCGAGCTGCGCGTGGACGGCGGCGCGTGCGTCAACAACCTGCTGATGCAGTTCCAGGCCGATCTGCTGGGCATCCCGGTGGTGCGCCCGCAGGTGATCGAAACCACAGCGCTGGGCGCGGCGTATCTGGCCGGCCTGAGCTGCGGCCTGTACCCCGACGTGGCCACCCTGGCCGCCCAGTGGCAAGCCGAGCGCACGTTCCATCCGCAAATGCCCCGCGATCAGGCCGCCGAACGCATGGCGCGCTGGGAGCACGCGGTGCGGCAGACCGTGGCGCTGTAGCGGGTCGTCTGGGCTACGCCGCGGCGGGTTCGCGCGGCAGCACCTTGCGCGCGATGTCGTCGCGCGTGGTCAAGGTTTTCAAATCGAAACTGGCCTGCAGCGCCAGCCACGAAGCGGCATCGCCACCAAAGTAGCGCGCCAGCCGCTCGGCGGTGTCGGCGGTGATACCGCGGCGCTCTTTCACGATCTCGTGGATGCGCGTGGCGGGCACGCCCAGCGCCATGGCCAACGCGTTGACGCTCAGCGCGAGCGGCGCCAAATACTCCTCACGCAGCACCTCGCCAGGATGCACCGCGCGCATGCGGTTGATGGGTCGGCTCATCGTCACACTCCTTCAGTGGTAGTCCACGATCTCGACGTCGGCCGGGCCCGAGTCACCCCATGCAAAGCACAACCGCCACTGGTCGTTGATGCGGATGCTCCATTGGCCGACACGATCGCCCCGGAGCGCTTCGAGCCGGTTGCCCGGCGGCGAACGCAGGAAATCAAGCGACTGCGCCGCATCGAGCAGCGCCAGCTTGCGCGTGGCGACCGTCTCGATCGCCCGAAACCGCTTCGGGTGTCCGCCCTCGAACAAGGCTTGTGTGTCCTTGCACCGAAACGACTGGATCATCTGGCGAGCGTATTACGTTTTCCGTAATAACTCAAGCTGCCGAACAGCCGCTCCACTGCTGGGGCCCGGGTTCAGACAGCGCCGGATCACCCCAACCGCGCAAACGCCTCGGCAAACACCTCAGCGGCGTCGGGCATGTCGAAGGCTTCGAGGTTGAGGTGGTGCACCTTCTCGATGAAGAAGAAGACCATGAAGCTGTCGAGCGGGGCCATCACCGGGTCTTCGGGGTCGTTGATCAGCTGGGTGCCCTTTTCGCGCATCTGGGCCATCGCATCAGGGAACTTGGCGGTGATGAAGGCCAGCTCTTTATCGGTGAGCAAGAACTCCGGCAGCAGCGGCCGGGGCTCGGAGCTGGGTTCGGCGTCGGCGTCGAATTCGAATGGGTTCATGGTGGGCTCGTGTGTGGTTCGTTGGATGGGCTGGCGCGCGCTGTGGGCGGTCGATGCGCCGCTGGCGCCCGGACTCGAAATTCTAGGCAGCGCTGGCGCCCCGGCGCGCGCCGCGGGCAAGCGCAAGGCTCAGGCGGCGTAAACCACCCGCATCAATACCGAGGGGGTTATCTCGACCCCCCATGAAAAACCGGCCTGTGGGGCCGGTTTTTTTGTGGGCGGGGGGATTCAACCCTCTCCCTCGGGGAGAAGGAATTTGAATGGCGCCCTCTCCCGCTCGCGGGAGAGGGCCGGGGTGAGGGTGGTGCGGACCAGCGCCTTACTGCCGCACCGCCTCGATCTGGATGACCAGCCGGATGGTGTCGGGGATGCCGGGCAGGCCGTAGGTCATGCCGTAGGCGCTGCGCTGCAAGGTGGCTTCGAAGTCGCCGCCGCAGACCTCGCGCTTGAACATGGGGCTGTCGTAGCAGTTGAAGTTCGTGGCGTTGAGCGTGGTGGGCTGCGTCTTGCCCAGCAAGGTGAGCGTGCCCGACACGGCGCTGACCTTGTCGCCGTCGAAGCTGAACTGGTTGCCCGTGAACTTGGCGGTCGGGAATTCCTTCGCCCGCAGGAAGTTGTCGCCGCGCAGGTGGCCGTCAAACAGCGGCAGGCCGCTGCTGATGGACGCGGTGTCGATGGTGATGTCGGCGTGGCCGGTCTTGGCGGCGCGGTCGAGGGTGATGGTGCCTTCCTTCTTGTCGAAGCGGCCGCGGTTGGTCGAGGTGCCGAAGTGGCGCGCCTCGAAGGTGACGTAGGTGTGCATGGGCTCGACGGCGTAGGTCACGCTTTCGGCCTGGGCGAGCGAAGCGGCGGCCAGCAGCGTGGCGGCCACGGCGAGTGAGGTCTGGGTCTTCATGGGTGGGCTCCTGAAGGGGGGTGGGGTTGAACAATCAGCCGGTGCGGCTCACAGCGCGGCCACGCCGCTCAGCGCGAGCTTGAACTTGACCTGCACGTCGTTGGCGATGAGGTCGGTGTCGGTCCAGTCGCCATCGCCCACCTTGAAGTCGAGCCGCCGGATGGTGAAGGCGCCGGTGGCGGTGGTGGTGCCGCCGGCTTGCGTCAGGGCCACCGGCACGCTGAGCGGCCGGCTGCGACCCTTGAGGCTGAAGGTGCCCACCACCTCAAGGCGGCCCGGCCCGGCGGACTTGACTGCGCTGGAGGTGAAGGTGGCCTGCGGGAATTTCTTGACGTCGAACCAGTCGGGCTGGCGCAGCTCGGCTTCGGTGTCGGTGCTGCCCAGCGTGGCGCTGGCCAGATCGACCACCAGCACGATCTTGGCGGCGGCAAGCTGCTTGGGGTCGAGCGCCACCTGAGCGTCGAAGCTGCGAAAGCGCCCTTCGACCGGCGAGCCCATCTGGCGGCTGACGAAGCTGATCTCGCTTTGCGCCGGCAGCAGCTTTTGCTGGGCCTGCGCCAGGGGCGACACCAGCAGCGCGAGCAGCGCCACCGCGAGCGACCCGAGCACACGAGCCGACCGCTTCATGCGTTCAGCCGCGGCCCGGCCTCATGCGGTCGATCAGGCCGTCGCGGTCCATGAACTGGTGCTTGAGCGCGGCAACGATGTGCAACGCGGCAATCCCGACCAAAGCCCAGGCCAGCGCCTCGTGCAGCTCCTTGATGTCGTCGGCCAGCGCCTTGTCGACGGGCACGAAGTCCGGCAGCGGCAGCACCCCGAACCACACGATCGGATGGCCGGCCGCCGAGCTGTAGGCCCAGCCGGCCAGCGGCACCGCAAAGAACAGCCCGTACAGCGCCAGATGCATGACCTGCGCTGCGCGCAACTGCCACGCCGGCATCGGCACATCGGCGGGCGGGCGGTGCGTCAAGCGCCACAGCAGCCGCAGGCCCGACAGCGCGAGGATGGCGATGCCGCCCCATTTGTGCCAGGTGATGAGCTTCAGCGCCTCGGGCGAGGGCGGCAGATCGGCCACATAAAGCCCCAGCGCGAAGGCGCCCAGGATGGCCAGCGCCAACAACCAGTGCAAGGCCATGGCGGTGAGGGTGTAGCGGGCAGGGGCGTGGGTTTTCATGAAGGCCTCTTGCGGTTGCGCGCGTTTGAGTTTGGAGCCTGGATCATGACCGCCGCAGCCGCAGAATGGGGCGATTCAGATTCAAACAGGTTGAGCTTGCCATGCACGTGATCAGCGTCAACACCAGCCCAGCGCGTGCGATGAATATCGACGGGCGCGAGGAGCTCACCGGCATCGGCAAGCGCGGCGTGGCCGGCCCCGTCGAGGCGCACGCGCTGGGGCTGGCGGGGGACGAACAGGCCGACCTGTCGGTGCACGGGGGCTTGAGCAAGGCGGTCTACGCCTACCCGATCGAGCACTACGCGTTTTGGCAGACGGTGCGCGCGCAAGCCGGCGTGGCGGCCTGGGGCGAGCCGCTGCCGCACGGCTTCATGGGCGAGAACCTCACGCTGAGCGGCCTGCTCGAAGCGCAGGTCTGCGTGGGCGATGTGCTGCGCTTTGCGAACTGCGAGCTCGCGGTGAGCGAGCCACGCTTTCCGTGCTTCAAGTTCAACGCGGTGATGGGCTTCAACCAAGCCAGCAAGCTGATGGTCTCGAGCGGCTGGTGCGGCTTTTACCTGGCGGTGCGCGTGCCCGGCACGCTGGCCGCCGGCGACGCCTTCGAGCTCATCCACGGCCCGCGCGATGTGGGCATTGCCGAACTCTTTCGCTCGCGCCGGGCCGCGCATCGCTGACGGGCGATCAGGACGCCGCGGCGTCGAGCGTCGGGTAGTCGAGGTAGCCCTTGGCGTCGCCACCGAACATGGTCGCGGCGTCCGGCACGGCCAGCGGTGCGTCCTCGCGCAGACGGCGCACCAGATCCGGGTTGCTGATGAACGGCTTGCCAAACGCGATGGCGTCAGCGCGGCCGCTGCCCACGGTCTCGATGGCCATGGCGCGGTCGTAGCCGTTGTTGAGCAGCCAGGTGCCTTGCGGGTGTGCTTTCTTGTAAATGGCGTGCAGCGCGTCGTAGTCGAGCGGTGCGAAGTCGCGCGGCCCGCCGGTCGAGCCCTCGATGACGTGCATGAAGGCGAGCTTCATCGGGGCGAGCTGCTGCATCAGGTGGTTGAACAGACCCTGCGTGTCGCTGTCGAGGCCGGCGTCGTTGAACGGCGTGACCGGGCTCAAGCGAATGCCGCAGCGATCGGCGCCGATCTCTTCGGCCACGGCCTGCATGATCTCGACGACCACGCGGCAACGGTTGGCGATCGAGCCGCCATAGGCGTCGGTGCGGTCGTTGATGCTGTCGCGCAGGAACTGGTCAAGCAGGTAGCCGTTGGCGGCGTGCACCTCGATGCCATCAAAGCCCGCCTCGATGGCATTGCGTGCGGCTTGGCGGTAGTCGGCCACCAGGCGCGGCATCTCGTCGGTGCGCAGCGCGCGCGGCACGGACACATCGACAAAGCCTTCGTGGGTGAACGTTTTGGCCACGGCTGCGCGCGAGGTCGATGACACCGGCGCATTGCCGCCGAGCAGCGACACGTGCGAGATGCGCCCCACGTGCCACAGCTGCAGCACGATCTTGCCGCCGGCCGCGTGCACCGCGTCGGTGACACGGCTCCAGCCGGCCACCTGCTCGGGCGTGTGGACGCCCGGGGTGGCGATGTAGCCCTGGCCTTCGGCGCTGATCTGGGTGGCCTCGGCCACGATCAGCCCGGCGCTGGCGCGCTGCGCGTAGTACGCGGCCATCATTTCCGTGGGCACCTCGTGGGCGCCGGCGCGGTTGCGCGTGAGCGGTGCCATGACGATGCGGTTGGCGGCGGCGATGCGGCCGATGTGGATGGGATCAAACAAGGTGGACATGGCGTGGTCTCGGAGAAAGTTCAGACGTAAATGGCGATATGCGGCTGGATCAGAAGCCTTCAAGCACGATCTTGCCGCGCGTGGTGCCGCCCTCGATCTGCGCGTGGGCGCGCTTGAGGTTGGCCGCGTTGATGGCGCCGAAGTGCTCGACCAGGGTGCTGCGCAGGCGCTGCGCATCGACCAGATCGGCCACCCGGTTGAGCACATCGTGCTGCGCTTGCATGTCAGCGGTGTGGAACAGCGAGCGGGTGAACATCAGCTCCCAGTGCAGCGACAGGCTCTTGCGCTTGAGCTGAAGCACATCGAGCGGCGCCGCCGGGTCGTCGATCAGCGCCAGCTTGCCCTGCGGCGCCAGCAGCTCGATGAGCTGATCCCAGTGCTGCTCGGTGTGCGTGAGGCTGGCCGCGTGGGTGACCGGTGCGATCAGCCCGCCATCGACCAGCCGCTGCACCTGCGCGGCCAGCGGCTGGCGGTGGTCGATCACGTGGTGCGCGCCGAGCTCGGCGACCCAGGCCTGCGTGGCCGCTCGCGAGGCGGTGGCCACCACGCTGAGGGCGGTGAGCTGGCGCGCCAGCTGGATCAGGATCGAGCCCACGCCGCCGGCCGCGCCGGTGATCAGCAAGGTGCCGCGGGTGTCGGGCGTGATGCCGAAACGATCGAACAGCAGCTCCCAGGCGGTGACGGCGGTCAGCGGCAGTGCGGCGGCCTGGGCGTCGGACAGCGTGGCCGGCGCGCGACCGACGATGCGCTCGTCCACGCACTGCCATTCGGCGTTGCTGCCGGGGCGGGTGACCTCGCCGGCGTACCAGACGCGGTCGCCGGGCTTGAACAACGTGACCGCCTCGCCCACCGCATCGACCACGCCCACCGCGTCCCAGCCCAGCACCTTGGGCTGACCGCCGGCCGGCGGCACGCCGCGGCGGATCTTGGTGTCGACCGGGTTGACCGACACCGCCGCCACGCGCACGCGCAGGTCGCGCCCGGTCGGCTCGGGCTCGGGCAGATCGGCGTCGAGCAAGGCTTCGGCGTGGTCGATGGGCAGGCTTTGGAGGTAGGCAACGGCTTTCATGGGCGATCTGAAAAAAGGAGGTCGGGGGCGCGGCGCGCGCTCGGCAGGGGCCGAATCATCGCCTCCAAAGATGAAGCGCACCTGACGAGGCTAAAGTGCCCGATTGAACAGGGACACCGCGCATGCTCGCTTACCGCCACGCCTTTCACGCCGGAAACCACGCCGACGTCCTCAAGCACATCACCTTGATGCTGGTGCTGCGCTACATGAACCAGAAGGACAAGCCCTACCGGATGATCGACACGCACGCCGGTGCGGGCGGCTATTCGCTCGAGGGGCAGTACGCGCAAAAGAAGGGCGAGTACCTGCAAGGCGTGGCCCGTCTGTGGTCGCGCGACGACCTGCCTGAGGCGGTGGCCGACTACATGGCGCTGGTGCGCCAGTTCAACCCCGACGGGCAGCTCGAGCAGTACCCGGGCTCGCCGGCCATTGCGCAAATGATGCTGCGCTCGCAGGACCAGCTGCGGATGTTCGAGCGCCACCCGACCGACCACCGCATCCTCGAGGCGTATCTGGGCGGCGTGCGCGGCGCCGAGGTCAAGGACACCGACGGCTTCGAGGGCCTCAAGGGCCAGGTGCCGCCGTCATCGCGCCGCGCGGTGGTGCTGATGGACCCGAGCTACGAGGGCCACGGCGACTACCCGAAGGTGATCACCTCGCTGCGCGAAGCCATCCTGCGCTTTCCGGAAGGCGTCTACATGGTCTGGTATCCGCAAGTCAGCAAGCTCGAGGCCGCCCAGCTGCCGCGCCGGCTCGAAGGCCTGGCGCCCAAGGGCTGGCTGCACGCGCGCCTGACGGTGCAGCAGCCTGATGCGCAAGGCTTCGGCCTGGCCGGCAGCGGCATGTTCATCCTCAACCCGCCGTACACGCTGCACGCGCAGTTGCTCGAGGTGCTGCCCTACCTGACCGAGGTGCTCGGCCAGTACGACGGCGCCAACTACCTGCTGGAAGAAAAAGCCGCCTGACCCGGCGGCGCACGCCGGAGCACGTCATGTCAGACCCCACGCCCTTCGGCCCGCTGGCCGGACTCAAGGTGATCGAACTGGGCCAGCTGATCGCCGGCCCGTTTGCCGGCAAGACGCTGGGCGACTTTGGCGCCGAGGTCATCAAGATCGAGCCGCCCGCCGCCGAAGGCAAGTCCGGCGGCGACCCGCTACGGCTGTGGCGCATGCTGCACGAAGGCACCAGCGTGTGGTGGCAGGTGCAGTCGCGCAACAAGAAGAGCGTGGCGCTCGATCTGAAAGACCCCGCAGCGCGCGACATCGTGCGCCGGCTGATCGACGAGGCCGACATCGTGGTCGAGAACTTCAAGCCCGGCGTGATGGAAGCCTGGGGCCTGGGCTACGAAGACCTGGCCCGCCGCAATCCGGGGCTGATCCTGTGCCGCATCAGCGGCTACGGGCAAACGGGGCCGTACCGTGAACTGCCAGGATTTGCCGCGGTGGCCGAAGCCATGGGCGGGCTGCGCCACCTGACGGCCGAGCCCGGGCGCGTGCCGGTGCGCTGCGGCGTGAGCATCGGCGACACGCTGGCCTCGCTGCACGGCGTGATCGGCATCCTGATGGCGCTGCAGCACCGCCACGCCACGGTGAGCGCGCAAGCGCCCAAGGGCCTGGGGCAGGTGGTGGATGTGGCGCTGTACGAGTCGGTCTTCAACTGCATGGAAAGCCTGCTGCCCGAGTACAGCGCCTTCGGCGCGGTGCGCGAGCCCGGCGGCTCGGCGCTGCCCGGCATCGCGCCGAGCAACTCCTACGCCTGCGTCGACGGCTGGGTGCTGGTCGCGGGCAACGGCGACTCGATCTACCGCCGCCTGATGCACGCGATCGACCGCGACGACCTCGGGCTGGCGCCCGATCTGGCCACCAACACCGGGCGCGTGGCGCGGGTGCAGGAGATCGATGCGGCCATCGGCGCGTGGACGCAATCGCGCCGAGTCGACGAAGTGCTGGTCGTGCTGCAGGCCGCACAGGTGCCGGTGGGCCGCGTCTACACCGCGAAGGACATCGCCGAAGACCCGCACTACCGCGCGCGCGGCATGATCGAACGCATCACCACCGCCGACGGGCTGTCGCTCGACGTGCCCGGGGTGGTGCCCAAGCTGAGCCTCACGCCAGGGCGCATCGCACGCCTGGCGCCCGCACTCGGGCAAGACACCGACGCGGTGCTGCAAGGGTTGGGAGTCGCCGCACCCTCCGCTGCGCCAACGAATCCGAAGCCGGCGCGCTGAACGCGCATCGGCGCATGACGAAAGCCCCTCGAATGATCTCGAACCTGAGCCGCGCCGCCTGGCTGCGCGTGATCCCGTTTGCCGTGTTCATGGCGCTGCTCGCGCTGCGCGGCGCGTTGCCGGCCGACGGCGCGGCGCTCATCGACGCGCGCTGGGTCTACGGCCTCACCGTGGCGGTGGTCGGCGCGCTGCTGGCGCTGTGGTGGCGTGACTACGGCGAGCTCGCCGCGCAGGTGTGGCCCACCGCGCGCGAGGCGCTGCTGGCGGCAGCCGTCGGGCTGGTGGTGTTTGCGCTGTGGATCTCGCTCGACGCACCGTGGATGCGCGTGGGCGAACCCACGGCCGCCTTCGTGCCGCTCG